>JAHIWF010000152.1 GCA_018815555.1 Spirochaetota bacterium | reverse complement strand
TTACCAGTCCGACTATAGATTTAAGAGTGGTACTTTTACCGGCACCATTGGCACCTATCAAGGTTATTATCTTGCCGTCCGGCACTTCAAAACCGATACTCTGTATGGCGTGAATCCCGCCATAGTGCACCGACAAATTATTTATCTTGAGCATCAGTCCACCCCCAGGTAAGCTTCTATAACTTTTGGATCATTCTGGATTTCCTGCGGATTGCCATGCGCAATGGTAACACCATAATCCAGCACATACATACGTGAGCAAACACCCATTACAACCTGCATATGATGCTCGATTAACAGAATGGTAAGATCGTACTGATCGCGGATCTGGCTGATGAAATCCATCAATTCCAGAGATTCCTGCGGATTCATGCCGGCAGCCGGTTCATCCAGCAGCAACAGCGAAGGCCGGGTGGCCAAGGCACGCACGATTTCCAGGCGGCGCTGCTTGCCATATGGCAAAGAAACAGCCGATTCTGCGGCCAGATCAGCCAGACCTACCGACTCCAGCAGGCTCATGGCAAAGTCCCGGGATTCTTTTTCCTTTCTCAGATAGCCAGGCAGATGCAGAATATTGGCAAACAGACCAGTACCCATGCGCAAGTGACAGGCCACCAGAATGTTTTCCAGTACATTCATATCCTTAAACAGCCGGATATTCTGGAAGGTCCGGGCTATGCCAGCCTCGGTAATTGCGTGCGGCTTAGCGCCAGTCATTGCCTTGCCTTTAAAATATACACAGCCTTCAGTCGGACGGTACACGCCGGTTATAGTATTAAATGCCGTAGTCTTGCCGGCCCCATTTGGACCGATCAGACCGACGATCTCATTCTTCTGAATTTCGATATTCAGATCGTTTACGGCGGTAAGGCCACCAAAACGCATGGTTACACTATCAGTACGCAGCATCAGCGGCCTCCCTTCGATACAAGTTTGCGTTTCAGCAGGCCAAGGAATCGGTCAATCCCGGGCCACGAAAACTCTTTACTGCCCATCAAACCACGCTGCCGGTACAGCACCACCGCCATGAGGATGATGGAGAAAATAACCATGCGCAGGCCGGGCAAACCATTGGTCTTGATGAAAAACAGGTTCATCGGCATGTCCAGGAAACGCAGGGCTTCCATCAACACAGTAACAATAATGGCCCCGAAAACTGATCCAGTTATAGAACCATTACCGCCAAGCACAACAATGAGCAGAATATTGAAAGTAAGCATCAGGGTAAACATTTTCGGATCAATTGTGGTTATCATGTGACCAAGCAAAGCCCCCCCGATACCTGCCCAAAAACTGGAAATTACAAAGCTGGTAACCTTTACCCGGAAAACATTAACTCCCATTGCTTCGGCGGCTATTTCATCATCGCGTACAGCTTTAATGGTCCGACCGAAACTGGAACGCAAAAGCATGACCAAAAACAATACCGCCAAAGCCGCACAACCCCAGACTACCCAGGTTGTTGCAAACTTGGGGATGCCTTTTAAGCCCTGTGCACCATTAGTTAAGGCCTGGGCGTTGGTAATCAGCACCCGAATAATCTCGGCAAAACCCAAAGTGGCAATGGCCAGGTAATCGTCACGCAGGCGTAGGGCCGGAGCAGCGATCAAAAAACCGACAAAGGCTGCAGCCGCACCTGCCAACAAAAGCGCTACCGGAAAAGGCAATTGAATATTCTGCAGCCAGGGTACAATCGGCGTCAGAAAATAGTTCATGGTTTTCTGGGCAGGAGTCATGGTCAACAAGGCACTGACATAAGCGCCTACTGCCATAAAGCCGGCATGCCCCAAAGAGAACAAGCCGGTAAACCCGTTCAGCAGATTCAGCGATAAGGCCAATACTATATATATTGCCGAAAGGTTCATGATCCTGACAGCAAACGGTCCCAAGAAGGCATTGCATAAGGCCAGAACCAAAAGCAGTGCCAGCAGTCCAATGGCACTGCGGATGATATTCTTTCTTTTCATGTTCATACCTTCACCGCCACAGCCTTGCCGAGCAGACCGGCAGGTTTTACAAGCAGAACTATGATCAGCAACACGAAGGCAAAAGCGTCACGATAACCAGTTAACTCCGGAAGGAAGGCTACAATCAGGATTTCCATGATGCCAAGCATAAAGCCACCTAGCACCGCGCCAGGAATATTGCCGATACCGCCAATAACCGCAGCGATAAAGCATTTAAGACCCGGCATAACACCCATCAGCGGATTCAGTTGCGGATAGCGCATCGTCCACAAAATACCGCCCAATGCGGCAAGCACAGAGCCGATACCAAAGGTGAGCGAGACAGTTTTGTTAACATCTATAGCCATAAGACGCGCAGCATCCAGATCAGTGGAAACCGCCCGCATGGCCAAGCCGGTCTTGGTCTTGTTTACAATGTACATGAGCGCCATCAGGCTTATGAAGGTTACCACCGGAATAAACAAGCTCACCGACAACACCGATATTGAACCTAGCTGTACTACAGTATCGAACAATGGAATACTCGGAAAACTTTTCGGACGGCCGCCGAAAATGACCACACCAAGATTCTGTATCAGAAAGGATGCACCAATCGCACTGATCATCACCGAAATCTTCGGGGAATCGCGCAATGGTCTGTATGCGACACGCTCCAGCCCCATGCCGAACATGGCCGTAAGACCGATGGCCACAATGAAAGCCACCCACCAGGGTAGAGCAATCGCTACAATCGCATAAAAAGCGAAATATGATCCCAGCATAAAAACATCACCATGAGCAAAGTTTATAAGACGCAGAATACCGTAGACCATCGTATAACCGATAGCGATAAGCGCATACAAACTGCCCAGGCTGACAGCATTTGCCAATTGCTGGAAAAACGTTGAAATTTCCATCTCTGCCATCCTTTTAAGCTACCGGGCGCACTTGTGTGGAAACAGGTACTTTAATTGAAGCATTTGCGCATAGCCGGTAACGAAATATCAAAACCTGGCCTAACCATACGTGGAAACTATACCCCGGGAGACAAACTGCCTCCCGGGATAAACCACGATCATTACGGTGTCAGGCCATGCTGTACAACCAAATTTAAAAGATCAAAAGCGCCGCACTACCCGAAAACCATAGTTGACCAGACGATAATGCGGATCATAAAAATAGCGGTTGGATACCGCACAATTAACCGGAGGCATAGACCAGCAGCCTCCACC
>JAHIWF010000151.1 GCA_018815555.1 Spirochaetota bacterium | reverse complement strand
TTCGCTGATAGACCAGAAACGCAGCCAGACCGACGATGTATCGATGAAGGTAATTCCCTATCTGGTTGGCGTGTTCGGGGACTCGGAACTATCCAATCTGGATGCCGAAATGGCCATGTTTGCCGAAAAATGCTATGCCCGACGCGAGCTGGTGGCAGCCAGGCAAAACCGATGACGCTGAAAGGATTTTTACTGCTGCTGGCCACTGTATCCTGCACGGTGACCGGGCAGGTATTAATGAAACGCGGAGTTAACAGTCTGGCAGCGCTCGGGCTGAAAAATGCCCTTGGTCAACCTGCCATACTGATTGGCGCGGTTTGTTATGTGTCCGGCTTTGTAATCTGGCTGAACGTGCTGAAAATATTGCCCTTAAGCATCGCCTATCCTTTTTCCAGCATCTCGTATGTGGCTATTATTTTTGCCTCGGCGCTGTTTTTAGGAGAGGCACTCAGCCTGTATAAAGTGATCGGCATGGTCTGCATCATCG
The DNA here is from genome assembly GCA_018815555.1 of Spirochaetota bacterium. GTDB lineage: Bacteria > Spirochaetota > Spirochaetia > Treponematales > UBA12059 > UBA12059. The sequence continues at coordinate 2,077 of JAHIWF010000151.1, read as the reverse complement.
CCGGGGTGTTTTTTATCAGCCGGGGGTGACCAGCTGCCGGCCGGCAAACAGAATTTTGGGTTCCGCCGCGCTATAGTTGATACAGGAGCTTGCCATGAAAACTCATTCACAACAGTTTCTGTTAGCCGGAATCGCGTGTATCGTGCTGCTTTCGTCGTCCTGTTCCAGCGATCCTGACGACATAGACACTGTATACCGGCAGCATATGCGTGATTTTGTGCAGGGCATAAGCGAGTATGCTAAAAATCTAAACCCGGATTTTTTTATTATTCCGCAGAATGGCCAGGAATTGTTTACCATGACTCCGGGCATACCGGGCAGCGAATTGGCCACTGAGTATCTGAATGCGATAGATGGCACCGGGCGTGAAGATTTATTCTACGGCTACAGTTTTGACAATATAGCCACTACGGCCTCCGTTAGCGAATACCTGACTGACTATCTTAATCTGGCCAAGAACCGGGGAATAACGGTGCTGGTAACCGATTACTGCAGCTCTGCTGAAAAAATTGCTGATTCATACGCTCGTAATGCCGAGTTAGGCTATACTTCTTTCGCAGCCACCCATCGCGAGTTGGACAACATTCCGGACCAGCCGGCCTACAACAGCCAAAGCGCAAATATCACCCAGTTATCTGAGCTGCATAATTTTCTCTATCTGATAAACCCTTCAGAATATGCCAGTGTAACGGACCTGACCAGTGCGCTGGCCGCAACTGATTACGACCTGGTTTTATTGGATCTGTTTTTTAACGATACAGCACTTACAAGTGCTCAGCTGGATGCTATGCGCAATAAGGCTATTGGTGGCCAACGCCTGCTTATAGCCTATATGAGCATCGGCGAAGCCGAAGATTATCGCTGGTACTGGCAGGATGCCTGGAACAGCAATCCTCCGGGTTGGCTTTGCGAGGAGAACGACAACTGGGCAGGCAACTATTATGTAGAATATTGGAATGACGACTGGCAGGCTCTCATATTTGGTTCGCCGGAAGCATACCTGGATCGCATCATGGCTGCCGGCTTTGATGGAGTATACCTAGATATTATTGAAGGATACGAATATTTCGAGTAAGCTGTACCAGAAACACTTGCCCTAAGCCCTACTCTCGGGCATACTGAGTTTTGATGCCTACCGGCACTATGTATTTCATCGCCGCAGGGAGTGTTAATGAAAGAACAGCTGATCGTAAAAAACCTGCCCTTTATCAAGATACTTCCGGCCTGGGCGCAGGAATTGTCCTATAAATATTGTTCCAAAACCGCTAATTTGTACATCATGCACGGAAATATCCGTGATTTTCTGCCGCACAAGATGAACGAGGGCGAGTTTAACTTTGTAAAAATTCAGGATTATGTGTCCGAGGTACTGTTCGGTAACCGCGATATCATTGTCTTCTGGGACCGCTCTTCCGGCGTCAGTTTCTGTAATGCCGAGATGCAGCGTGACTATCTGCGCACTATGCGCGAGCGTTTCCCGGACCAGACGGACGAAGAACTGTTCTCGGCCGACCCGATGGTTGCCTTCCGGGTGCTGGAACGCTATTTTCTGCTGAACATTCCGCAAAAAAAGCGCATCGTCATGATTATTGACTATGCCGAGACCATTGTGCCTTCTGGTGAGGTTGCCAAACTGGATGACGGTGACCGCTACTGTTTTGTAACGCTTAACCGCTGGTCGCATGACCCGGTGTTTACCAAGGGCGATGTTTCGGTAATCCTGCTGTCGGAAAATCTGTCCGACCTGAATCCGCGTATCGTGGCCAGTCCTTCCACGATAAAGGTGGAAATACCCATCCCTGACCAGACCGTGCGCAGCTCCTTCCTGCAGTTTCTGGACAGTCAGGGCAGCCTGCTGCTGGACCGGGGTCTGACCCCCGATGCGGTGGGGTCTATTACCTCCGGGCTTAATCTGGTCAACCTGAACCGTATGGCTGCGGAAAGCTGGCAGGAAGACAAACCGATCTCGATGGACTATCTGAAGGCTAAAAAGCGCGAGATAATCGAGAGCGAGGCCGGTGGGCTGCTGGAATTCCTGGATACCGAGCATGATCTGTCTTTTGTTTCCGGCCACGAT
>JAHIWF010000150.1 GCA_018815555.1 Spirochaetota bacterium | reverse complement strand
ACAGCCCGGCGCGAGCCGGACTGTTTTTAGGCTTAGCATTACAGCCGCTGTGGCAGCCTTTGTCGGGTTTAGACTTCGACCATCCAATCTTCCGGCCCCTCGATGTCGCCGTACTGGATACCGGTAAGGGTATCGTACAGTTTGCGGGTAAGGGTGCCGACGGTCTGCCCGTCGCCGAAGACGTGTTTTTTACCGTTGTGGGTGATGCTGCCGATGGGCGAAATAACCGCGGCGGTACCACAGGCGCCGGCTTCGGCAAATTCGTCCAGCCCGTCAATCAGCACGTCGCGCTCTTCTACCTTCATGTTCAGATAGCGCTGGGCAACTTCCATAAGCGAGTATTTGGTGATGGAAGGCAGGATGGACGGCGATTTCGGGGTAACAAAGACGCCATCCTTGGTAATGCCGAAGAAATTGGCCGCGCCTACCTCTTCGATCTTGGTATGGGTAAGCGGATCAAGGTAGATACAGTCGGCGTAGCCGGCCTCTTTGGCGTTGTGGTGGGCCAGCAGACTGGCGCCGTAATTGCCGCCGACCTTGGCATGGCCGGTGCCGTGCGGCGCGGCCCGGTCGCGTTCCGAGGTAATGAAGTTGACCGGAGCCAGGCCGCCTTTAAAATAGGGCCCAACCGGAGCGCCGAACACGCTGAACAGATATTCCGGAGCGGCCCGGACGCCCATGTTTTCGCCCACGCCGATCAGGAAGGGCCGCAGGTAGAAGGACGCGCCGGTACCATAGGGCGGAACCCAGTGCAGGTTGGCCTTAACCACTGCGCGTACTGCCCGGATGAACATGTCTTCCGGTACCGGCTGCATGACCACATCGATAGCGCTTTTAATCAGGCGCTTGGCATTCTGGTCCGGGCGGAAAATCAGCACGCGGCCGTCTTTGGCCTGGTATGCCTTCAGCCCTTCGAAAGCCTGCTGGCCGTAATGCACGGCCGTCGAGCCCTCGTCAATATGAATCTTGTTGTCTTCGGTAAGTCTGCCTTCATCCCACCTGCCGTCTTTCCAGTGGGCGATAAAGCGCTTGTCGGTCTTGATATAGGAGAACCCGAGCTTGGACCAGTCCAAGTCGACTTTTTTTACGGTATCCATGATTAACCTCCTGCGGGGTATTGTGAGTTTCAGTGTACCGGCTGTGGCGGATTTGTCAATACAGGGCTTGTTTCAGGATTTCAAACGCGCTTTTACTTTTTTAGTTGGCGTATGACTTTAGCCGATGTACACTGTCCAGGTCTGGAGGCTCTTATGGAACAGTACCACCCGAAACGAAAACGCAATGAAATTATTGACGAAGCCGAGAAGCAGGCACTCCTGAAGTGGGGCAATCATGTGACTATCGCGCTGTGCAAGGCCAACGAGCCCTACCTGGTCACCCTGAGCTATGGCTACGACGCTGAGCGGGACGCCCTGTATTTCCACTGTGCCAACAAAGGTGACAAGCTGGATTTCATCCGCCATAATCCGGCAGCCTGCGCTACGCTGATTAAAGACAATGGCTATCTGGAGACCAAGTGTGACCATGATTACCGGACGCTGATAATTCGCGGCAGCCTGAGCATCGTTGACGACCTGGCCGAAAAAAAGCATGGCCTGCAGGTGCTGCTGAACCACCTCGAGCGTGATCCGCAGCCGATTTTCGAGCGCAATATCAAGGATGACCAGTCGTACAACACGGTAACTATACTCAAGCTGGAGATGGCTTCGGTTATCGGCAAGCAGTACCAGGGCTAAGATTAGGCTAGTTTCTGACACTGACAGTGCCATAAGTGCTGACAGCTGCATTTATCCGTGCTATACTTGCAGTCATGCAAAATAGCGAAAAAACCGACGGCCGCAACCAGCGGCAGCTGAGCAACCGGCAGAAACTGGTACATGCTATGTTGGAATTAGCCCTGGAAGACTCTAATGCTCCGGATGCGGATGCCATAGCTTTGCGCTCCGGAGTGTCGCGACGCTCGCTGTTCCGTATTTTTGGCGGGCTGGACGCACTGCTGGCCGAGACTGCCGAAGAGCTGGAACAGCAACTGCCCGCACTTTTCCCGGCTCCTGCTCCTGACGACAGCGCAAGTTTCGAAGCCAACATCCAGCGCTTTCTGGACCATCGGATAGCGGTACATGAGTACAGCATGAAGTTGCGCCAACTGATAGATAAGCGCAGCCGCGAATATACCCCCCTAGCGCAACAACAAGCCGTTTTGCGCGATCGCGAACTTGATAACATTAACTCTTATTTCTTGCCCTACCTACAGGATCGCGCTGATGCCGCCGATTTGCTGCAGCTGATTCTGTTCAATTCCTGCTGGTCTTCCTGGGCCTGGCTGCGTGTAGCTGTAGGATTGTCGGCCGCAGCTGCGCGTGGCTTGCTGTTGCGACAGATTATGGCTGTGTTTTACTAAAGCCAACAAGGAAATTCCTAATATGAAAAAGTATTTACTTGTATGTTTTATTTTTTGGCTGGCTATCTTATTAGTCCAGGCACAGAGCACTGCGGATCAAAAAAGCGGTCCGGTCTGGTTTCTCGCTGCCGACGCCGGACTGTCTTCACTGGTTTTTTATGATATCCCTGAATCTCCGCTTAGCCGGGTTCAGACTGCGCTGCAGCTTGGTCTTGCCTTCCCCGCAGGTACCGCTTGGTCGGCTTATACAGAACTGATCGGCATGGTCAGTCTGCCGGCGGCCGGCATCGGTCAGATCAGTCGTGTGGCTGGAGGTGCAGGTGTCAGCAAGCGGTTCAGGGTTCTGCCGGTTATGGATATCGGATTAGGCCTGTCCGGCGGTGTTAGTTGGCTTTGGTATGATCAGGTGCCGCTTCTGTCGGTTTATGCACGGATGCCGTTAGCGCTGTCATTACGGTTGTCTACTGCTGTTTCGCTAAGGCTTAGTGGAGGCCTGGAAATGTGGGTGTTCGGTCCGGATACGGATACTTTGATGTATTCGCGTTTTTTCTGCCTGGGAATACAATATACATTATAAGGATTAAGCTTCATTTATAAACTTTGGCGAGATAATACTAATCCCTCGCCAGAGTTTATATTACGGCGTAAATTTCTCCAGCTGAATATTGGGTATATGCTTGTAATGCTTTGTATTGCCGCTGAGCAGTTTTTCGGAGTACACGATTGCCGTGGCTGCAATCAGCGCATCAGCCAATTCCGCCCCCCAATCCGCCGATTCCGCTTGCGCTATCCGCAAATATGCGTAAAACTTGATGTACGACCCGGCAACGGGCTTAACTCGGCAAGGAGCTGCGCATGGCGGATTCGACAGATATGACCAGGGTGACCACGGGACTAGTGCCTGAACCGCTGGATCCGGCTCTGGAAGCGCAGTTGGCTGAAATTATCGACAGCCACCGCGCCATGCCCGGTGCCCTGATTCCGGTGCTGCACGAGGCGCAGGAACTGTACGGCTACCTGCCGATGCCGGTGCTGGAACGCATCTCGGCCGGGCTGAAAGTGCCCATGACCGAGGTGTACGGCGTGGTCACCTTCTATTCGCGCTTTTCGCTACAGCCCAAAGGAAAATACCGCATTCAGGTATGTATGGGCACGGCCTGTTACGTAAAAGGCGCTGAGGCCCTGCTGGACCGTCTGCGCGAAGTACTGCATATTGACCCGGGGCAAATGACCACCGACCGGCTTTTTTCGCTGGACCAGTGCCGCTGTATCGGTGCCTGCGGCCTGGCTCCTGCCCTGATCGTTAATACCGAAGTGCATGCCAAGATGGAAACAACCCAAATGGACTCTCTTATCGCCGAGTTGCGCGCAAAGGAGGGTCGATGAAACGTTTGCAGAATCTCGCAGATTTGCAGGCCGCCGCCGCCGTTACGGAAGCCGCCGCGAGTGTACAGGTTCCGCATGGCAGGCTACGGGTGCTGGTCGGCATGGCTACCTGTGGCATCGCTGCCGGTGCCTCGCCGGTGCTGGATGTTTTCCGCAGCGAGGTGCAGGCGCGTGGTTTGGGCAATGTGCAGGTGCTGTCCACCGGCTGTATCGGCGCTTGCCGGCTGGAACCGATGGTAGAGATACGGGCGGCCGACGGCAGCCGGGTTACCTATGTAAAATTGGACGCGGCCAAGGCTGCCCGCATCGTGCAGGAGCACCTGGTGGAAGGCCGGGTGGTCGACGAGTATACTATTGGTAAAGAAGATCATCGTCCGCAATCAGACCATATCCAGCAGGCCCGCTCGCTGGAAGCCACCAGTTTTTTCGGCCGACAGTTTCGCATTGCGCTGCGTAACTGCGGCCTTATCGATCCGGAATCGATTGGCGAATATATCGCGCGCGACGGTTATGCGGCCTTGGGCAAGGCGCTGCTGAAAATGACGCCAGTGCAGGTTATTGATGTAATCAAGCAGTCGGGTTTGCGTGGCCGGGGCGGCGGCGGTTTTCCGACCGGCCGCAAGTGGGAGTTTGCGGCAGCCCAGAGCGGACCTCTGAAATACGTTATCTGCAACGCCGACGAGGGCGATCCTGGTGCCTTCATGGACCGCAGCGTACTGGAGGGCGATCCGCACTCGGTGCTGGAAGCCATGGCCATTGCCGGCTATGCCATCGGCGCGGCTCAGGGCTTTATTTACGTGCGGGCGGAGTATCCGCTGGCGGTACAGCGCTTGGGGCTGGCTATCAGGCAGGCACGCGAGGCCGGTTTGTTGGGCGACAATATTCTGGGCAGCGGTTACGGTTTCGACGTGCAGCTGCGGCTGGGAGCCGGGGCCTTCGTCTGTGGCGAGGAAATAGCCCTGATCACCTCGATAGAAGGACAGCGTGGCGAGCCCAAACCCAAACCGCCGTTCCCGGCCATCAAGGGGCTGTGGCAGAAACCGACAGTCATCAACAACGTGGAAACGCTGGCTAACATTCCGGTAATTCTACTTAAAGGCGCGGCCTGGTTTACGGCTATCGGCACACCGAAGAGCCCGGGTACCAAGGTGTTCGCGGTGGGCGGCAAGATAGGCATTACCGGTCTGGTTGAAATTCCGATGGGCACTACTTTGCGCGAGATCATCTACGACATCTGCGGCGGCATTCCCGGCGGCAAGCGCTTTAAAGCCGCCCAGACTGGTGGCCCTTCCGGCGGCTGCATTCCGGCGCAGCATCTGGATACGCCGATCGACTACGAGTCGCTGACCGCCCTGGGCTCCATGATGGGTTCCGGTGGTCTGATCGTAATGGACGAAGACAACTGTATGGTGGACATAGCCAAGTTCTTTCTGGATTTTACGGTGGACGAATCCTGCGGCAAGTGTCCGCCCTGCCGTATCGGTACGGTGCGCATGCACGAAATCCTGCAGCGTATTACTGCCGGTGAAGGCCGTGAGGGCGATCTGGAGCAGCTGGAGGAGCTGGCCGGCAACATCAAACTGGCCTCGCTGTGCGGCCTGGGGCAGACCGCGCCGAATCCGGTGTTGAGTACCCTGCGCTATTTCCGTGACGAGTACGAGGCCCATATCCGCGATAAACGCTGTCCGGCCGCTTCCTGTCGCGCTCTGGTGCGCTACGAGATTGACCCGGAACGCTGCTGCAGCTGCGGTCTGTGCGTGCAGTCCTGCCCGGTGGCAGCCATTCACGGCAGCAAGGGCAAACCCTACCTGATTACCCGCGACTATTGCATCGCCTGTGGTGCCTGCGCCGCCAAGTGTCCTTTTACCGCCATTCACAAACACTGAGCCGGAGAAAAATAATGATGATCAGCATTAACATAGATGGCCGTACCGTTCAGACTGACGCCGGCAGTACCGTTTTACGGGCGGCCAGTGCTGCCGGCATACGTATTCCAACACTCTGTTACCTGAAAGACTACAACGAGATTGGTGCCTGCCGGATGTGTGTAGTGGAAGTGGAAGGTGCGCGCGGCTTGCAAGCTTCTTGCGTACTTCCGGTGTCCGAAGGTATGGTGGTGCGCACCGATACCGAACTGGTACGCAAGGCCCGTAAGGCGGTGCTGGAACTGCTCGTCTCCAATCATCCGCTGGATTGCCTTACCTGCGAAAAGAACGGCGACTGCCGGCTGCAGGATTACTGTTACGAATACGAGGTAAAAGAGTCTCCGTATACAGGACGACGCAGCGAAGCTCTGCCGGACGACAGCAACCAGTTCTGGGTGCGCGACAACAGCAAGTGTATCCTGTGCCGCCGCTGCGTGGCAGTCTGCGCGGCCCTGCAGTGCAGCGACGCCATTGGTCTGGCCGGGCGCGGATTTGAAACCAGGGTGGCCGTCCCCGGCGAAGGTCTACTGGCGGCTTCGCGCTGTGTAAGTTGTGGCACTTGCATTGCCAATTGTCCTACCGGAGCCTTGATGCCTAAACTGCCGCAAAAAGCGCGGACCTGGGAGCGTACAAAAGCCAGAACAATCTGCCCATATTGTGGTGTTGGCTGCGAGCTGTTTCTGGTTACCAAGGGCAACCGGATTCTGGAAGCACTGCCGTCCAATGGTCCGGCCAACAATGGCATGCTCTGTGTAAAAGGCCGCTTCGGCTACGATTACGTGGCGCATACCGACCGGCTTACCGTGCCGCTGATACGCAAAAACGGTGAGCTGCAGGAAGCAAGCTGGGACGAAGCACTGGACGCTGTAGCCAAGGGCTTTAAGGCGATTGCCGCTGCGCATGGTCCTGATGCGGTGGCCGGCCTGTCGTCGGCCCGCTGCACCAACGAGGAAAATTACCTGTTCCAGAAACTGCTGCGGGCAGGAATTGGCACTAACAGTGTCGACCACTGTGCCCGGCTCTGTCATGCATCCACGGTAAGCGGACTGGCAGCTACCCTGGGCAGCGGTGCCATGACCAACAGCATCAATGAGGTGTTGCAGAGCGACCTGATTTTTGTTACCGGCTCGAATACCACTGAAACCCATCCGGTTATCGGCTCTAAAATCCGCCAGGCGGTACAGCGCGGTGCCAGGCTGATTGTTGCCGAGCCGCGTGAAATTGAGCTGGTGGAGCAGGCCGACTTGTTCCTGAAAATCCGGCCGGGCAGCAATGTGGCCCTGTTCAATGCCATGATGCAGGTAATCATCGCCGAAGGGCTGCAGAATACTGCCTTCATCGACGACCGGACCGAGAATTACGCTGAGCTGGCCGAGCTGGTGCGCGACTGGACGCCTGAAGTTGCCGCTCCGGTTTGTGGGGTAGAACCAGAATTGATACGCCAGGCAGCACGCTTGTACGCACAGGCAGAGCGGGCGTCGATCTATTATGCCATGGGCGTAACCCAGCATAGTACTGGCACTGACGGTGTCATGTCTGTTGCCAATCTGGCCATGTTGTGCGGCCAGATCGGCCGTGAGGGGACTGGCGTAAATCCGCTGCGCGGCCAGAACAACGTGCAGGGTGCCTGCGATATGGGGGCCCTGCCGGGTGACTATCCGGGCTACCAGAAAGTGTCCGACCCGGCGGTGCGACAGAAGTTTGAAGCCGCCTGGGGGCAGACCCTCTCCGAACGGCCAGGGCTTACCCTGACCGAGATGTTGCCGCAGGCGGGCAGCGGCCAACTGAAAGCCCTGTTCGTTATGGGCGAGAATCCGATGATCTCCGACCCGGATCTGACACATGTGGAACAGAGCCTGCGCAAATTGGAGCTGCTGGTGGTGCAGGATATCTTCCTGACTGAAACCGCCGCCCTGGCCGACATCGTGCTGCCGGCCGCGTCCGCGGTGGAAAAAGACGGCACTTTTACCAATACCGAGCGGCGGGTGCAGCGCCTGCGCAAGGCGGTAAACTCGCCGGGCAAGGCCTGGCCGGACTGGCAGATTCTGTCCGGGCTGCTGCAGCGTTTCGGTCTGCCGGCGGATTACAAGTCGCCTTCCAACATCATGGATGAAATAGCCAGAGTGACGCCGGTCTATGGCGGAATAAACTACGCGCGCATCGAGCACCGCGGTCTGCAGTGGCCCTGCCGGGATGCCGCCGATCCCGGCACCAAGTATCTGCATTCCGAGCGCTTTTCGCGTGGCTTGGGCAAATTCATGCCGGCCGCCTACCGCGACAGTAACGAGCTGCCGGACAGCAAATATCCGCTCCTGCTTACTACCGGCCGTATTCTGTACCAGTACCACACCATGACCATGACCGGCCGGGTTCCCGGTCTGATGAAAATCAGCGGAACTTCGTATATCGAAATACATCCGGATGACGCCAGGGCTGCCGGTATCGCCGACGGCGACAGGGTAGAAGTGCAGTCGCGACGAGGCCGTCTGCAGGCCCGGGCCAGGGTTACAGCCAAGCTAAGCCCCGGCGTGGTGTTTATGCCTTTCCATTTCGGCGACGGTGCTGCCAATCTGCTGACCAATCCGGCGCTCGATCCGACTGCCAAGATTCCCGAGCTGAAAGTGTGCGCGGTGCAGGTGCGCGTCGCAGGAGGCAGGCAGGCAGCGGCTGGCGGAGAAGTCACTGCTGGTGTGGACAATAAGGTCGGAGGCAGCCGCTGATGCGCGATTTCGGCACGGCTGTTATCCTGGCCGGCGGAGCCAGCCGGCGCATGGGCTTCGACAAACAGCGGCTGTGCATCGAAGGCGGGTCGCTGGTGGCCTGGCAGCTGCGCCGGCTGCGGCCCCTGTTCAGTCACTTTGTTATCGTAACCCGGAGTCCGGAGCTGTATGCCGATTGCGACGCACTGATAGTGGCTGACCGGCTGCCGGGTTTAGGGCCGCTGTCCGGATTACATGCCGGCTTGTGCCATGCGCAATCGCGCTGGTCGTACCTGCTTGCCTGCGATATGCCGGTGCTGAATCTGGAGTATATTAGTTTCATGCAAGGTCGACTGGAGCAGCCCCGCAGCTCGGACGAGGCAGGCCAGAGAGGCAAAACGGGACAGCTTGTCCGAAAAGATCCGGACAACTCGAACCATCCACCGGAAGCCTGTGTTACCCGCTTCCGCAAATGGATAGAACCTTTTAGCGCTTTTTACCATGCTTCGTTTGCGGCGCGTATCGAAGAAGCCTGGCATAAAGTGTCGGCCGGTGCTGTTATCCGCCCGTCGATTGGTCAGCTGCTGACAAGTGCCCCGGTGCATTATATTCCCGAATCCGAAGCTGCGGCATTCAGTCCCGACTGGAGCATGTTCATGAACCTGAACACCGCAGAAGACCTGGCCCGCTTCCCGGATTTGTCGGTTTGCGGCTAAATCGGACAGTTTTGCCAGGTATAGTGTTGACAATACAATTTTTTGTTTTACAATAAATTAATCATGAATGTTAAAAATGTTTATCGTCCGCTCATGGTTTGTGTCTGCCTGTTTTTCTGCTTTGTGGTCAGCGTTTGGCTCAGCTCCTGTGCTACTACTTCTGCTGCCTCCAACACCATTCTGGACAAACCACGGCTTAGTGAAAGTTCTAATTATCTGATTAAGCACGGCTTGTTTTTTGCCCTACCAGATAATGCCTTTTTTTTTGCCTCGTCTGAGCTTGGCCGCAATTATTACGGGTTTCGGCTTTCCAGTATTGCTGGCGCCTATGATGGCCTGGTTGAATATGTCCGGCTTTCGGATACCGGTGGAAGCTTGGATAAGTATTTGCAGCAGTATCAAAAAAACGCGAAAATGCGCTCTGAATCGTATACCTGGCAGACTTATATCGATTATTTCAATCCCTGTAAGGGAGTACCGCTCAAGTATCAGGTTTTGAACGAGTACGACGATGCTGGATTGAACCATGTGCTGATAGCTGCAAGCGCGCAGAACCCCGATGGTACATTGCAGGTATTGCATGGTCAATTTGCCGTGTTCATAGTGCAGCTCCGCCGCCTTGATTCACAGGCGAATGATTTTGCCGCTTTGGCAGAGCAGGTGTTGGCAGGCATGCGTTATGCTGAAACCGCTTCCGATGTGCGTCGGCTGCCCGATGGCATGTATTTTCACTCTATCGGCACTAACTGGCATTGGGTGAGCGATTTGGCCGGCGGTATGTATCTGTCCTATAATGAAGACAGTGCCAATAAGTATATGGGAATTGCCTTATGCCGGATGGAAGATGCCAGTGCTAATGACAAACTGCTGATGCCGCCGGAACACCGGCCGTTAACTACAGGTACCCGCAAGATGATTATAGGCCGGAATATCCTGCAGGTTGACTATCAGACTGGTTCTTTCCCGGCTGAACATGCCTTGCTTGGCCGTCAGGAACATGTTATGGCCTTTAATGGACGGTTTACACATAAAGATGCTGCCTACCAGTTGTATGTACGCAGCAATTTTACCTTTAACCCGGTAAATATCGAAATGGATGATAGTTCGGTCCTCTCATATCTATTTTCTACCAGAGGCGGTATCGTTGACGCTTTGGGCTTTATGCTGGAACTGGAATCGGGCAGAGAGGCAGAGCAATGAAAAAATTGCTGTGGGCTTTGATTACCGCACTTTTTCTTTTTATCTGCCAGCCTCTACTTGCCCAGGAAACTGCTTTAAGCGGTATCATGATCATGCCGGTAGAGGCTGCGGATGATCCAACTTTCGAGGTTCTGGCTAAAACCATGCAGGATACCATCCGTCTGAACCTGAACTTGATGCGCCAGTTCCGGACTGTGCAGTATAGTTTTCCCGAAGGGCAGCTGCGTTATGGCATAGATAAGTATCAGTACGCTCGTTCTGTGATGAAGCCAGCCTCCTGCGATAATGCTGTGTTTGTCGATATCGTCCGTAATGAAGATACCGGTTACATTGCCATTTCGGTTAATGTGTACGCTTATACTCTTGATCAGATAAGTATGGGTGCTGAAGAGGAACTGGAAAGCCTGTTTGATATTTTTGACGCTGCCGACCGCTTGACTGTAAAATTGCTGGAAGGGCTGGTTGGCCGGCCAATAGAGTATGGTTCGCTCCGGCTTGATATTGAGGGAAATGCGGCTTCTTATCGTGTGTATGTAGACCAGGAATTTTTGGGCGAAAATGTAAGCAGGGTGCCGGCTATCATGACTGACCGGTATCAGCTGCGCATAACCCAGCAACGCTTGCTGGGTGAGCTTGAGTTGCTGCGTCAGCCCTTCGATATAAATGCCGACCAGGAAACTGTAGTAAAACTGGTTTTACCGTCAGTACTGGCAGAAGAAATACAGTGGCTGAGCGAGCAGGATGCAGCCTTGCGCCATGCCCTGGACCGTGATGATGCTGAGCAGGCTACTCAATTACTGGAACAAATGCGTGCTGCCCTGGACAAGTTGGCCCGGCAGCCTGGCTTCGAGATCTACCAGGATTGGCTGTACCGCTGTGAGCGCTGGCATGAATTATTGGCGTTTATGGCCCGCTTGGCCCGGGCCCGCTCTGTTACCGGTAAAGCTCTGAATGCAGTAAGCATATACAATCAGCTGTATCTTCCGCCGGAACTGGGTGCTTATGCTTTGACCGCAGCAGCTCTGGCTGCAGCGGAAAAATTGAGTGATGAACGGAGTATCGTACCTTTTACCGGCTATGTGTATGCTGCCAGCAGTATCCCTTACCGGCCAATCAGTATCGATGGCCGCTTTGAGGATTGGGTCGGAAGCAAAGAGTTTACCGATCGTGGTGGTGAAGAAAGCCGGTATCAGGAGGCTCCGGATACCTTGACTGGTATGCGGGTTTTGGGTTTTTCCCTGGCCAGGGATGACCGCTGGTTATTTCTACGCGTGCGTGTCGACGGCTTGCTGCCGATTGAGAATGTGGAATTAAATCTGGGGCCATCATTCCGCCTGGGAATCTCTAATGGTTCACATCACTTGAATCTTAGCTTAAATTATTGGAAACAGTGGGATTGTCAGATATATGAAACTAAAAGTGATTGGAGCGCTTATCGTCGTTTGGGTAATGGAATCTGGAATTATTCGGGTGACTCATTTGAGATGGCAGTCCCCTTGGCTTTGGTAGAAGAGTATGTTCAAGCGGGACGGCGTTACGCTGTGCATTTTTCCACCGGAAGCCATGACTTGTCTGCCGGAACCGACAACCCTCCCTGGCGTGATTACCACTATTTTACCTCAAGCATTCGGTATTGATATTTCGGAATAAGAGAAAGTTTCTGGTTTCAGCCTCTATACGGGTTTCATTATTTTCGTAATACTGCTGCAATTGTGCAATCTATGTATACGCGAGGTATTATGAGAGTAATTAGTGTTCCGAATAGACTAACAGCTGTATTGGCAATTTTCATTCTGTTTATCGTTTCTGCTTGTGTTTCCGATCCTGACATTTTGGGACTGGGTGACGGGGCTCCGATGTTCGGGGCTGACGCAGAAAGCTTGTTAGCCCTATCTGCCTCCATTCCTGTGGACAATAAGTATTCATATCAGGTGTTAAGAAAAGAAATCCGGATAGCCAATCTGGGATCCGGAGTGCTCGAAGAAACTACGACCGCTGTTATGCGTATAAACAGTTTGGCTGCAGTTGATTATTGGTCTATCTTAACTGTTGGCTGGCAGGCTTGGCGGGGCGAGTCTCCCAGGCTGTCTGCCAGGGTAATCAGTCCCAGCGGCGAAATCAGCGTACTCGACCAGAGCAAGATTGTTGAATCTTCTGACACTAATTCTGATTTAACTTTACGGACGGACGGAAGGCAACTTTCTGCACCGGTTCCTAAATTGGCAACTGGCTGTCTGCTTGAATATACAGTTGTGGAGAAGTTATATCCGGCTAGGGCGGAAACTGGTAACAGTGGTATCCGTTATTTGGCCGAAATGGTTCCAATCGAGTACTTACGTGTGTCTTTGTCTTACCCAAATGATTCACCCTTGTTTTATCATCTTATCGGCGCTACGGCCATCGAGACAAATGTCGAGTATGGATCTGATAGCCGTAATGTTACCTGGGAATTTGAGCGGCTTCCAGCTATGGACGAGATTGAAGATCTGCTTCCCTATGATCAAGCGCCTGCATCCGTTCTGTCTTACAGCACACTAGAAACCTGGACCCAGGTAGCTCGTGCTTACAATACACTTACAGCCGAATATCTGCAGCCTGCCCCGGTGGCCGATTGGGCTCGTGAGAAGCTGGAAGGACTAGATGTGTCAGGCGATCCCTTGGCAGCCGTAAAGGTTCTTACGTCTGCCTTGCAGGCTCAAGTACGCTACACTGGCATAAATTTCGGTGAAAATGCCATAATCCCAAGGATGCCGTCAGACAGTTTGCATAACGGCTATGGTGACTGCAAGGATCAGGCCAGTCTGCTAGCAGCGGCACTTCGCTCGGTTGGTATCCCGGCCAATCTTGTTTTGCTTAATTCGGGAACTAATTTCGATGTTGATGCTACGGTCCCCGGGCTGGAGTTTTTTAATCATGCTATTGTATATGTTCCCGGTTTGGATCTTTATGTCGATCCTACCGACATTTTTTCGCCTCCCGGCCGGATGCATGCCGGAAATCGCGCTCGGCTAGCTCTGGTAATTGCGGACGATACCCTTGGTTTACAGCGTATTCCCGCTGCCTTGCCTGGTGAGGATTGGTACCGCGAAGTAAAACAAATCCAGCTTTCATCAAGCGGACCGGCTATCAGTGTCGTTGAGACAACTAGCAGTGGTGGTAACACTGACCGTTTTTTGCGTGGTCGATGGAGTGGACCGTACGATGAGGGAGTCAAATATCTGGTTGATTACGGCAAGGAACGATATGAGTCTGAGCGGGTAGAGGCTAGATTGGGTAAAGCAGAAGATTTATCCAGGCCATTTTTTCTGGAATTGACAGCCTATGATTCATGGATAGGCGAGACCGATACGCAACGTGCCGAGCTAAGCCTGCGAGCAGGTTCTCTATTTTCTATTCTGCCGGATGCTTTAGACCCCGATGATACCAAGGTCGGTAGCCTAAAGCGCATAAATAATATTTATATTCCTAATGTTCCTCGTTCTGAGCTGGTTTATGAAGTGACTGCACCAGCAGGGCATCGGCTGGTGCATTTGCCAGATAATTATGAATTGAACCTTGGTCCGGCTAGTCTGACGGCTGAGTTTTCTTCAGAAGATCCACAACATTTAACGGCTCGCTTTACGCTCGACTTTTCGGAAAGGTTGATAAGTCCCCGTGTTTACAGCCAGTATCTTTCCGCAGTTCAACGATTTTATAACAGTAATGCACCACTAGCTTCTTTTGAGAATATTGGTATGGCTTATGCCAACGCCGGACAGTTTCGCGAGGCATTGAGCGAATTCAAAGCCTTGCAGGATACCTATCCGGAAGAACCCTTGCATCATTTTCAGGCGGCTGATGTATTGCGCAAAGCCCGTTTGGTGGAAGACGCCATAGAAGAAGCCGCGAAGGGTATAGCTCTGGATCCTGACTCTTCATCCGGACACCGTGATTTTGCGTACCTTCTTACATATAACTCGTTTGGTGAACAGCTTGGAGCCGGAACCGACATCTCCCGGGCAATTGACGAGTATCGACAGGCCTGGGAGCTGAACAACGCTGACTTTATCAGCCTGTTTAACCGGGCGTTTTTGCTGCAATATGATTCTGAAGGCATATTTAGGGGAAAGACCGCTGATCTTCAGGCAGCTTTGGCAGTATACCGCAGCGGCTTGCATAAAATCGAGGAATACCAGAAGGTTGAGCAATACTGTAATTTTCTGTTTTATCTGGATGACTATAATGGCATACTGGATTTTTTGGCTACAGTGGAAGATTCAGGCGTTGGTGGGGCTTATTATATTGCCGCGCTGGCACGTGCAAGAGGAGTAAGTTCGGCCTTAAGCCGGGCCAGTGCTATATTAACGGATGTTACGGCGCGACGAAAAGCAATCGCCAGTGCGGCCTTTTTCCTGTTGGGTAAACGGGATTATCAAAATGCTGCAGAGTTGATGCTTGCGGCTAGTAGGGGTACTGCCGATTATGCGTCTAATGTAAATTTTGCAAATATTATAAAAGTTCTCCGGCCGGCACAGGCACTAAGTCTGGCGGAGGCCCAGAGTAGTCCTGAATCATTGCTTCAGTATCTACTGTATAATCTGCTTGTCGGCGATAATTTTGATACAGGGGTTTTCGCGTCTTTTCGTCAAATCGAAACAGCGGAAACTATTAACCAGAACTTGGAACCAGTCCTGCGTCAACTAAATTCCAGTCTGGAACAGGTTGGTTTTACTGGAGCGTCGGTCGCCGATTTTATGCTCAGTATTCTCAATTATCGTCAGGCGGAAATTGGTCCTCTTGTCTTGCTGGATGTTTCCGCTCCTGCGTTAGGCATTGATCAGCTTTACAATGTGCTTTTGCTGAAGGAAGGCAGTCGATATCTGTTATTGGATATAAATGATTCTGGCGGGCTCAGCGCCCTGATCTGGAAGCTATATCAGGATCATGAAAACGAAACACTTACGGCTATCCTGAAAACTGTACTTAATCCTTCTTCCGTTTTGCCCGGTTTTGATACACAGTTGGTAACGTACTTTTCCTCTTTACTACAGCCGGAGGTTCTGACCCTGGAGAGTGTAGCGGTATCTGCGGCAGCACTTGGGGGATGGCGGGAGTGGCCCGACCAGACGAAAGAGCTGCTGGAACTTTGTCTGGTCGCTCTGAAAAATGAATTACCCGGAAAAAGGAAAACGTTGCTTGCGGAATTAATTATTCGTATGAGCGCGGCTCTGCCGGAAGGCACGGTTGAAATAAACCAGTTTGAGCTTGCCTCCACCGTAGCTGAAAATGAAGAGCAGTATGCTCTTTTTGCACGTGTTTTGAACTATGCGGGCTATCATCAGTATGGGAAGGATCTGGCAATACAAGGCTTGCAGCTGTATCCGGCAAATATTGTATTGCAGCGCGAACTTGGTACTGCGGCTGGCAGCTTGGGCGATATTCGTGAAAATCATGAACGTGCAAGCGAATTGATCCGAAATGGCGTCGCGGAGGCAAATGATTATAACATAGCAATCTGGGCTGCGCTTTTTCTGGACGATGTAGATTTGGCCGGGTTTAACGACCTGGGCATGATTAATCGCTTGATTGAGCGTTCGCCGGCGGCGGTTCATACGGCCGTCTGTTATCTTGGCGCGCTGGGGAAATATGAAGAATCGGCTTCGGTTTTCAGTAAAATGATGCAGGACCAGACTGGACTGGAAAGCGCTTCGTTATGGCTAGCTCATGGTTATCTGGCACTTGCTTTCGGCTTTCCAGAAAGAGCTGCTGCTTCTTTCCGAAAGGCGGCTGACGGCGATGTAAGTGATCCGCTAAGTTCGGCGGCCTTGGGCAAACTTCAGGCAGAGCGCATGAGCAGAGAGTATCCTGAGGGAAAACAATAGAAGTGCAGCTCAGTTGGCATTTTTATAACACAATAGTTCCAGTTTTTCTCCCGGTGCCAGTGCTATCACGTCCGGGCCGCTTAGTTTAGCGGCTCGGACGGCATCCCAGTTTCCGTTAGGGCTGGAATGTATGGCTATCGCAAAGCGTGGTTTTATGATGTCGGCGCAGCGGCGGGCTTCGTCCCCGTCCATGTTGTAGTGGCCGTCGGTGGGCAGCAGGGCGTAGTCGATGTGTTCTGTGGCTAGGGCAGCCATCTCCGGAATATAGGACGTGTCGCTGGCATGGTAGATACACAGGCCTTCAAAGCGCAGGATAAAGCCGATGGTGGTGCGGCGGTCGTGGTTTTTATTGTAGGCGGGAACGGCCTGCACGCTGATGCCCGCCTGTTCGACTCTGCCCCCTTCCGAAATCAGATGGAACTGCTCCAGCGGTACTAATCCATCAGCTAGAGCTTCCGGAGCAGCAATCACCAGGCCATCTGGTTTCAGTGTAACTTTCTGTATGGCATTGTGGTCGCCATGGCCATGGCTTACCAGCACCAGATCGGCGGGCTTGCTGTAGTCACCTTCGGCGTAAGGGTCAATATAGATACTACGGCCATCCGTGGTATCTATGCGGATGGTGGCCCGGCCAAAATAATGCAGTATGTTCATCTTTGACTCCTCTGTATGGCAGCTGCCTTGTGTTCAGTATAAAACCCGGCCTGCTTATTGTCAAAATCGCATACATCATCAAGATACTATGTTTTCTTCATCGTTCCTTCAAACAAAGCTTGTACTTTTAGTTTGAATCAAACAGGAGGTTCAGGATGAAAGCTACAGTATTGCTTGTTTCGTTTATGTTGATTTTTAGTGCTTCTATTTCGGCCCAGACAATTGGCGCTGCTGGAGCGGAGGCGGACAACACACTGACTCTGCCCGAAATGCTGCGTTATGCCATCGAGGATGAGCATCTGGCTTTGGCAGAATATGAAGCAATCATGCAGGAATTCGGAGTAGTACGACCTTTTTCCAATATTGCCGAGAGTGAAAAGGCGCATATCGGCTGGCTGGAGGATTTGTATGCGACATACAAACTGGTGGTGCCTACTGTGAATACAAGCGGGCACACCGTGGTGCCGGAGTCCTTGTTTGGCGCAGCCGAAATCGGTGTGGAGGCGGAAAAGGTCAATATTGCCATGTACGAAAAGTTTTTGCAGGAACAGTTGCCGGCTGATGTGCGTGCAGTTTTTGAACAGCTGAAGCGCTCATCAGAAAACCATTTGCAGTCCTTTGAGCGCCAGGTAGCGGCCGGCGAGAGTACGGCCCGCCGCGGCCGCAGCGGTTTCTGACGGCAACAGGCGCGAAACGGCCCGACGGCGGGACAGGACTTGCCTGCCCGTCGCTGGCGCTGTTCTGTTATCAGTCGGCCCGGTAGTGGCAGCCGATCGATGTTTTATTGTGCAGAGCAGCCGCTACGATGATTTGGGCAGTGGTAATGCCGTGGCGCAGCTCGATAAGGTCGCGGGTCAGGGCGGCTTCTTTATAGAATTTGGTAATGCGGTGGGCATGATAGTTCAGGTCGGCATCGGCGCGCTCCAGGCCTTTGCGGGTGCGCACAATTCCGACGTGATTCCACATGGTCATTTTAATCAGGTTCCAGTCCTGGTAGACCAGCAGCGGCTCGAAATGCTCGGGGGCAGGCGGCAGTTTCCAGTCGGGTATGGCTGCCAAGCGGCCTGCCTCAATCGGGTTGAAGCGCTGAACGATGTCGCGGGCGGCACGTACGCCCCACAGCAGCCCTTCCAGCAGCGAGGTGGAGGCAAGCCGATTGGCGCCATGCAGTCCGGTACAGGCTACCTCGCCGGCAGCATACAGGCGGCGCAGCGAGCTTTGTCCGCTTACGCCGACTTTTATACCGCCTACAAAGTAATGGGCGGCCGGGGTAATTGGAATAGGATCCTTGCTGATATCCAGGCCCCCGGCCAAGCAGGTACTGTAGATCCGGCTGAAGCGCTCTGCGATCGGTTTTTCGCCTTTATAGTGGCTGGCCAGGTCCAGCCGCATGTATTTTGAGCCTTCGCGCCCCATTTCTTCGTAGATTGCCCGGGCCACCACATCACGCGGTGCCAGGTCGCCCAAATCAGAATAGCGTTCCATGAAGTATTCGCCTTTATGGTTGATCAGCCTGGCGCCTTCACCGCGCAAGGATTCGGACACCAAGAAGCGGCGAATGTCTTTATGGAACAGGGCGGTTGGATGAAACTGCACAAATTCGGCATTAATAACATCGGCACCGGCCCGGTAGGCCATGCTGATGCCGTCGCCGGTGGCCTCGCTGGGGTTGGTAGTGTATTGATAGATGTTGCCGATACCGCCGGAAGCCAGCAGTACACTGTGGGCCAGTACAGTGCAGACTTCTTCTGACTGGGCATCGTGGATGTATGCTCCCATTATTTCACGTTCGAGGTACAATTCCTGGCAATCGGTGGAGTGGTGGTTGTTGCTGATCAGGTCGATGGCGGTGCAGCCGCTGCGTAATTCCAAGCCGATTTTGCGGGCATGAGCCAGCAGCCCGGCCTGAATCACATCGCCGGTGTGGTCTTCGTAATGCAGGATGCGTCGGGCAGAATGGGCGGCTTCTTCGGTATAATCGAGCTGGCCGGAATTGTTCTGGCTGAACTGTATGCCTACCCGGTTTATCAGAAAATCGTGTACCAGTTGGGGGCCTTGTTCGGACAGGAGCTGCACCGCATCCCGGCTGTTATAAGCGCAGCCGGCACGCAGAATGTCCTTGGCCAGCAGCTCCGGGGTATCGCCTTCGCGTCCGGCAATAATACCGCCCTGTGCATAATTAGTGTTGGTTTCTTCGGGTACGCCGGCCTTGGTGACGACCAGTACCTGCAGTCCGGCTTCTTTGGCTTCGATGGCGGCGGACAGGCCGGCAATACCGCTGCCGATAATCAGCAGGTCTACTGTGCGCCTCAATGCTTTGCTCCGCCAGCCCGGCCTT
>JAHIWF010000149.1 GCA_018815555.1 Spirochaetota bacterium | reverse complement strand
TTGTCGTATACGTCGTGGCCGGCCTCGATATCATGGTTGCCGACGGTTGCAGCGTCATAGCCCAGATAATTGAGGGTTTCGGTCCAAATGTGCGGAACGTCGGTCTTGATGAAGTTATAGTAATACACCGGTGGCTGTCCCTGCAGGGAGTCACCATTGTCCAGCAGCACAACTTCCTTGCCGGATGCACGCTGGGCGGCCACATAAGTGGCAACCTGGGACATGGATGTATCCATCGGCTGTCCCGTTATAAAATTATAAGGGAAAATCGCGCCATGGATGTCGGTGGTCTCGATAAAGTTGATCACCAGCGGCTCTTCGGCAAATTGCTCGAATTTGTTCGAGGCGCAGGAAAACAGCAAACCGGTTACCATTGCAATGATAACCAGGGCTGTCAGGGTCTTTGACAGAATTCTGGACATAAGCTCTCCTCCAAAAGATATACATTCCACCCGTAAAGGCAGGCCCTGTTTCGATCAGAGACAGGGAAAATGATTATATACCCGTTCGGAACAGAACGCAAGCGAAAAGTTTTATTATCAGATTGACCCGGCCGGGCTCAGGAGCCACTGCCGCCGACCGCCGCCAGGGCATCTTCCTTGCTGATCGGCTTAAGGATGCGTAAGCCGGATTCGGAAGTGGGAATGTGCATATCCTTGCCGTCTGGTGTACGCACCCCTACCAGCGTCACGATCGGATAGCGCGGATTGTCCGGGTTTACATCAGTTACCTGGGCTATCTTGCCGTTGGTCAGCTGCACATACGAACCAATAGGATAAATGGACAGAGAGTATACCAGAGCCTTGATAACCAGCTCGTCATACTGCTTGCCCTCGTTTTTAAGGATATCCACCATGCCCATATAGCCTTCCCGGGCGGCCCTATAAGGTCGGCTGCCGGTAACAGCGTCGTACGAGCAGGCAACGGCAATGATTCTGGCATACAGCGAAATTTTGTCGGCGCTGATGGCCCGGGGATAGCCGGTACCGTTCATGCGCTCATGATGCTCCAGTGCGGCTAGCGACACAGCCAGCGGGAACTTTTTTTCCTTCAGGATATTGTAGCCCAGAATCGGATGGGCGGTTATGGCCTTGCGCTCCTGCGGAGCAAGCTGACGGCCGGCCATATACAGTTGCGGCGGCAGGCGCACCATGCCAATCTCGTGGACCACCGCCGATACGCCAAGTTCGATCAGCCGGTGCGGCGGTAGACGCAATTGCCCGCCCAGTACAATCGAAAGCACCGTCGAGCGGGACGAGTGGTCGACCAGATAATTGTTGGTTACAGCAACCGAACTGATAACGCGCAATACAAAACGTCGATTCTCCAGAATCACATCACAGAGCATCTTTACCTTGTCGGACAGTTCAGCTACCGATATCTCGTTTTTGGTCACATAGCGGGTGTACACTTTTTCTACATAATCACGGAACTGCTCGTAGAAGGTTTTTATTTTTACCATATTTTCGGTATCACTGGAGCTGGCGGTAACCTGGGGCTTGCCCTCTTCGCCTTCAGCATCCTCGTCGCTAGAGGTCATCTCCTCGATGCTCTCTGCTTCAACCATCTCGCCGTCGGTATACAGTTCACGCATTTCCCACTCAAACAGCCGGTTTATCAGCGACCTGCTTACCGGAGTTTCCGGAGTGAGAATAATGTATGCCTCATCGATAAAAACCGGCTTGCTGAAGTAACAATCGGGTTTCAGATCTTTGGTAGGGATTTTATTCATATGTCCCCATTGACCCCTCTCCATGCATGGTCTACAATAATTTTCGATACACCCAACCGGGAATGGTCAAGTTATTTATACCATATCTCTCTGATTATTGGAGTATTTCCTTATGAAGTTTAAGACTATTTTCATTCTTTTCAATATTATTATTGCAATCTCCTTTCTTTTTATCTTTTTCATGCCGGTTTTTATCCTTGGAAGCGCTTATGGCCTGTCTTTCTGGGGAAAAAACTGGCCTCTTGCCCTCTTCTTTGTCGGTATCCTGGCCGTGTTCAACGCTTTTTTCATCAGCAACTGGAAGGTGTTTACACTGATCGAGGCTGAAAACTGGGAAGAACTCAGCAAGATTTTAAGCATCCGCCTCTTCGAGAAAAAGCAATTCAGCCGCCGCAATGTCCGGCTCTTTGTAAATGCCTCGCTTCTACGTTCCGACAGCGAAGCCATAAAACGTCTAGAAAACACCCTGCAGGCCGAAAAACCGGCGCTCTTGTGCCGCGAGGCCACCCTGTTCGGAACAGCCTGGCTGCTGCGTAACGATCCGGCAGGCGCCGAGCAATTCCTTACCCCCTGGCTGGACAATAAAAATGTGGATAACCGCGACTGGCTCAACTTCTATTATGCCTTCTCACTGATTCTGCAAAAACGCGCTCTGGAGGCCACCAGCCGGCTGGAAGCGCTGCTAAATAAACCGGACCGCGTACTGGCCCTGCTGGCAGCCTACCTCTATGGCTCGCTCTGTGTTATTGCCGCTCCGGAAGTCGATCGCGAGCATATGCGCCTGAAAGCTGAGGCCCGACGCCAGGATCTTGCCAAAGCCTTTACGCCGGAACGCTGGTCGCGCGAAACCGAACGGGCCAAGGGCGAAGTGCATGTGGTTGTACTCAGCAAACTGATAGACGAAGCCGGCACCTGGATGTTCAAAGCCGCCAAAACCGAAGCTGCGGGTTAAACAGTTTCCTGCACTCATGCCATGCTAAAAACTCGCCGATACTCAGTCTGTTATGCATAAAAATATACGCGTTTTGCTCACCATACTATTTTTTTCTGCCGCAGCGCAGCTGCTGAGCGCGGATCCGCTGTATCATCAAGTGCTGCGTGGCGACACCCTGTATTCGATCGCCCGCAGCTATGGCGTTGCCGTATCCGACCTGATGCAGGCTAACGGCATCACCGATCCTGCCAAAATGCAAATCGGCACCCGCCTGGTCATTCCGGGTAAAAGCGCCAACCCGCCGGCAGGCAGCACTACACCGCCAGCCACAAATGCCGCGAGCAGCGACTATACGGTGCAGCGCGGCGACACCCTGTACGGTATTGCCAGGCGCTTTAACATAACGGTTGACCAGTTGCGCTCGCAAAACACTCTTGCCGGCAACACCATCCTGCCGGGTCAGGTTCTTAAAATTCCAGGCGCGCAAAATAGTAGCGCCGGCAGTACAAGCCCGGCAACGACGCCAAACCCACCGGCGGTCACTACACCAATCACTCCCACTACAGCCTCCGGCAGCGCCACTGGCAGCGGCCTAAATGCCAATGCACTGTGGCCCGTTAATGGCACGGTAATTCCTATTCAGGGTAAACTTACCGGAGTAGCCATCAGCACCAGCCCGGGCAACACCATGCAGGCAGTGCGGGCCGGCACCGTGGTTTCGGCTGGCCCCTTCCGCGGCTTTGGCAATGTGGCTTTCGTACAGGCCAGCGATGGTCTGATGTATGTGTATGGAGGACTTTCGCTGATTACAGTAAAAGTCGGTGATACCGTACGTAAGTCCAGCCGGATTGGCATTCTTCCTACCGAAGATGAAGTATCAGCCTACTTTTTCGTGTTCCGCGGCGCTGAAACCATCGATCCGGCAAAGGCCCCGCGCGATTGAACAGCGGCAGGCTGCACATTCAGGAGCTTTACGGCCACGCCAACTGGAGTCAGGCAGTCATTAACGATGCCTTACGGCTGATAACAGGCGACAAGGCCGAAAAAAACCAGGGTGCCGCTGCCCCGCTCCCGTTCAGCATCGCCTTCGCCGGTGGCAAGACACCGGTTCCGCTGTATCAACAGCTGGCACAGGTGCTTGCCGGCTACAATGCTGCCAGAAACCCCGCCGGGGCCGCCTTGCCGCCGATACTGGGCTTTGCCGGCGACGAACGCCATACCCCAGGGCAGCCACAATGGCGAAACGGACAGATGCTGCGCGACGCTTTTGCTATGCTGCTGGAAAAGCAGCAGCTGCAGCTGCTTGATTGGCCGGATTCAGCTTCAGCGACTACAGCCTGCAGCGAAATGGCTGAAAAACTAGGCACACTTGCTACAAAGCATACTGATTCCGGCTTCGGCCTGGACCTCTGTTATCTAGGTCTGGGTGCTGACGGACATACTGCCGGAATATTCGGCCAGCCGCTTCTGGTAGCGGCCAACGGTCTTTGTGCACTGTATCAGGCCCCGGACCATCCCCACCAACGGCTGAGCCTTACTCCGGACGCGCTCCTGAGCGCAAAAAGCCTGCGCCTGCTGGTTCAAAAATCCGGCAAAGAAACCGCCCTGGCC
The DNA here is from genome assembly GCA_018815555.1 of Spirochaetota bacterium. Lineage (GTDB taxonomy): Bacteria > Spirochaetota > Spirochaetia > Treponematales > UBA12059 > UBA12059. Next base: position 6,078 of record JAHIWF010000149.1, on the reverse strand, counting down.
GACCTCACAGCCGAAACACCGAAAACTACCGCCGGCAAACTCCTGCAACGCTACCTGGCCGGCAATCCTGCCGCCGACTGCATTGTCTTCCTCTCTGCATAAAACCCCGCGAGCGTAATAAAAAAAGCTGCCGGCATACCCCGTAGGGTTGCGGCAGCTTCTTTGGTCAGCAGCTTGAATCAGACTTCGGCGATAAGCAGAGTCTTGGAATCCAGCTTAATATGCAGGTCCTCCGGATTCATGCGGCCATGATCCTTGATAACCATAAAGTGGATATATTCCACATGCGGTTCAAGATTGATCAGTACAGAAATATCATTCATATAATCGCGCAGGATTACCGGCACGTTATGTTTATCCAGCAGAGGTTCCTCACCAGCGAGGGTGCAGGAGTACCATATTTCCAGCTTCATTTCCTGGGCAAAGGCCTTCATGGCCGAAAGATGTTTGGCATCGGAACGGGCAAAATCAAAACCGTCGATAATGACCGATTCAGCTGCGAAGCCGCCGTCACGGATCATAGCCTGCAGTGATTTAATCATCTGGTCGGTATCGATGGTTTCCTGGTTAAAGTTCATAATGACACGATTCTTTACCAGCTCATCGTGCACATCGGCAAAATGCTCAAGATTCTTGCGCTTGGCTACTTCCGAGAAAATATTCTCATACCAGGCAATAACATAACTGGTTTGTGTGGTAAAAGACACATGTATGATTTTTTTATTCTGCATCAGTTTGTCCATGGCTAACTGCACCAGGACACTGGTTTTGCCGATACCCTTACGGCTGGCAATGATACCGATATTGCCGGCCTTCAGGCCGCCTTCGATACCCTTCTCGAGAATACGCACAGGACTCTTCTTGATAAGCTCCTCTTTAAGCATGGGAACTCCTTGTAAAATTTGATGGTAGAAATTGCGGGCAGACAAGATACGATGCAGGCCGGACGGCCTGCCGACAGGTTATCATGTCTCCAGTATAAAACCAGTTTGCCCAAAATGCAAACATAAATATGGCTGCCGGCTCATAACCGGCAGCCATAGCTGTCAGAAGTCTTATCTTCCCTGTTCTTTTTTGCGCTTTTCTTCAAATTCCTTGCGCAGCTGCTCGGAAATGCTGGTGGGAACCTTGCCGTACTTCAGGAATTCCATGGAGTATTCAGCTTTTCCCTGAGTCATGGAGCGCAGCACGGTAGAATAGCCGAACATTTCGGACAGGGGCACTTCAGCCTCTACCCGGCAGAAACTGGCTTCTTCGGTGCTGGCGGTTATGATACCGCGACGCTGGTTGACGCTAGCAAAGATGTTACCCTGGAATTCAGAAGGACCCTCGGCCACAACCTTCATGATCGGCTCAAGGATTACCGGCTTGGCCTTTTGATAGGCTTCGCGGAAGGCACCGATGGCGGCCTGCTGGAAGGCGATATCTGAGGAGTCAACGGCATGCGAAGCACCGTCATTGATAGTCATGCGAATGTTGACCACCGGGAAGTGAATCAAGGCACCCTTTTTGACTGCTTCTTTAAAGCCCTTGTCACAACTGGGAATATACTCGTTGGGGATCGAACCACCCTTGATGGAATCCACGAACTCGTACACATGCTCTTCGCAGGGTTCCATGAAACCGGCAACCCGGCCGTACTGACCGGAACCACCAGTCTGTTTCTTGTGGGTGTAGTTAAAGTCGGCACGCTCGGTGATGGCTTCGCGGTAGGCTACTTCCGGCATGCCGGTGTCCACCTCGCACTTGTACTCGCGGCGCATGCGCTCGATATATACTTCCAGATGCAGCTCGCCCATACCCTGGATGATGGTCTGGTTGGATTCCGGATCAACATAGGTGCGGAAGGTCGGATCTTCTTTAGTAAAGCGGTTGAGTGCCTTGGACATCTGGTCGGCGCTCTTCTTGTCTTTCGGCATGATGGCCAGAGAGATAACCGGATCCGGAACAAACATACTGGTCATGGCATAGTTGATGCTGGGGCTGCAGAAGGTGTCGCCGGAAGCACATTCGATACCGAAGAGGGCAACGATGTCGCCGGGGGTACCTTCATTGATGTCTTCCATGGAAGCAGCGTGCATGCGCACCAGACGGCCAACCTTGAACTTCTTGCGGGCACGGGTGTTGATAAGCTCATCACCCTTCTTAAGGCTGCCCTGATATATACGCACATAGGTGAGCTGACCATACTGACCGTCTTCCAGCTTAAAAGCCAGAGCCACAGTAGGCAGGTTTTCCACACACTGGGTCTCGATGGGCTTTTCGTTGTCATCCAGATCAAGGGCAATATTCTTTACCTCGGTCGGATTGGGCAGGAAATCGACCACGCCGTTAAGCAGCAGCTGAACACCCTTGTTTTTGTATGCAGAACCGCAGAAAACCGGGACCAGCTGCAGGCTGATAGTACCCTTGCGGATAGCTGCACGGATCATTTCCGGAGTCTCGGTACCTTCCAGGAAAGCCTCGGCAAGTTCGTCCGAGAACATCGAAGCGGCATCCAGCAGCTGCTCGCGGTAATTGGCGGCATCCTCGGCCAGGTGGGCCGGAATTTCGGCAAAACGCAGATCGACACCGCCATCGCCATCAAAATATACGGCACGCATCTCGACCAGGTCCACCAAGCCTTCCAGCTTGTCTTCCAGGCCGATAGGCAGGGTCATCATAACGGCATTCAGGCCGAGTTTTTCGGCAATCTGGTTGCGTACACGAAAAGGATTGGCGCCGGTGCGGTCACATTTGTTGATAAAGGCCAGACGCGGTACGCTGTAACGCTTCAGCTGGCGGTCTACGGTGAGGGTCTGCGACTGCACACCGCCAACCGAACAGAGAACCAGTACAGCACCGTCCAGAACACGCAGTGAACGCTCTACCTCGATGGTAAAGTCGACGTGACCGGGAGTGTCAATCAGATTAACCGTGTGGTCGCCCCACTGCACATTGGTAGCAGCAGACGCAATGGTGATTCCGCGTTCGCGTTCCAGCTCCATGGAGTCCATGGTGGCACCGACGCCGTCCTTGCCGCGAACCTCATGGATCGCGTGGATCTTGCGGCAATAAAAAAGAATACGTTCCGACAACGTTGTTTTGCCGGAGTCAATATGCGCACTGATACCAATATTGCGCATCTTGGTGATGTCGAAAGCCATGCTTTGCCTCTACCTTGTAAATGGAATATAGGCCGGAGAAACACATCTTCCAGGCCTCTTCAGGGGGACGCAAATACAGTCGTTTGTTACGCCATACTTGCAGAACCTCCCGTTTAATACGGTTGGATACAGAAAACTACCCAGCTGGAGTATAGTGATATACCCCTCTTGTGTAAAGAGGGCGCTTGTAAAACTTGCTTTCCGGCCAGGCGGACTATTGGCAAAGCCCCGGACATGCACGATATTGTTTACTATGATACATTCAGCACCGCTGCCGCGGCTGGAAATAGACAGTGCCAAACTGTGCCACAATGCCGAGCGGATTGTACAGCACTGCCGGAAAGCCGGCATACGTGTAAATGCTGTCGTAAAAGGCTGCGCGGCCCATCCGGCAGCGGCCAAGGCCATGCTGGATGGCGGCTGCAGTAGTCTGGGAAGCTCGCGCCTGCTACAATTAAAACAGTTGGCCGGCAGCTTTCCGGACACCGAGCGGCTATTGCTGCGCATACCCACCCTGCGCGAGCTGCCGGAACTGCTTAAGTGGGCCGATGTCAGTCTGCAATCCGATACAGCCACCCTGATCCAGCTGGATGAAGAAGCCCGCCGGCAAGGAGTCACCCACCGGGTCATACTTATGCAGGATCTGGGCGACATCCGCGAGGGGTTCTGGCGGCAAGACGAACTGGTGGAGCAGGCCGATTTCGTGGAAAAGCGGCTTACGGGTCTGCGGCTGGAAGGCCTTGGCACCAATCTGGGCTGCTACGGATCCATAAAACCGACCAGGCAAAAAATGGAAGCGTTGGTCGCGAGTGCAGAGTTAATCGAGGAGCGCATCGGCCGAACTCTGGATATAATATCCGGCGGCGCAACCTCCTCTTATCCACTGGTGCTGCAGGAACAGATGCCGCCGCGGGTGAACCATCTGCGTATCGGCGAAGGCATACTGCTCAGCCGCGACCTGAAAGAATATTATCACTGCAAACTGCCGGACATGCATGACGACGCCTTTCAGCTGGTGGCAGAAATAGTGGAAGTAAAACGCAAACCCAGCCATCCGGTGGGTGAACTGTTTGTCGATGCCTTCGGCAACACACCGGAATACCACGATATCGGCGAAAGACTGCGGGCCATCGTCGCGATCGGCCGGCAGGACTTTGGCGACCATAGCAAACTGATACCGCTCGATCCGGGTGTAAGCCTGGTAGGAGCCAGCAGTGACCACCTGATAGTCGACGTCGAAGACTATGCGGGCCTGCATGACGGCCGCATACTGCAGACCGGCGAAACGCTGCGCTTCAGCCTGTATTATCCGGCCTTGCTGTACCTGAGTCTTAGCACGGAAATACATATGGTGCCGGTGTAGTGCATAGCGGCTGACCGTACAGCCGGCGAAACTGATTTCGGGCCGGAGTCTAGCGGTTCAGCAGCACAAACAGGTTCCAGGCAGCGTGCCCTAAAGCCAGACTATGCAGACTGATACCTCTGCGCAGCGCAAACGACAATCCGAGAGCCAGCAGCAATGCACCGGCAAAAGCAGTCCAGCCTTGATACAGGTGACCGAAAGCAAACAGAAGAGCAGCCAGCAGAATGCCGGGTAGTCCGGATGTCATAAATTCATCGTTGCCGTCAATTGCAGCCCCAGCCGTCCAAGGACTGAAAAACCGGGGCAGCCAGAAACGATACAGCAGTTCCTCCTGGTAGCCTATGCTCAATGCAAAAACCAGCGCAGCAGCCAGCCAGGGCAGTGAATAAGCGGCACCAGGCAACAGTGGGGACAGTCCCCCCTCAGACGGAAGGTGCCCAGCCAGCCCTTCAGCTGCCAGCCACTGCTGAATCAGCTGCAGCAGCATGGTCACTATGAAAAAAAACAGCCAGACCACTGCAGCAGCCAAAATCTGACGCGCAGTCGGGAACCTACGCAGCAGTGGCCGGCCCGGCAGCAGTCTTGGCAAGGCGACCAGCAATATACACAACTGCAGCAAAGCTGCCAGCGCAGACAGCCACAGCCAGGACGACGAAGGACGGGTACCGGATAGTGGCAGGTCAAGCAGCAAGGCCGGCAGCCGTGCGAGCATCAGGCATGCCAAACCTAGCGTCAAACCAAGCAAGTGCTGCTTTTTTCGTGACTTTACAGGGGTATCCATGTATACTACTATATCATGCTCATACTATTTCTAATTGCCCTGCTGATTCTTTTTCTCGCCTCAATGACCCTGTTTATTCGGGGAACCAACCGTTATTCACCGATTGAGTTCTATTCCAGAGCCAAGGAAGTTGGTTTCGGCTTTTCGGAAGCCAACCTGATAAAAAAGACCGCCGCCTTGGCAAATTGCGAAGATCCAACCAATGTATTCTGGTCTATCCACGATCTGGACGCCGTAATCAAGTATCTGTCTGCCAGCCAACGCCGGGAAGGTACCGAAAAAAAGCGGGAAAACGTGCAGTTCATGGAAAAGATATTTGAGTTTCGTAAGAAGCTGGAGTTTGACCAGCCCAAGTACCACATAGGCATAAAATCCTCCCGGATGATCCGTCTTAACCAGCGGCTTAAGGTTCTGCTTCCGGGCATGGGTGTATTCAACGCCACTATAATAGAAAATAACGAACGCTGTCTTTCCATTACCTTGCCGGTTGGCGGCAAAGTTCCGGCTGGCTTCAGCTGGAAAGGGGCAAAAATCTCGGTATATTTCTGGCGCCAGGACGATGCCGGCTATGTCTTTGACACCTATGTGCTGGAAGAAGTGCGGGTACGCAATATTCCGGTCCTGCAGCTCGGCCACTCCGACGCGCTCTTCCGCACCCAAAAACGCAAATCGTTGCGCATCCGATCGCAGCTGCCCTCCTATCTGTATCTGCTGAAGCACCTGCACGGCGCCTACGAGAAACCGGAACGCGTACCCGGCATGAAGTGCATATTGCAGGACATCTCCGA
>JAHIWF010000148.1 GCA_018815555.1 Spirochaetota bacterium | reverse complement strand
TATTTTTATGGTACGGACGTGCGTGCCCCCATGTGGAGGCTTGCTTTAGGTTCGCTGCCGGCAGTGACATTGAAAACTACCTACGGCAGTGCGGGAACATTAGAAGTACAACCGGGAAACTTGCAGGCGAATATCGCGGGTATTGTGAAAGGTGTAGACCCTTATATTGATCCGGAGGCTCCTTCGTATACGGTCAGCAATGCGACATCGTATGCGTTAAGTATGCTTCTGCCCGATTAGCGGTCTTGGTGTGATTAAAAAAAGGGAGCGGCCAACCAGTCGCTCCCTTTTTTATTCAATACAACACCGCCTTCAGCAGCTCCGGTTCCATCCGGAAGGCATGGCCTTTCCCTTGGCAGAAGTGGTGGGCGCGCAGCAGGTGCACCGACAGGTCGCTGAAGATCAGCTGGCGACCGCTTTGCTGGTCCTGCACCAGGATGGAATTCTTGTGGAACAGGCCGTCGTTCCAGGGGCAGGGCAGCATACCGCGGGCGTCGCCGGTGGTTACCAGCCAGCGGCCGTCTATGGTTATAGGGTCGCCCAGACCCTTCTGGCCGGCGTCGCGCAGGTGCTCCAGCTGGTCACAAACTTGGTCAAAATCCATTCCCAGTTGGGCAAAGAGTTCGCTGTCGGCTTCGACGATGTCGGGCAAGCTGCGGTGGTCGTCGCCGAGGAAGCCCTGGGCGGTGATGTGTCCGGGGCGCATGCGCTCCAGCGCGTCGCGTTCGGCTTGTGTATTTTTCATGGCTTCCTCCTAGGCGAATTTGTCGTAATAAATCTTTTCGAGGGCGATATTGTTGCGGGTCATGACGGTGGTGCAGGCATTGATCATGCCCGGGCTGCCGCAGAGGTAGCCTTCCAGCCCTTTGGACGCGTCAATCTTTTCTTTTATGTAGCGTTCCAGCACGTCGGTGATCAGGCCGGTGTCGCCAGTCCAGTTGTCTTCGGGTGAGGGTTCGGACAGGGCGGCGACGAAGTGGAAGCGCGGCATTTTTTTCTCCAGGGCGCGCAGTTCATCCAGGTAGAACATGTCGCGGCCGCTGCGCGCGCCGAAGAAGTACCAGATATCCTTGTCGGGATGGGCGCCCTCTTCGTGCATGTGGTAGAGCATGCTTTTGAAGGGGGCCATGCCCGAGCCGCCGGCTACGCAGACCATGGTGGCCGGGGTTTCGCGTACGTGGAAGTCGCCGAAGGGGCCGACCAGTTCCACACTGTCGCCTTCTTTAAGAAACTGGTGCACCCAGGTGGTGGCTATGCCGCCGGGTACCAGCCGGACCAGCAGTTCTACCTGGCCGTTGTCGCCGGGCCGGGAGGACATGGAGTAGGCCCGCTGTACGCTTTCCTTAAAGTTGCCGTAGGGCGGCACCACAATTTGCACGTACTGGCCGGCCAGGAACTCGATGCTGTCCGGATTTTCAAGCTTGAACAACACTTCTTTTATGTCGTGCGTTACATTTTTAATACTTGCCACTTTGGACTTGAATTTTTTTACGCTGAAGAGTTCTTCGGGCAGTTCTATCTCGATGTCTTTTTTCAGTTTTATCTGGCAGGACAGGCGGACGTTCTGTTTTAGTTCGTCGGGTGTCAGATAGGGGGTCTCGGTAGGCAGGTGTGGGCCAACATCGGACAGTACTTTTACTTTACAGGCGCCGCAGGAGCCGCGTCCGCCGCAGGCGGAGGGCACGAAGATACCTTCGGCGGCCAGTGTGCCCAGCAGGGGCGAGCCGCCGCGTACCTTGTAGTTGCGCTTGCCGGCGTTGATGTCCATGGTCACTTCGCCATAATTATTGACGATGCGGTCCAGCACCGAAATGATCAGGGCCAGGAAGGCGGCCAGGCCGGCGGTTACCAGCGGACCGGTCAGAAAACTGTTCATGAGCGCTTCCTTATTGTACGGCTATCATGCCGGAAAAGCCGATGAAGGCCATGGCCATGAATCCGATGGTGATGAGGGTAATGCCGGCACCTTTAAGGCCGGCCGGTACCGGATTCTTGTCGATGCGTTCGCGGATGGCGGCCAATAGCAGGATGGCCAGCCACCAGCCGATGCCGGATCCGGCGGCGAACAATACCGATTGGATGAAGTTGTAGTTGCGGATTTGCATGAACAGGATTGCGCCAAGGATGGCGCAGTTTACGGTGATCAGCGGCAGGAAGATTCCCAGGCTCATGTATAAAGCCGGGCTGGCGCGGTCGATGATCATTTCCAGGATCTGCACCACCGCGGCGATGACGATGATGAACACGATGAAGGACAGGTACTCAAGACCAAGCGGAGCGATAACAAAATGCAGCACCACCCAGCTTACGGCGGCGGTGATGGTAAGCACGAAGGTTACAGCCAGGCCCAGGCCGAAGGAGCTTTTCCAGTCTTTGCTGATTGATATAAAAGAGCACATGCCCAGGAAGTTCGACAGCAGGATGTTGCTGGTAAAAATCGAGGCGAAAAAGAGGATGGCCGGATTGATTAGCGGGGTCATGCTTGCTCCTTTTTGGGGGCTGCCTGGGCGGGAGCCGGGCCGGGTGCGGGTTGTGCGCCGGTGGGGGGCGGACTGCCGGCGGTTTTGGCCGGTGCGGTCTGCAGATTGCGGGCGAACCACAAGAGCAGGGCTACCAGGAAGAAGGCGCTGGGAGCCATGATCATGATGGTCCAGGGGGTAAAGCCTTCCGGCATGATGCGCAGGCCGAAAAGGCTGCCGAAGCCGAGCCATTCGCGAATTACCGCCAAGGCCATCAGTACCAGCATATAACCGATGCCGCTGGTTATGCCGTCCCAGAACGAGATTAGCGGTTTGTTGGCCTGGGCAAAGCCTTCGGCGCGTCCCATGATTATGCAGTTGGTAATGATAAGTCCGACGTAAGGCCCCAGCTGCCGGGAAACTTCCGGCAGGTAAGCGCGCAGCAGAATGTCGATGATGATAACATAGAACGAGATGATCAGCACCTGCACGATCATGCGCACTTTACGCGGAATCAGGCTTTTTATGGCCGAAATGGTAAAGCTTGAGAAGCCGGTGGTCAGCAGTACGCCCATGGTCATTATAAAAGTATTACGCATGTTGTTGGTAACGGCCAGGGTGCTGCAGATGCCCAGTATCTGCACGAAAATCGGGTTGTTGGTCCAGACGTTTTCTTTAAGTATGGTAAGGGCGGGGGATTTGCTCATTTGCCGCCTCCTTGGTTTGTGGTATCGGCGCGCAAGGCCGAGCCATCGCTAATGGCCCGGATGCGCAGCAGCGCGCCATTTATTATGGGTGCCATGGCGTCGCTGGTGCGGGTTGCACCGGTTATGCCGTCGACGGTTCCGGGCGGCAGGCTGCCACCGCCGGATTCAGCACCGGTTTTAATAGCGATTTTACCGGCCGCAGTTGCCAGGTTGCGGAACTGGTCCAGGAACCAGTCTTCGGTAATGCGACCACCCAGGCCGGGAGTCTCATTCTGGTCGATAATGCGCACGCCCAGGATTTCGCTGCCGGACGGGTCGGCGGCTACCATTACTGTTATGGTGCCCCAGAGGCCGGCGCCGGCATGCTGGGTGATGATATAATCATTACCATTAGTGCTGCCGCGCCAGGCCGGCGGGTAGAGGGCGCTGCCGTCGCTGTCGGTAATTTCGCTCACACCGGCGGCGAATTTTACGGCCGCGTCGGCCGGATCGCTGTAGCTGATGCCCAAGGCCGACAGGATTGCCGATTGGCTGGTAAAGCGGCGGTTGGCGGCTACGCGTTCTTTGGTTAGTTCGTTGGCCAGAGCCAGCAGGCTTACAAAAACCGCGCAGATAACAAAAGTAAAAATAACCACATACAGGGTGCTGTCTTTTTTCATTTGCCAGCTCCTTGGGTCGAAGCACTGCCTGCGGCCGGCGCACTCGCTGCGGCTTTGGCCGCAGCGGCCTTTTCTTTTTTGCGTTTGGCCAGATCATTTACGATTTTATCGAAGAGGCTGGCAAAGGTATTGCCGAAGAGCAGGGCAAAGCTGGTGCCTTCGGGGAAGGAACCGCTGAAGGTGCGGATGATGGCCACCACCAGGCCGATCAGCAAGCCGTAGTACCATTGCGAAGCCGGTTTTTTAGGCGCGGAAACCGGATCGGTGGACATAAACACAGTTATAAAAAGGAAACTGCCGGCCAGCAAGGCTTGTGGCGGCAGGGCGCGTGGCACGCCGGCGAACCAGAATATGGCTGTGGGTACTACAGCGCCGATTACCGTGGACAGCATTAGTCGCCATTGCGCTGTCTTGGTGGCGATAAGGTAGATCGCGGCCACCAGTATCAAAATGACGCTGGATTCGCCGATAGATCCGCTGCGCGTGCCGAATAGCAGGTTTAGCAGCGGCTCTGATCCGCCGTCGCGCATGACCGCCAAGGGGGTGGCCGAGGTGAGCGCGTCAACCTTGCCGAACAGATTGCCGGCCGCCGCACCGAAGTTGCCGGGTGCGTAGAACGAGGCCGTGAGCAGCCCGGCAAACGAAATGTACACGAACAGGCGTCCGGCGATGGCCGGATTGAAAATGTTGCGGCCGAAACCGCCGAATACTTCTTTTGCCATGAACACCGCAAACACAATGCCCACCAGCACTATCCACAGGGGAACGGCCGGCGGCATGCTCAGGGCAAACAGGGTGGAGGTAACCAGCACCGCCTCGCTGACCTTGCCGCCCTTTTTTTTCTCGAACAGGAATTCAGTCAGAATTCCGCCGCCCAGACTGACGGCCAGCACCAAGAGTACACGCGGACCATACAGCCACACGGAAAACAGCGCTATAGGCAGCAGTGCGTACAGCACCCTGCGCATCATGATTTGCTTCTGGAACACCAGCTGCTCCTTGCCCTGGGGGTCAGACCCCCGGGAAATTGTATGTGGGGTCAGACCCCAAGGCTGCCCCGATACGGGGTCAGACCCCATAAATACTAAACTGGAACGGGGGATTTTGCAATGTACTATTGACAGTTGAACTGGGTGGCCCCACAATCTGCCTGTGAAAACCATCTTTGCCGCTTTATTGCTCATATTGACCAGTTTGAACCTGTTTGCCGACGATTCTGCCCTGGCTGACGAGGGGGAGGGATCGTATAACTATTTTTTGTACTTGCAGCCGCTGGCCGGTAGTGAGTTAAGGACTGTGGCGGTTGGAGGTGCGGTTAACGACAGCATGGATCAGGCGGTGGAGCAATCGCTTGAATATACCATTTTGGAGCGCGACAACAGCTCGGCTGTTGTAAGGCTTGCTAATCCGGAGCCAGAGTTGGTAGTCCAGGTAAGTAATCCGGAGTACCAGGATAGAATATTGCGACTGGTAGCGGCAAACCCGCTCGATCTTATGCCGACCAGCCTAAACTTCGCCATTCTTTCCCCAAAAAACACCAGCCACCAGTTCGAAGCCGCCTGGCCCACCGGCATCCAACCCAAAAGCGTCACCTTCATCAGCAACACCCTGGTAGCAATACCGCTCCTGGCCGACCGCGGCATCGACATCATTGACATCACCGATGGCAGCACCCGCCGCATCGCCCCGCCTGCCGCCTGGGCCCGGCATCAAGGCTTCGTGGAGTCACTGGTACTGCCGCAGCGCGGCGAGTTGTGGGTCAGCCAGATGACCACCGCCGCCATCCATGTGTTCGACCTGCAGACTCTTGCTTACAAATTGACCATCCCCACCGGCGGCAGCTGGAGCAAGGTGCTGGCCTACAATCCGGTGCTCGACCGGGTGTTTTTTACCCACTGGCTGAGCGAAGACGTCAGCATCATCAACCCGTACACCTACAAAGAAGAACGCCGGGCCGACTACAAAGCCGTACCGCGCGGCCTGACCTTCTCTGCCGACGGACAGTCCATGTACCTGGCCCAGTACGAAGTAGCCGGACGCTCCGCAGGCCGTGTGCTGAAAGTAGATCTGGTCAACCTGGAAGTTAGCGCTACCATGGGTGTAGCCGGAGCCAAACGCCACATCGTAAAAGATCAAGCGCGCGGCCTCATGTACGTCTCGGACATGGCCCGCAATATAATAGAAGTTTTCAGTTTGACCACGGATCGCCTGCTGCACGCCATACCGGTATCGGCCAAACCGAACACCATTCAGCTGTCGCCCGACGGCCGCCGCCTGTACGTGTCCTGCCGCGGCCCCAACAACCCCACCCTCGACTACCTGTACAAGGGTCTTGAGATGGGCAAGGTGCACATCGTCGACACCGCTACCTTCCAGGTTGTGGAAACGCACGAAGGCGGCAACCAGCCCACCGGCCTGGATATCTCGCCCGACGGCCGACGCCTGGTGTTCTCCGATTTTTTGGATAAGCGCATCCGGGTGTATTTGC
>JAHIWF010000147.1 GCA_018815555.1 Spirochaetota bacterium | reverse complement strand
GCCCTGCGCTGTGCCGCGTTCAATGCTGCCGTTTTTCCGCCGAAAGCTGACTGTGCCGCTTCCGCAGCACCAGGACGCTCGTGACTAGGTATCATGGCAGCCAGCTCCGGCACGGTCCGGCTGGCCGGCAGCAGCGGTACCGGTGGCGTATCCAGGGCAGCTCTGGCCAGTTCTTCCCGCAGATAACGCCGCACCAGTACTTCGCCGGCCTGTAGGCCAGCTTCCAGTTCAGCTTCCGATCCGATCTTCTGCTCAGCCGCTTTTCCGCTTCTATCAGCCATACAATACCTCCGCCTGTTTCCGCATCCGCGTCCGGATGGTCGACATACGCCACTTAACCGTGCCCAGAGGTTCGCCGGTAAGCCGGGCAATCTGGGGCAGGCTCAGTTCAGCTCCATACACCAGATAAGCCAGTTCCCGTTCCTTCTCCGGCAAGCCGTTCAGCAAGCGGGCGGCCAGAACCCGCTCCTGCCCGGCCATATAACAGCCCTCCGGCCCCGGCTCCGCCGCGGCAGCCAGGTCGACAAACAGGGCCGGGTCGGTGCTCTGTTCCGGTCGTCGCCGCAATACCCGCAGGCGACTGAGCGCCAGCCGGCGGGCTACGGTATACAGCCAGGGGGCCAGTTCGCGCTCCGGCCGGTAGCTGTCGGCCCGTTCAAAAGCCTGCAGCAGCGCGTCGCTGGCCAGCTCCTCGCCGTCCTCAGCCGACAGCGCGCCGAACGAACGATAGTAGACCCGCAGACGCGGATGCCACTCCTGCCAGAATCCGGCAAACAGCCGCTGTCTGGCCCCGTGGTCAAGCTGTTTGTTATTGGCGAACTGCCGGCGCTGCTGCACATCCATATGCCCAAGTATACGCCGCCTGCAGGCCGGTGGTTGGTAAAAATCGGCAAAAATTGCCGAATCCCGCGCTTCCCAGTATCTTCGTACTATCGGAAAGGCGGAAACAGTCATGGCAGCAAGCCCCCTAAGCAAATTTGTATACATAGTGACACTTTTAGCCACACTTAGCTCCTGCTCCGCTCCACAGAAAGAAGCAGCGCCACCCGACAGCAGCAGCAGCGCCAGCCCGCCCTGGACCGGCACGGCAACCTATGCCCCGGCCGAAGTGCAGGAATACCGCGGACAGAAGCTTACCGTCCGCTCCAGCCTGCGCGACAACTCCATCGCCGGCCCGCAATACTTTGATCCGGAAAACTACCGCCTGCGCATCAGCGGCCTGGTGGACCGTCCGCTGGAGCTCAGTTACAGCGAAGTGCTGGCCCAACCCGCGGCCGAAAAACTGATAACCCTGCACTGTGTGGAAGGCTGGAGCGCCGACCTTCTGTGGACCGGCACCCTGCTAAGCGGCCTCTTGGATCTGGCCGGAATACAAGACGAAGCCGACACCCTGGTCTTTGTGTGCCTGGACGGCTACGAAACCAGCATGGAGCTGAGCCACGCCATCAATAACAACATCATCCTGGCCTGGGCCACCAACGGCCTGCCTCTGGGACCGGAGAACGGCGCACCCTTTCAGGTGGCAGCTGAAGCAAAATGGGGCTACAAATGGGCAAAATGGGTTACAGAAATCCGCGTCTACCGCGAACCGGGTTACAAGGGCTTCTGGGAACAACGCGGCTACTCCATACAGGGCGATCTTTGGGAGGATTTTGCCGCACCGATTGAGGCTGCGCCGCCTTCGGAGTTTGAATAAGGCTGCAGTTTTTTGACAATCTCTACCAAAAAGGTAATAGTTAGTACGGAGGTGAAGTATGACGCGCGACAGACTTTTTCTGATACTCGGCAGCGCAGCCGTCCTGCTCTACGGCTGCAGTCTCTTCGGGCCTGAATCGGGCCTGGTTATCGACAACAAAGCTCGGCTGGAAACCGCCGCCTCCAGCCGCTCTATGCTGCCCCGGACCGTGGCCCAGGACAGCAGCCGTGCGGTCAGCGGTTTCCGCAGCACTCCGGAAAGCATCTCGGGCGATCTTGCCTGGGCCTTCCTGAGCCTGGGTGACCTCGGTCCGGGTATGTTTCCCATGACCTGGCTGGCGCTCGAGGAAAACTTTCCTGAGACTCCGGAGAGCGGTTCGGTATCGAATGTGGTGTTCGATCTGGCCGATCCCGTTACCATCCCCGCCAAGGTGCTCATACCGGCTTCAGCCTCGGACATGCCAGAACGGCAGGAAATACTCCGGGCGGAACTGAACTTCAATTACGTGGATACGACTTTCGTGCTCGGCGACCAGACCTATACGGTGCGCACCGTGTATACCACGAGCTTCACGGCGACGGATGTTGAAGGTACCATGCGCAGGGGCGACAAACTGATCCGGCTTCCCGGCGAAACCAATTTTAAATGGGCGGATAACAATGGCCTATACCTTACGCGGGAAGATGCCGCTGACGGTCCATATAAGGATTCCACGGTAACCGGCTATGTGCAGCCGTCAGAAGGTAACCAGGACTACATTCCGGTAACAGCCAATTTCCCGCAGTCCCTTCCTGTCGACTGGGATACCCTGGCCGACACCGGCAAAACCTGGACCTTGAGCTTCATTTTGGAGAATGCCATTGTTTGGACCGTGGCCCCG
>JAHIWF010000146.1 GCA_018815555.1 Spirochaetota bacterium | reverse complement strand
GCACTGTCCAGCAACAGCAGCAGCAGGTCCTGCTGGTACTGCCCCGGCAGCTGCTCCGGCAAAGCTTGGGCGGCGGCAATGGCCGCTTGCTGATCCAGGCTTAGCGGATAACGGGCGGCCAGAATTGCTGTTTCAAAAATTAATTGCTCAGGGATGCTGTCGCCGCCATTCGGGCTGCTGCCAAGCCCCACGCGGCGGGGCTCGGCGCTCATGCTGTTGCCGGGAGCGCAGGCAAGGGCTGCCAGCAGTTTTTCGTAGATACCGTTCCTTGCGTCATAATAACGATTGCCCGGATCGTGCTTCAATTGCAGCATCGGGTGCAGCGGCAGACAGCTGCCATCGCTGCAGACATAACGCTTGCCGCTGCTCTGGCTGGTGCCCGGGCCGCTGGCACTGTCCTCTACTGCATCGGCATAGGGCAGGCCGGGAAAAGCCAGCAGGTCGCTGACCCGGGCCAGGCTGGCCAGATCGCCTTGATGATAGATAAACTGAACCGGAGCCTGGCGAAGCCCGAACCAGGCATCCAGTGCGGAAAAAGAGCAAAGCATGGGAACCTTTCGGGGGGAAGATCAGCCTGCGGGCAGCAGGATTGCCGAAGCGCAGGTCATCTATATAAGCGCTGCCTTTCGGCTGCCGCTTTATTTTCCGGCTATGGTTTCGAGTACTTTCTGGGCAAGGGTATAAAAGCGCGGCGGCATATAAGCGCCATCGGGGCCGTTGTAGTCATTCAGCAGAGCCCGGAATTGGGTCTCGGCTTCGCTGTATCTGCCCTGTTTGTAGCTGACAAAGGCCAGTTCGTAGCGGCACATGGTGCTTACATCCAGGTCGTCGGCGAATTTGACCAATGTGGCCTGGTACCAGGCAGAGGCCCCGGCCCAGTCATTCAGGTCGCTGAGCTCCTGGGCTCGCTGTATCATCTCGGCAGCGCTTAAATCCTGCACTACTTCGGCCGAGGGCGGAGTGCTGGTGCAGCCGAGCAGTAGGGGAAGCAGTAACAAGCCAAGCAGTACAAGCACCAAGGTGGCGCGGGTGGATAGTTTCATCAGGATTCTCCTTCGGGGGTTCGGTACAGCTCGTCGGCAGCCGGGAGCGTATTGCGCAGGTCGCGCAGGAATTCTGGTCCTTCTCCCATATCTTCATAGCTGGCGCAGGAATTGATGCTGCGCTGGGCAACCGTAAAATATTTGTAGATTTTTTCCTCGCCGGATTTTTTGCGCCATTTCCCCTGGTCGCAGCGCACCCTGAGGTAGTACCGTCCCTGGCCGGCCGGCGAGGGAATCAGTTTGCAGTGGATGCAATTGGCACAGAAGATCCTGCCCTGCCCATGTTCAGCCGCTATAGCAGCCTCGTCAAGCGCAGTGGATTTTTCGTTTATTGACCTGGTCATCTCCACTCCATTCATTGACTTCATGCCTACTCTTGTAAACATGAAGGCGTTTATCATAGTATCCAATCATACGCGGGCGGTCAAGGAGAACCTATGATAGCTACCCTTATAAATGTCGCAACTATCGTGATTGGTACAATCATCGGCTTATTTTTCCGAAAAGGTTTGCCCGAACGCGCCAAAGAGCTGGTTTTTGTCTCTACCGGCATTATTTCGCTGATTATCGGCTTTTCGATGGCCTTAACCAGCACGCATATAGTTGCCCTGGCTCTGAGTCTGATTCTGGGCGGCCTGCTCGGTAATGCCATCGGTATCGAGGACGCTGTATTCAGGCTGGGGCAGGTGCTGGGGCGGCGTTTTGGCAGCAAAGAGGATCGCAATACCCAGCTTGACCAGGCCGACAGCGCCAATCCAGGCGCCTTGCAGTCCGCCCAGACCAGCAAGCCTTCGTTTGCCTTTGGCTTTTTGAATGCCTCGGTGCTCTTTTGCGTTGGCGCTATGGCCCTGGTGGGATCTTTTAAAGCCGGAGCCGAACAGGATTACTCGCTGCTGCTTACTAAAAGTGTCATGGACGGCTTTATCGCCATCATGTTTACTGGTGCCATGGGCATCGGCGTCGGTTTCTCGGCCTTACCGGTTTTTCTGTATCAGGGCACCCTGACGCTGCTGGCTTCGCGGCTGGCGCACCTGGTCTCCGATACCCTGCTTACTGAACTTTCAGCAGTGGGTGGAGCACTAGTCATCATGATAGGCATAAATCTGCTTAATCTTAAAAAAATCCGCACCGGCGATTTTTTGCCGGCCTTGGTGGTAATGCTGCTGCTTACGCTGTTGTTTCCCTTTGTTCCTTTTTTGTAAAACACCACCGCGGCCATTGAAGTTTTTAGTCATTTCCGCGATATTTATAGTGTGATACCGCGATATTCTGTATCCCCGGACATTTTAGCATTATTTTCAGGCCGGAGGGAACGATGAGCGCAAAAAAATCCGAGCGTCTGCGTGCACATAATTTCCGGCGCTCCATAACCCGTTTTCTGGATCAGATGGGCCATTGGTATGTGCTGGACAGTGCCGCGGTTATTATGCCGGCTGTCAGTACCCTCTCGGAAACCTTCCTGTTCCGCATGTCGGCCACGCTGGATCATCCCGTTAATGTAGCCCTAATGCAAAAGGCTCTCGACCGCACCGTCGAGCGCTATCCGTATTTTCTGGTGGAGCTGCGCCGCGGTTTTTTCTGGTATCTTATGCAGCCGATGTACAAGAAGCCGCGGCTGGAAGCGGATTCGGCCTGGCCTTGCATGAATTTTAACGTGCACAAACACGGCCAGGTCATGTTCCGGGTGCGCCTGTCCGGGGCCAGGGTGGCCTGCGAGTTCCATCATGCCATGACCGATGGCACCGGCTGTATTAACTTTCTTAAAACTCTGCTGCATCAGTACTTCGAGCTGGGTGGTGTATGCTGTGCCGATCCGGGAGATATTTTTGTTCCTGGTCAGCCGGTGTCCGAGGACGAGTTTGAGGATGCCTACCACCGTTACTACAAGCCGGGAATACCCGGCCCAGCCAAACTGCCGCGCGCTTTTAAAATTGATTCGCCGGTGATGAAGGACATGAAGTACCGCATAACGGCAGCCCGACTGCCGCTGGCGCAGGTTTCCGAAGTGGCCAAGAGCTACGGCATCAGCATGAATGATCTGCTGGTGGCGGCCCTCATGGAGGCCTGGCTGGAAGAGTATAAAAACAGCAGCAAGGCCGCCCGTCGGAAAACCGGACACAACATTGGTATCGAAGTTCCGGTAAACATGCGAAAATTTTACCCGACCAAATCTTTACGCAACTTCAGCCTCTACGTAATGGTCTGTTTAGATGCCAGGCTTGGCAACTGGCACTTTGATGAGCTGGCCAAATATGTGCATCATGTAATGCGCATCGAGAATGATGAGCGCATTATTGCCCGGCAGATTACCCGCAATTGTGGCAGTCTGCGCATTCCGCTGGTGCGTACTACGCCCTTGTTTGTAAAAGACTTTTTTGGTCGTATTTTTTTCCAGAAAATGGGGCAGTCCATGATCAGCAGTTTTATCAGCAATCTGGGGCCGGTAAAACTGCCGCCGGAAATCGCCGGACATGTCCGGCGTTTTGATTTTATTCCTGCGCCCAACAAGGACACACGCACAAATGCTTCGGTGGTGGTGTGGCAGGATTCGATGTACGTAAATTTAGGCAGCCGGGTAAAGTCCCGGGCCATCGAGCAACGTTTTTACAGCCGTCTGGCCGCGCTGGGCATTTCTGTCCACCTGGACCCGGTTGAGGAGGATTGATATGGCCTTATGTCCCAATTGTGGTGTTGATATTGACAAGGCACGGCAGTGTCCGCTTTGCCGAACTATTATAAAGCCGGATTCGGCAGCAGCGGATGCCGCCGTTGCTGCCGCCGAAGACGATGAGCAGCCCGTTTCGGAATTTTCGCTGGAAGGTCTTACTGAACAGGAATACCACGGCCGGCAGGTGGTAACCAGCGAGATTATATCGGTGTGCATGGGCATTGTTGCGGTATCCGCAACGGTAATCAACCTGATTTTGGCCCGACGCCTGGACTGGTCACTCTATATTCTGCTTTCTTTGGCTTTTTCCTGGATTATGGTTTGCGTGCCCTTATTACTGCCCAAGCGCTCTTGGCTGGTATGGCCGATTCTGGCGGCTGCTCCGTTCGGCTTTTTGTTGGGGCTGGATGCGCTGCTGCCGCCGATTTCCTGGTCACTCAGAATTGCTCTGCCGATTGTTGCCGCGGTAGAACTGGCCGGCGGGCTGGCCATGCTGGCAACCCGGCTTTCGCGGCGGCATGGGCTCAATATTGTGGCTTTTGGTTTGCTGGCCTGTACCTTTGTCTGCCTGGCTATCGAAGCCGTGGTCTGCCTGGCTACCGACAGCCCGCTTCGTCTGGTCTGGTCTTCGATAGTGGCCTTTACTACGGTGCCGGTTGCCGGATTTTTAATGTATTTTCATTTTCGCATAGCCCGCACCAGCACGCTGCGCAAGCTCTTTCATCTCTAGGTACTTGGCCACGGCAGTCTGTCCGGGCAGCGCGTTCGGACAGACTCAGCCGCAGCAAACTTTTCCTGCTGCCGCTATTCCAGCGGTGGTCGCAGCACATATACAAAGCGCTGACCGGGCTGGAATATTTCCTTGGCCAGGCTGCGGAAATTGCCGCTGCTGATATAATTCAGGCTGGCCTGTTCCTGTGTCCGGATGTCGTAACCGGTGTTGTACATCAGCGCCTGCAGCATGCGTCCCAGCCAGAAATCATTGGTATTCAGCCTGCCCTGAATGGACCGGCTGGCAGCCGCCTTTATCTGCTGCAGATACAGATCGCTTAAGCCGTCACGGGCCAGCAGCTGTATTTCCTGGTCGACCTCGGCCACCAGGCGGTTTACACTTTCGGGTGCGGTATCAAAACTGACTACCAGGGCAAACTGGCTGACTGGTGATGGATTGAAGCTGGCACTGACGGATACCACATAGGTAGCGCCCAGGTCTTCGCGCAGGGCATCCAGCAGGCGGTTGTTGAGGGCAGCTGCCAGATAATCCAGGGTCTGCTGCTTTTCCAGACTCCAGGCTGCTTCGGCCGACCAGATCATGCGTACGGTAGCCCGGTCTTCACGGGCATAGGCGAAGTCGTGGCGACCGGCGGCATCGTTGCGCGGGCGCAGTGGTTCTATAAGATTGCTGCTGCGGCCGGTTCCGGCCGGTATGGCTCCCAGATGCTTTGCCAGCAGTGGTTTTATCTCTTCGATATTGAAATCACCGGCCAGCAGGTAGGTAAATTCAGCAGCCCGAGCAAATGATTCCAGAATAATGGAACGGGTTTGGGTAAAATCCACCGACAGAATGGTATCGGCACTCAGCGGCTGCAAGCGCGGATTTCCGGCATATAGATGGCGGTTCCAGTCGTTGCCGAAGCGGTAATCAGGATCGTTAACATAGGCTTCCATCTGACCGGCCCAATATTGCCGCAGCTGGTTAAAGCCGACTTCGTCCTTCCCCGGCTCGGCCGAAATAAGGTACACCAGCCGCAGCAGGGCTTCCAGGTCGGTGCGGGTGGTTTCGCCGTTCAGGATGCTTACTTCTTCGTCGATTCCCCAGCTTACCGACGCATTCAGCGGGGCGGTAAGGGTATCAAGGGTCAGGGCATCCATGTCGCCCAGGCCGGCGGCTGAAAACAGATTCGCGGCCAAAACCAGGCTGGAATGCAACTCAACCGGGTAGTGTACCCAGCCGCCGGGGGCCATGCCGATGAACTTTACCGTGTCTTTGTCGTAGCCGGTCGGTTTAAGCAGTACCTGTGCGCCGTTGCTGAGTACCAGTCGGGTGACCCCGTCGGCTAGCTGTTCTTCGCTAACGATGCTGCCCTCGGGCGGCAGCTTGTCGTACAGCCCCACCTGAGTCTGGCGATCCTCCAGCGGCTCCAGACGGGTAGCGCGGGCCTTTTCCAGCAGACTGTCGAAAGCTTGCAGATTCAGGCCGGCAGCAGCCATACTTTGCTTTGCCCGGACGGCCACAAAACCTTCGTCGTTACGCAGGATGTCCAGTGCTTCCTGGTGTAGCTGCTCGGCGCTCATGCGGTCCAGTGCGTCTTTGATGTACACCCGCTCGTTTATGATGCCCGGCACCGGCTCGCCGTACATGAAGTTGCGCACGTATTCGTCCGCAAAACTGTTGCTGCGGATGTCCTGATCTTCGATATCCAGGGTGGATAACCACACCCGCCATTTGTCTATGGTGCGCTGCACTTCGGAGGCGGTAAAGCCGTGCTGGCGTATGCGCTCTACTTCTTCGGCCAGCTGGGCAAAGGCTTCCAGCTCACGGCCGGTACTGCTAGTTACCACAAAACTGTAGATGCGGCTAAGTCCGAAAAAGTAGTCACTGGAGAAGCCGGCATTAAGCCAGGCCGGCTCGCTGGAGCGGCTGATGTTTTCCAGGCGCAGCCGAATGGCTTCCACCGCCACCCGGTTAAGGATGAAGTCGTAATAGTCGGCTATAGTGGTTTCGGCCTCGTAGGGTACAATTTTCTGGTATTGCAGGAGGCTTTTGTCAAACTTGTCATCATAGGTACTTACGAAGCTCATCTGAGTGGCCGGAATAACCGGATAAATGACTCGGGGGCTGGGCTGGTCCTCGGCGGCCGGGAACGAGAAGGTCTGGCGCAGCATTTTGCCCGCATCTTTTAGTACTATGTCGCCTACCATAATGACGGCCATACGCTCCGGCCGGTAATGCTGTTCGTAGAAGGCGCGCAGGCTCTCGGCTGTGGCGTTGCGTATGCTGGCCTCGGTACCTATCGGGTCGCGGTAGGCATGGCGGGAATCGCCCAGAAGTACCGGCAGCTCATTGGCCATGGCCTGTTCTTCGGGTCCCAATCTGGACCGGCGTTCTTCCAGGATTACGCCTTTCTCTTTTTCCACCTCGGTCGGGTCAAAGGTGATGTCGGTGGCCCATTCTTTGAGTACCTGCAGACCTCTTTCCAGAAAAACCGGGGTATCGGTAGGTATTTCCAGTTTGTATACGGTGTTTTCGCGGCTGGTGTAGGCATTTATTTCGGCTCCGAAACGCATGCCGATTGAGCGCAGATAGTTGACCAGCTCGTTCTTGGGATAGGTGGTGGTGCCGTTAAAGGCCATGTGCTCGATAAAATGGGCATAGCCCAGCTGGTCTTCGCTTTCATCGGCTGAACCGGCGGCTACAACCAAATACAAGGTTACCCGCCGTCCGGGATTGCCGTTGTAGCGCAGGTAGGTGGTAAGGCCATTACCCAGCACTTCTTTGCGCAATTCCGGTGCCAGTGGCAGGTTTCCTTCCGGACGGAAACTGGTGCTGCCCGGAAGCTGAATCGTCGCTGCCGGCGGGGTTTCGCTGGCCGTAGTTTGCGGAGACCCTGAACAGGCCATAATTGTCATTAGAATAATCAGCAGCATACTGCCTGCTATAACTTTGTATACTTTCTTGTTCACGGGCTACTCCCTGTGGAATGACTGTCTTTGTTTGCTGGTTTTGCCGATATGGCAGGCCAGATGAAGAATATACTTATAAAGCCGTCCGGGCAGCAACTGTTACATAGTTCCTCGAAGCTTGTGCATCGTATAGATTTGCTGCTTACAGCACATAGAATAGCCTGTGGAGTATCCAGTCAGGCCTGTATTTAGTACCTTACCCCACAGTTCCAGTGACAATATGTACCCTAAAAGCCAGAGGTCACAGGCTCAAAACCAGAATGCACAAGCTTCGAGGAACTATACAACCGTTACAGGCGCTACGACAGATTCTGCAGGCGGCGGTAAATTTCTTCCTGTAGTTCGGCCCGCTTTTTTTTAGATGAAAGCTCGCTACCGGATCCAGCCGGCAGCCGGACCGGCTGGCCCGCGCGTACAGTAACCGCCTGTCCGGGCGGATTATAACGGGTGTTGATGGTGCCGCCGCGCAGCCGGTTAAGGATATCCAGCAGGTTCAGGGCAAATTCGCAGAGTCTGGATGGCGAACAGCCGTCCTGTATATATTCGGTATCAAAGTACTCCAGCAGGTCAACCACCTGCTGATGGCGCAGGTATACCGTTGCCTCCAGGGCATGAAAATCGGCTAGATTGCGCTGCAGCGGCGGCAAGGACTGCGGATCGACCCCCTCCAGATGCAGCCGCTCCATGCCGGCATAACGGATGCGGAATACACGCTCCAGCAAGCTGCCGTGATGCGGCAGCCTGGCCATTTGCTCGGCGGCGGTCAGGGCCGCATGGCAGATGGCGGTTTTGCGCTCCATCAGGTCTTGATCGCGCTTGGCGGCCGGCAGCTGGTACAATTGCTCCAGCAGCCCGAAGCTAGTGTCGCTGGCCGCCAGCAGCAGCCGGCGCAGCCGGGCGGCCTCGTTCTCTGCTGCTGCATGGTCGTCTGTATCAGCCAGAGGGCCAGTCTCTCTCGCTTTCGCTTCATCCCTGCCTAAATCAGCCAGAGAGCATCCGCTTTCCCGCTCCCAGCGCTGTAGTAGGCGCTGAACCTGGGCTAGCGGGTCCGGGCCAAAATCGTACTCGAAATTCAGCGGCAATATAAGCACATCCTGGCCGGACTCCAGGCCCCATTGTGCCAGCATGGAAAAGCCGGCCGCCAGCGGTGCGCACTGCTGCATGTGGTAGCTGACCTGGCCTTCGGGGGCCAGACAGACCGGAAAGATTCCACTCTTCAGCTCTTTGCGCAGCAGATCCAGCCCGTCCTTGTTGGCTCCCAGATTCTGTACCGGAATGTAGCCCAGGCGCGGAAAGGCCCAGGCCGCGGCCGGGCCGGCCCAGTTCAGTACATCCTTGCCATACAGAAAGCGGGCGTGGGGCCGGTACTTTAGCGGCCGGCCGGCCTGGCGGGCCAGTTTCGGCAGAATTCTTGCAATGGCATAGGCCAGTACTGTCGGGTCTTTGCGCGATGGATGGCGGAAAAGCAGAATCAGCCGGGCGCTGCCGGCATTGAACTCGTTAAAGCAGTCTATCAGGTTATCCAGACCGGAAATGCCGACTGCCCCCATTTTCTCGAAATGGCGCATGTAGAAAGGACCCACCAGCTGCACCAGCCGGCCAAGCAGCGGCGAATAGCGCGGAGCATGAAAACCGCGGCCACGGTCCGGCCGCGCGATCCTCAGGGTTTTTCGGGTTGTTTTCATGCCTGCTGCTCCAGCATGCGCGCATAATACTGGCGGCTGATTGGATAGCTGTACAGGATAAGTACCCCGGCAATATAAAAAAGCACCGGGATTGGGCCGCAAACCAGCTTGATGCCGGTGATGGTAACCCGGTCCGGCAGTACTGCCGGATCATAGCGGAATAAAGCCAGCAGCCAGCCGTTCAGGGCCAGCGCCAGGGCTTGGCCGATTTTACTGGAAAAGGTCCACAGACTGGAGAACACTCCCTCACGGCGCATTCCGCCGTTGTGGACGGCATCGTATTCCACAATGTCCGGCAGTATGGAGTGGGGCATTACATAATGGGTGGACAGCCCGATGCCGCCTAGTACCATAGCCGCCAGCGCCCAGAACGGCCCGAGGCTTTCGCCCAGCAGGGCAAAAAAAAGTACCGCCGCACTCATTAGCAGCATACCAATATTGTAGCTGTGATTCTTGCCGATTTTCTGTGAAATCTTTACCCACAGCGGAATGCACAGCAGGCTGAAACTGAGCAGCAGCAAGAGCGCAACCTGAAACAAAGCTTCGTTATTAAAAATGTACTTAAAATAATAGACTAAGGCACCCTGGATCATGGTGGTGCCGGTAATAAAGAGGGTCCATGGAATCAGTGCCTGCAGAAACACTTTCATGCCGAGCACTCGGATATAGGTGCTTACAAACGAACCGCGCTGTCGAGGCATGCTGCTATGGTCCGGCTCGCGGATGGCCCAGATGGTCACCATAGCCGTAGCCAGCATGATGGCTCCCATGATAGCTCCCATCACCGACCAGCCGGTACGCTCGCTGCCGAACAGTCCAACCAGCGGCATTACCGCGCCGGCGCCGATAAAGGTGCCGATAACCGCAAAGCCCATGCGGTAGCCGGTAAGCACGGTGCGCTGGTCAAAATCACTGGTCAATTCGGGCAGAAGGGCCATGTAAGGTATATTGACCAGAGTATAGGCGGTGTTCAGCAGACAGAACCATAGCAGGAGCAGCCAGAATAAACCGGTCTGACTGCTTGTCTCCGGAACAGTAAACATGAAAATCATGCCGACAAAGGCAAGCAGCGAGCCCACGAACATGAATGGCCGGCGGCGACCCCAGCGCGAGCGGGTATTGTCGGACAGGTACCCGGTTATAGGATCGGTAACGGCATCCCAGATTTTACCAGCCAGTAATACTGTTCCGGCCAGGGCTGCCGGCAGCTTGGCCACATCGGTCATAAAATATAATAGATAGAAACCAATTATCGTAAAAAACAGATTGCCGCCCAGGTCTCCAATACCGAAGCCAAATTTAATGCGTGTACCTGGTTTTTCCATGTATGCTCCCTGGTCTGAAAAATACGTCCAGCCGGACTATGGATTTGAAGTATAAAGTGCCGCTTTGCGCACTGTCCAGCCGCTATATCAGAAGAAAGCGGCCATACCAGTAATTTTTATAGTAAATATCTCCAACCTATAGTAAACTAGAGCTATGAATAAGAATCCCGAATTACTGGAACTGGCCCAAGATGAATCCATCGACCTGGTCCGGCGGGCGGAGCATGCCACGGCCTGGCTGGACAAGAATCTGCGTCTGGATCGTGTCGGTGTAAAAAAACTGCTGGATCAATTGCTTCCTCTTGTGGAGGCAGCCGGGTTGCGAAATGAAGCGGCCTGGCTGCGTTTCTATCTGGGATGGTATTATCTGGACGGCGATGATTTTAAGACCGGATTGTCTGTGATCGAGACTGCCCGGGACAGTTTTGAGGCACTTGGTGATGTTGTTGGAGGCAGCCGGACTAGCAATGCTCTCGGGTTTCTCTACAGCATGCTTGGGGTTTTCGATCTTGCTCTTGATTTTTATCGTATGGCAACCGAGAGAGCCGACCAAGCGGGCAAGCCAGAGATGGCCGGAACCGCGCTCATGAACACTGCCGAATGCCTTTATGAACTGGACGAGCCCGAAGCCGCCCTGTTGGCTATCGAGCGCTGCCGAAGCGATTATTCTATAGCTCCCTATAATATTACCCATGCCCATCATGTGGCCGGACTGGTATACGGCCGGCTGGGCAAGCTAGCCGAATCGGAAAAAGAACTGCGCCAGGCCATTCTTACCGCCAAGGATACCTTTACCGCCGGTCTGGATTCGCGCCGGGTTCTAGCCGAGCTGCTGCTGGATACCGGCCGTCTGGAAGAAGCCGCCCGGTATATCGACGAAGGCCTGGCCCAGTGTCTGGCCAACGAGGATCGTCTGATCGGCATCCGTTTCCGGCTTGCGCTATCTCGCCTGCACTTTCTGCAGGAGCACCTGGATGAAGCATTGGCCGAGGCCAGGCTGGCCTGCACACTGGCACAGGAGCTGGGTGTAAAAAAGGTGGAAGCCGATGCCGAAAAAGCCGCTTATGAAGCTTGGCAGAAAAAAGGTGACTGCGGCGAAGCTCTGGCGGCCTTTGTCCGCTATACCTCGCTGAAAGATACGATCAAAGGTGAACAGACCTCCAAGCGCATTCTTGGTCTGCATGAAGACCGCATCAGGCGCGAAGCCCGCTATTACGAGTCCTTATACCGGCAGATTTCCAGCATTGGCGAAATTGGCCAGCGCATCACCGCAAATCTGGACCTGAATGTTACCCTGGAATCCATCTATGAAGCAGTTAATGGCCTCTTGGATGCGCCTACGCTGGTGATTGCCCTGTTGAACAATGCCGGCGACGCGCTGGATTACCGCCTGATTATGCTGCGCGGCGAGCGTCAGGAACCCTTCAGTGTGCCGCTGACCGAATCGTCCTTCGGAGCCTGGTGCCTTAGCAACAACAAAGACATCCTGATAGGCGATGTGCAAAACGAGTATCAGCAGTATTTTGGCAGGCAGCCGCTTAATGTAATCAGCGAAAATCCGGAAAAATCTCTGGTGTACGTGCCGTTGCGGGTAGGGGAGCGGGTGGCTGGGGTTTTCAGTGTACAGAGTGAAAAACTGCAGGCTTACGACAAACGCAGTCTGGAGACAATTAAGGCTATCGGCTCGTATCTGGGTATCGCCGTCGAGAATTCCCGCTTATTCGGGCAGATTCAGCGGCTGGCCACGGTGGATGCCCTTACCGGGCTGTTGAACCGGCGGGCCATCAGCGAACTGCTGGCCGAGGAGTTTCAGAAGTCTGCCCGCTACAAGCGGTCCTTGTCGGTAATGATGGTCGATATTGATTTTTTTAAGGCCGTCAACGATACCTACGGCCATGATGGCGGCGACTTTGTGCTTAAAGCTGTCGGTGCTATCCTTAAAGGTGATGTACGCAGTTGCGATTTTGCCGGCCGCTTCGGTGGCGAGGAATTTGTGCTGGTATTGCCCGAGACCGGTCTGGAAGGCGGGCTACGGCTGGCCGAGCGCCTGCGCCGGGCGCTGGAAGCCACCGAAATTCCGCTGGGCGAGGGTAGCAGCTGCCGGGTAACGGCCAGTTTCGGGCTTTCTGCCCTGTGCAGTGAGGATGACAGTTACGAAAGCCTGCTTAAACGGGCCGATCTGGCCCTGTATCAATCAAAGGACAAGGGTCGTAACTGTGTCAGCCACCTGGATGGTAGCCCGGATGTACTTAAGGCCGCCAGGCCGGATAACGCGGCGCAGGATAAATAAGCGGCAAGGCCGGCCCGGTCTTGTATATTTAACAGCCGGAGCCTAAGCTGTAAGCGAATTTTCTGATTATGTTTGGAGGAGCAGTGCTGGCAGATTTATTGGAACGAGGCGGTGTATGGTATAATGTTGCCTCGTCGTCGCCCGAACAATTGATACGTGAAACTTTACCGCTGCTGCCTCTGCCGCCGGCAATAGAGCGTACCCGCATGATCCAGGCCATACTAGAACGTGAAAAAAGCACCTCCACTGCCATTGGTTTCGGCATAGCCCTGCCGCATCCGGTATCGCTGCTTCTGGAAAACGAAAACGAGTCCATCGTTGCCCTGGCCTATCCGCGCTATCCGCTGCAATGGCCGGAAGATTCGGGAGAACAGGTAAAGGCCGTGTTTTTTGTACTGTCGGCCAGCCGCCAGGCCCATCTGACAGCACTTTCGCAAATCGCCCGGCTTTGCGGCCAGGAAAGCTTTCGTGCCCTGCTATACCGTCAGGCCGGTAAAAAAGAGTTGCTGGCGGCAATACAGCTTGCCCACAAAAAACTGAAACCGGTAGACTAAGACTGCCAAAGTTGGGCTGCCGCTTCGACTGCGAGGCCGGATTAATACTTGCTGGTCCGGGTTCATTCCGGCTTACGGCCCAGTCCGATCAGAAAGGTTTCAAAACTCTCCTGCCGGCAGGCTTCCGGCTTAAAGGCCCTGGCTGTGGTAAACAGGCCTTTCATCCGGTCCAGCAGCTCCCGCTGGCCCCCGCCGATAAACAGCTTGCAGACAAAATTGCCGCCAGGCAGCAGCAGCTGTGCGGCGTAATCCAGAACAGCCTCCACGATGGCTTCGGAACGGTCGGTATCCAGCGAACGGTTGCCGCTAGTGGCCGGTGCGGCGTCCGATACCACCGTATGGTAAGGCCCGCGCTGGGCAAGTTGACTATGTACTGCCGGATCGTATAAGTCGCCCTGCACGAAGAACATGTTCTCTTCGTTCACCGGAATTTTTAAAGGCGAAAGGTCGACAGCCGAAAGAAAGCCCCGCCCGGCCTGTTTCTTCAGTATCCACAGACTCCAGCTGCCGGGTGCAGCTCCGATATCCAGCACCCGCTGGCCTGGCTTAATGATGCCGAACTTGCGGTCAATTTCTTCTAGTTTATACACACTCCGGGCTGGATAACCTTCCTTTTTTGCCTTTAAGGTCCAAAAGTCGGCCTTTTCATAGGAATTCTTCGCCATATCTATCCTTTCCGCTGCCGGTATATTCACCATTTGGGTCTTTCTTTTGTAGAAAGACCCTCGTATAATACTAACATAGACTATGAGCGCAAATACACTGGTAGAGGCAGAAATCTGGACCGTCGCACAAACCGAACAGGGCAATGTAGTATTTGTACGTCCTAAAGCTTCTGATACGGTGGTACCGATCTTTATCGGGCAGCTGGAAACGCAGGCCATCCTGATAGCGCTTGGGCATATCGAGCTTACCCGTCCGCTTACCCACGATCTGCTGTTGCTTACCATCCAGCAGCTGGGGGCAAGCCTGCAGCATATCGAAATTCATGACCTTATCGAGGGTACCTATTTCGCGCGTCTGCTTTTGCAGAGCCAGGAACAGACCCTGGTCGTCGACGCCCGGCCTTCAGATGCGCTTGCACTGGCTTTACGTGCCGCTGTGCGAATTTTTATCGCTGAACAGGTAATTGAACAGGCTGGTATGCCGATAGATATGATAAGGGATGTGAGCCGTCAAGGATTCAGCCCTGCCGTGCAGAACAGCCAAAATGCAAACAGTGAAGACGGCGGCCAACCCAAAGTGGCCGGTCCTGATCCTGCCGCGCGAGAAACACTCGAGGCCGCATTGCACAAAGCTGTCGAGAACGAGGATTACGAACGGGCCGCAGAACTGCGTGATGCTCTTAAGCGCCTCCAGGGGGAATAATGAAACGGAAATGTCTGATATTGCTCGTGCTTGTGCTGGCGTTTAGCGGCGCGACCTTATTGTATGCCCAGCGTGTAGATCTGACAGCACTTCCGGCGTATGTCCGCGACGGGTTCTCCTCCGCTCTGCTGCTACGGTCTTTTAACCCGAATGATCCGGCCTGGGTGCAGATACCGGCCAATCCGGGCAATCGACCGATTCAGCTGCGCGATATCCCGGTGAATTATTATCGCCAGTTCGTTGGTACAGCCTCCAGTCGTTCCTTTATTTTAAGTGATATTCCCGAAGAAGCTTTGCCG
Organism: Spirochaetota bacterium; assembly: GCA_018815555.1. GTDB lineage: Bacteria > Spirochaetota > Spirochaetia > Treponematales > UBA12059 > UBA12059. Next base: position 14,656 of record JAHIWF010000146.1, on the reverse strand, counting down.
CGTTATTCTCTGTTCAATTTCCGTAAAAATCCGCCGCAGCAGTATACCATTCTCATTCCGTTTGAGGCCTCGCTGGAGCTTATCGAGTCTAAAAGCGGTGTTGGTCTTTTCCTTGGCGGTATCGGCACCAACTGGCAGATGTATCTTAATGGCTCCCTGTATTTTAACCAGGCAAGTTCCGGTTTTTTGAGTATTGACGAAGGTGTCCAGCGGGCGGTGCGCGGTGTGGTCCTGGATCTGGAAGCCCGTGAAATGCAGGAAGGCCTGAATACCCTGGCCTTCATGATAGAAGGTGACCCCGAAGATCCGCGTACCGGTCTGTTTATGGAAGGGCCATATATCATCGACAGCTTTGAAAAAGTTCTGGCTATGCGGAACCAATATCTTACCCTGGCTTTTATCGGTGCATACCTGTTTTTCTCGGTGTATCATCTGGTGCTCTTTGCTCTGCGTCCGAAAAATAAGGCGTACCTGATGTATGCGCTTGGTATCGGTCTGCTGGCGGTGCATCTGTTCAGTCGTACGTTCATCGTTTATGACCTGATACAGAACAGCGCAGTTGTGCGCAGCATGGAGTTGGTTACCTTGATTGCCCTGGTACCGATTTTTCTGGCTTTTTATGATACCGCTGTCCGGCATCGGGCTACCCGCTTTACCTGGATTTTTGGCGCTATCGCTTTGGTCCCGCTAGTGGCCCAATTCTTGTTCAGACACGAGCCGGTGCAGTTTCTATGGACCATTGTGGCGTTTCTGCCTGCGGCCTACGTGCTGGTAATGGATTTTATCCTGCCTATCCGCCGCTCGTGGCGTCATTTTGTGCGTACGGCAGTGGGCCGCCCCAATTATTTTAAAGTTCTGGCCATGAGTTTCCGCCGCCTTAATGGTGCCCAGCTGCTGTTGGGTATTGCGGTAATTGGTGCGATGACCTCGCTTAATGTGCTGAGTTTGTCCAGCGGTATCTTTGAATCGATAGCCCAGTACGGCTTCTTCCTGCTTACCTTCGGGTCAGCGACAGTGCTGGCTGCCCAGTTCGTGCATGTGTATGGCGAAGTCGAAGCCATCAATGTGGTGCTGGAAAACAAAGTAGAAAGCCGCACCCGCGAGCTGGAAGACAAGATGCGCGAGCAGGACAGCCTGAATGTAAAGCTGTCGGAAACCAGCGATAAGTTGAAAGAAGCCAATGAAGAGGCTGCCACCGACATGCGCATGGCGGTGCAGGTACAGCAGGGCTTTTTCCCTAAAGAACAGCCTCGCACCACTCACTGGGAGGCTTCTTCCGCCCTTCTGCCGGCTGCCGGCATCTCCGGTGACTTTTTCGATTTCTACCTTAATCAGAAGGCAGAGCTGGACGGCCTTGTGGTCGGTGATGTGTCCGGGCATGGCATAGCTTCCGGCCTGGTAACCGTACTGGCGCGTTCAGTCTTCCATCGTAATTTTTATGATCTGCGTCAGAAGAGCCTCAGCAAGGTGATGGATTCCATCAACGAGGAAATGATAGCCGAGCTGGAGGCGGTGGACAATTACCTTACAGCCGCCCTGCTGCGCCTGAGTGATGACGGCTTCGTGGAATATACCTCGGCCGCTCATACCGAAATTCTGTATCGTGGTGTGGGCAAACCGCGGGCGGTAGAGCTGAAACCCAAAGGGGTGGACGATTATAAAGGTTGGCCGATCGGCCGCAGCGGCTTTGACCGGCCTTTTAAATCCATCCGCTTTAAACTGAACCCGGGTGATGCCCTGTTGATTTACACTGACGGCCTGAGTGAAGCCAGAAACGTGGATCAGGAAGAATACGGCCTGGAAGGCGTTGTCGGTTCCTTGTCCAGCGCACCGGATGAAGATGCCAGGAGCATGCTGAATTACATCATGCAGGAATGGCGCTTCCATACATCCGGATCAAAAATTGCCGACGATGTAACTGCAGTTTTGCTGCGCTATCGCGGCTGAGTAGCGAGCGCAACATAGCTGAGCGGCGTTGCCCGGGGCTGCCCGCTTTGCCTCCGCAGCAGAGCGACGCTGCCGCAGGGCAGCCGGCTCAGAGCACCCGCAGATCCAGTGCATTCGACAGCCGGCGCAGAGCTTCCAGCCCGGCGGTCGAGTTGCCGCGTTCATCAAGCGCCGGGCCATATACACCCAGGCCCATGCGGTCGCGTACTGTGGCCATAATTCCACCACCAACACCGCTTTTTGCCGGAATACCAACCTCCACCGCAAATTCGCCCGAGCCATCGTACATGCCGCAGGTAGTCATCAGGCTTTTTATGATGCGCGCCTGCCGCGGTATCAGAATCTGGCGTTTCTGACAGGGGTCCCAGCCGTCCAGGGCCAGCATCAAGCCGAATTTTGCCAGGTCGACCGCACTGAACAACACCGCGCATTGGCGGAAATACACATCCAGGGTGTCTTCCACCTCACCGTCTATCAGCTGCAGCTCCTTTAAAAACCAGGCGATGGCACGGTTTCTGGCAGCTGTGGCTTTCTCCGACTGATACACGGTCGCGTCAATAACGATATTGTCCTGCCCGACCAGATCGGCCAGAAAGTGGCAGAAGCGTTCGATGCGTTCGTTGGGCGTCGCGCCCGGCATCAGCCCCGACACCACAATGGCTCCGGCGTTAATAAAAGGATTAAACGGTTTGCGCCGGGCGCTGGTCTCCAGCCGGATAATCGAATTAAAAGGATCGCCGGTGGGTTCCTTGCCTACGCGGGCGAAAACTTCGTCTTCGCCGCTCACTGTAAGTACATAGGCCAGGCTGAGCACCTTGGAAATACTCTGCACCGTAAAGCGCTGCTCCGCCTGCCCGACACTGAATATCTGGCCGTCTTTGGTGGCCATGGCCAGGCCAAGTTGGCTGCCGTCGCAAAGGCTGAGTGCCGGAATATAATCAGCCACCTTGCCGAAGCGGGTGTACTGCACCGCCTGTTCGTAGACCTGGTCGAGGATGTTCTGCATATTGCCAACGAGTATACGCTTCGATTCACAGCGTGTGAAGGCGTCAGGACGCGAGTTTGCGTCAGAACGCGAGTACGCGTTCTGACGTTGAAATACCGCGTTTCGCGGTATTTCAGCGCTTGTAACTGGGGGGGCGTTTCGCGGTATTTCAGGCGGGGCTTAGTGGTATAGCGGGTTTTTCTGGAAAACCGGGCATTGGGTTCCGGTGGCACGGAACACTTCCAGGCTTGGCATAGTACGCGACTTGATACCGAACTGGGTGCAGGAATGCGGGAAGTTGCGGTCCCAGCTTACTTTATAATGGATGCAGGCCAGGCAGTTGGGGCCCCTTGTCGCGGAATCACTCATGCCGCCCATTGTAGTTAAGCCTGCGCTCGGTATCAAGTCTGTGTGGCTGTCCGCCTACCCGCAGCCAGCCTGCCGCATTTCCGCCAGCCGGTCGCGCCAATCAGCCGATGGCTAGCCCGCCATTCGGCCGAAACCCGAAACCAGCCGGCCGAAACCCGAAACCCACCGGCCGAATAGCGAAACCAGCCGCCGCATTTACTTGTCGGCCCCTCCCTGCCTGTAGTACATTCATAGCATGTCATCACCATCCATACTCAGGCGGGAGTTCCGCTACACTTATTTCAACGCCACCTTGATACTGATCGCCATAAACGCTGTCGTATTCGCTATTACCAACCTGTTTCCGCGCAGTTTTATCTACCTGTCGCTGATTCCGGCCGCAGTGCTGGAGGAAGGCTGGGTCTGGCAGCCCTTTACCTATATGTTCGTGCATGCCAACATCCGCCACATCCTGTTTAACATGCTTGGGCTGTTTTTCTTCGGCACGGCGGTGGAACGCAAGGTAGGCAGCAAGGAATTCCTCTTGTTCTACCTGCTTACCGGAACCCTGGCCGGCATCTTTTCGTTTTTCTCGTTCTGGCTGTCCGGTAACGCGATGACACCGCTGGTCGGCGCTTCCGGCGCGGTATACGCGGTGCTTTTTGCCTTCGCCGTCATCAATCCACGGGCGCGCATCTATTTCTGGGGCATCATTCCCATTCCGGCGCCGCTTTTGGTGCTTGGCTTTACCCTCATTGAGTTGTTTTCCGAGATCTTCGGCCAGGGCGGCAATATCGCCCACCTTACCCATCTGGCCGGTTTTGCCTTTGCTGCCCTGTATTTCCCGGTCCGCCACGGCGTAAATCCGATCAAACGGCTGCTGATACGCTGATGCTGCCTTTCGGTCACCTGAAGTCTGCAGCTGCCGGAGGCCCAGGCTTGCGCAGCAGCTTCCTGGCTGGTTTAGTCATGTTGACCATAGTGACCCTCTGCGCCCGGCTGCCGCTTGCCGCCCAGGACCGCGATATCGTGCTGCGTGGCGAATTTCCGGTAGACCTGATGACGCCGCCCAGCGCTGACGGTTTCAGCAGTGTAACCCAACCCGGCTATGTGCCCCAGTATCCCGACGCCGAGCAGGCTGCTGCGCTCTTGCAGGATGCCGCCTGGCAGTTTTCGGCCATGATCTGGGGCTGGGACTTTGTGTACACCCCCAGCGACACCACCCGGCAGGTGCAGGAGTATTTTACCCTGCAGCTACGCGGCAGCATTGCCAAAGGTGACCCGGGACTGAAGGTTGAGGGCGTGCGTATGGTGGATTCAGTAATCTATGCCGATATCAGTTATCTGCCGGACGCGGCGGCCCGATCGTACCTGCAGGCCTGGAGCAGTGCCGTATATCCGCCGGCCCAGGGCAGCGCCAGCACCGCTGCCTTTCCGGCCAACAGCGGAGCCGAGCCGGCCGCCCGCCAGGAGCAGCGTCATGCTGCCGTCAGCCAGGCGGTAAAAGAGGCAGTGCGCGCTTATTTTTGTACGGTGGTCTTTAACAAACCGCGCGAGATCCGCGGCAGCTGCGTACTATCGGCACTGCCGCGCATAATCCTGCGCAGCGGCCAGTATGTGGCCACGGTGCGCATCCGGGTCAATACGGGCGAGATTATTCCGTATAGCCAGTATTAGGCTGTGCTGCTCAGGCTTCGCCGAGCGCGGCTAGTTCCGCTTCCATAGCCTGGTGCATAACATCCAGCCGGCGCATCACTTCGTCAACAATGGCCTGCTTGCGGTCTTCGCCGTCCTTCAGCCGGTTTTTTACATCCTCGCGGAAATCCTCTGTGGCTATCGGTTCGGACGCGTTAAACAGTACATGCCCCCTGCCGATATTATCCTCGTGCATCTCGCCTTCAGGATTAATGAACAGGATGCCGCCGTTCATTGATACCAGGCAGATGTAATCGAAGGCCCGGATATACGAGTCGATCTCGCGCACACCGCGCTTGGTGGACGGATCCCAGGGGCGGAAACGGGTGCCGGAAGGATACACTAGAATAAGCTTGTCGGTAACTTTCAGCTCGTTCAGCTTTTTAAGGCTGGCATGATTGATGCTGTTGCTTTTGGCCAGTTCGGCTACCAAGGTCTCGCGCGGCGCGTTTTTTTCTTTAAGGGCCTGCAGCGAGCGGCTTGGGTAAATTACCAGGCGCGAGTAGGCTTCGGTAAAGGCGGTTACCACCGGATTGGTCTCGTTCAGCTTGTAGCCGGCAATGGCTATCAATTTTTCGGCAGCTTTCTGGCCCGTTTCGCCAGCTTGGCGCAAAAGATAATTGAATACCGGCAGGTCGAAGTTGCTGTAATGCTCCACCAGCAGCAGGCAGGATTTGCCCTGTGCGGCCATTTCCGACAGTTTTTCCAGGTTATGCATGTTGCGAATGGTTGATTTATCCGAAAGGTGGCCGGCTATCATGGTATCGATGTGGGGCAGAATGGCCGGATTGCCGGGTTGATATACATTATCGGGGTTAACCGTCATGGCTCCCCAGGATTTTTTGAGCATCTGCATTATATCATTTCTGTAGAGCGTGCTTATGGCTTGCATGCTTCCTCCGTCTGTAGCTACTGTAGATCGCTTCCGTCCGCCGGCTGGGCCGCCAGCTCCGGAGCTTTTTCAGTATAGGCAGGGCAAGGGAGTGCTGTCAATGCGGGCGGGGTTTTGATAGGGAGGCGTCTCGGCCCAGTAGCTCTTGCCCCAGGACTTGTGTTGCCCGGAATCTGGTCGCCGGCACTACTGAATATACGGGCTTACAATGATGAGCGACCTGTCCTGATCCTGGCTGGGCGTAAGATAGGTGAAAGAGATGACCAGCGATAATTGTGCGTAGTCATACTTCATCGGGTTCATCCACCAGGTGATGGTTTCGCCGGCAAAGCGGGTGTGCTCGTCGGGCTTGTATTGATAACTGCTGTCTTTGGCTGTAGCCTCTATCGGATAGTTCAGTTTTGTGCCGCTTAGAATATCCCATACCGATACCGAGCTTTTATCATCATTAAAGGCGGCCAGGAAGCGTTTCTCCGGCGAGTGGATCAGGGTGGAATATCCGTTGGCGCTGATTTCCGCTGCAGATATCGTAATAGTGCCGAAATAGGAGCTGTAAACAAAATCCCTGCCTGGCTGGGCTTTCAGTACTTCGCCGTAGTATCCGTCGCCGGGGAAGGGGCCCTCCGGCCAGCCGGAAAAGAGAAAGCTCTCTGCATGGGGTGCCCATACCAGTGGGGCGGAAAAATCGCGTATGCGGATTCTGCCGGTCGGCTCAAGTTCATTAGTTGACTGATATTCCAGTAGCGCGTTGCGTGTGTCCCTGCCGAACCAGCCGTCCATGCCGTCTGCTCCTATATCTATTCCCTGAAAGAGCAGAAAACGCTGCAATGTCTTAACCTGCTCGCCGTTAAAGCGCGGCTTGGGATCGGCCAGGTACAGTTCGTCGTCGGGGCTGAGGTTCTGCGCGAGAGCGTTTGCTGCCGACAGGATAAACACTAGTAAGAGCAGGGGCAATACTACAGGCAGTTTTCTGGGCATGGCATATCTCCTTGCTACAGGATAAGGCCATTCTAATGGGTTGGCAAGTATGTTGCTCTGCCTTTTCAATGTAGCTACGAGGATGAAGATCTGATACATCCGGAATAAAAAAGCTGCCCGGCACAAGGCGGGCAGCTTTTGTCTGCGTCGTCAGAAGCTGGGTTATTTTACTGCTTCACCCTTAATCATTACATAGTCCCAACCCAGCAAACCACCGGTAAAATAGCGAATCGCAAAACCGATAACATCAAAACCTCCGATGATCTCGACATTTTTAATTCCCTTAGCGCCCATATCAGCGAGAACTGGATCAATTACCACATCGAGTTGCTCATTGTCGGCTGTCAGAGATACAATGGACGGATGAATGAGATAGCGAACATTACCGGTGGCTTCAAATTCGCCGGCGCTGGCGCCGTTGATATTGCCATATGACAACTGACCATTTGTGGTCTTGTAGCTGGTGGCGCAGCTGGCGAGCATGCTGATAGCCATAATGGCAACCAATGCGAGCATAATTACTTTTGTTGTTTTCACGTATTCCTCCAAGAATATTGTTATCGTACTAATACGACGACGCCTACTTAAGCAGATAGATGCCGGCGGAGTAATCCAATTTCAGCATCCATCCCAGTGTATTGTCCCAGGCGGCCCCGATGCCGAGGCAGCTCAGGTTATTAATACCGAAAAGCAGTTTCAGAGCTGGACGGTAGTCTGCTTCTGTATGTATCGCGGAAACCCGTAAAATTCCATCGATCATCGCGTACAATCCGAACATTCTGGCTTGATAGCCGTTCAGCAGTTCGAGTAGGCCGAGTTCCATTCCCAATATTATTGAAAAATCACGTCCCGGCCAATAGCCAAGACCGCCGCGAAAGCGCAACGGTATATAGGGCAGCATTTCGCGCATTCCCCAAGTATATACGGCGGAAACCGAATCTATCCGAATATTGCCCGGAAATTCAGTCTCTGGTATCGCAAATAGGTTGAATTCTGTCCCCAGCCCGGTAAAAAAACGCGAGTAATGGCGGGCTGGATCCAGATCTTGTGCAATTGCAGCAGGAGCTGCCATAAGTAAAACCAGTAGAAGCCCAAATGCGGCTTGGTTGTGTTTCTTCATGCAGGAATGAGCATAGAACGTCAGCTTTTTCGTGTCAAGCGTAAATAGAACGCAAATAGAGCTTTTACGCACGATATTGCTTATGGTATTTTCCCGTTACTGTGGCACATCCTCTGCCGGCAGTGCTGACTGTATTATTGCTTTTATGCGGTCGGGCAGGGCGCGGCGTTCGTCGGCCGACAGTCCGGCGGTGGGCACGGGCGGGTGCAGGGTGTATTGAATGGTGGCCGGCATGATGCGCTTATGGGCTTCCCAGGTAAGCCAGGAGCCGTGTACGGTGATGGGTACAATGGTGGCATCGGCCATGGTGGCCAGTTTAAAGCTGCCGTTGCGGAAGGGGCCCATGTTTACACCACGGCTGCGGGTGCCTTCGGGGTAAATGCAGAGGGCCTGGCCGCCCTTGATTTTGCGTACGCCTACTTCGATAGACTTTTTGCCTTTGGCCAGGCTGTCGCGGTTAAGGAATACGCAGCCGATGGCGGCTATCCAAATGTTGATAAAGGGCAGAAAGGCTGCCTGGCTTTTGATCATGAAGCCGGAGAGACGGGGCAGGAAAGCCAGATTCATTACGAAATCCATATCGCCCTGATGGTTGGAGACAAAGACTATGGCTTTTTCTTTGGGCACGTTTTCCAGTCCGTTTACCACGGCCTTGGTGCCGGTCAGGAAGATCACTGACCGCGCCCAGACACGTACGATAAAGCCCATCACCGGGCGGCTGATGAAACGTAGATGCAGCCACTCAAAAATCAGAAGCAGCAAGCCTAAAGGGGTGAGTGCGGTTACCGCCAACCAGAAATACATGAAAAATAATATTGTTCGGATCATGCCACAGCATACCCTTGCCGGGCTTTTTATGGCAAGGGCTATGCGGTGGCCGGTAGCTGCAGGCTGCCGGCGTATTCCAGCCTGTGGAGGGCTACAAGGCGCGCACTAGATCCTGCAGCAGCTGCCAGAACATGGCTACCGATTCGATGTGTACCATTTCTTCCGGCGAATGTGGATTACGGATGAGCGGCCCCAGCGAGATCATGTCCCAGTGCGGGTACAGCGGGCGGAACATGCCGCACTCCAGAGCGGCATGGGTGGCCGCGATGCCGGGCAGCTTGCCGAACAGGTTCTGGTAACAGGTGGTGGCGGTGGCCAGCAGCGGGCTCTGCGGCTCGGGCGTCCAGGCCGGCGAAGTTACCGGCCGCTTGGTAGTGGCTCCGGCCCGGAACAGGACGTCTTCTATTTCGTCGGCCACCTTCAGTTTTTCGTCGTCGCTGGTGGAGCGTATCAGGCACATGGTTTCCAGGAAGGTAGCGCCCGGAGCCTCGTGGGTGAGTTTGAGTATGCCCAAATTTGACGAAGTGCGCACGGTATTGGCTATTGCGGTTTCCATGGCCAGGATACCGTTGGGGATGGAGCGTATCAGGTCGACCAGAATACGGCTTTCCTCCACATCCAGAGCGCGCAGGGGGGCGGCGCAGGGAGTAAAAGACAGATTAAAGCCGGGATCGGTTTCATCCAACTCGCCGGCAATGTGACGGGCTTCGGCTTCCAGGTCCTGCCGCCAGCTGTCAAAATCCCATTCGGGCACGCCGGCCAGCACTTCGGCTTCGCGCGGGATGGCGCTGGCGGTATCGCCGCCATTAAGGGTGGCGATGCGGCAGTCGCAGAGCGAGGCTTCCAGAATACGGCACAGCAGTTGGCTGGCATGGCCGCGGCCGCGGTTTATGTCGATGCCGGAATGGCCGCCTAACAGTCCTTCTACCCGCACTTTGGCCCAGCGGTAGCTTGAATCCACATTGCTGTCGCTTAGGTGCAGCACGGCACTGGAGCGTACCGTTCCGCCGCAGCCGATGGTAAACTCGTCAATCTCTTCGCCATCGAGGTTAAGGAGGTATTTGCCCTGCAGGGATGTAGACGAAATGGAGGCCGCGCCGGTCATGCCGTCTTCTTCGTTGGTGGTAAACAGGAATTCCATGGGTCCGTGCTCGAGGCTTGTATCCTCCATATAGCAGAGCATGGCGGCAGCGCCGATGCCGTTGTCGGCGCCTAGGGTGGTGCCGGTGGCGGACAGCCATTCCTGGTTGTCCGGATGAAAGCGCGGGATAATGGGGTCGCGGGCGAAATTATGGGTGCTGCCGGGAACGGCTTGCCCGACCATGTCGATATGGGCCTGCATGATAATTCCGGGCCGCCGTTCGCGGCCGGGGCTGGCCGGCTTGCGCACGATTACATTGCCGAAGAGGTCGCGTTTGCTTTCCAAGCCTAAGGATTTGGCTTGTTGGTGCAGCCAGTTGCTAAGGGCTTCTTCGTGATGCGACGGGTGCGGGATGGTGCATATATGTTCAAAATTTTTCCAGAGGTTTTTCGGTTCCAGTTTTTCAAGTTTCATGCAGACTCCATAATTGCAGTGTAATGCCATTTCAGGACCGGTGCAAGCAAAAACCCGGTTCCGTGCGGGGTTATGCTGCAACTTACATGCTTACCCTCTCACGGTAGGTGCTGATTGGGAAGCTTAGTTTGCAGTACAGGTTTGGCCCGACTGTCAGGCTGAGCGTGCCGCCCAGCTGATGTTCTACCAGAATTTTGATCATCTCGATGTCTGCTCGCCGTTCGCTGTGTTGGTCTGCCTCAGATTGGTCCGGTATGGTGTCGCAGGGACTGCTGCTGTATTCGAGGTGCAGCTGGTCATCCGGCAGGAGTCTTATCTGGATATGTATGCTGCAGTCTTGCCGGCGCTGCCGGTTGCGGCTGATGGTGGCTGCCATTAGCTCGTTCAGCACCAGCCCCAAGGGGCTTGCCAGGTCTATCAGCAGGTCCAGATCGTCTCCCGCGAGGTTCAGTTCGCAGTGTGCCGCTTTGTTGCTATCCCGTTTGCTGATAAGTTCATGCAGGCGCTTTATGTAAGCCTGCAGCGGGATGCGCGAGAGGCCAGTAGAGGCATCCAGCAGCTGTTGTGCCAGCACTATGGTGCTTACCCGGTCTTCCAGCTGCAGCAGGGCAGAACGGGCCGCTTTGCCTTCGTTTTCGGCCAGCTGAGCGGCAATAAGCGCCAGTACCACTTGCATGTTGTTGCGGGTACGGTGGAACAGCTCCTGTATTAGCTTTTCTTTCAGTTCCAGTGATTCCAGCAGCTTGCTTTCGGCCTGAATCCGCCCGCTGATATCCCGGCCGACTGATTGATATTCGCCGGAATGACCTTCCGGGCCGGGAATCAGCAGTGATACCCATTCCATATAATGCTGTTCACCGGCTTGGTCAGGCATCTGCATTATGGTTACATGGGACTGGTTGGCCGGGCCTGTCTGCTGCAGCACCAGCTCCAGCAGCGGTTTGATGGCGTATGCGGAGCTAGGCGCAGTGCCGAACATGGCAATAAAGCGGCTGTTGGCATACGTGACTACGTGCTGCAGGGTCCAACGGCAGACCGCGTCGGTTTGGTTTTCGACAATGGCCATGTAACGCAGCCGGCTTTGCTGCAGTTCATTGCGGTTCAGCCGCAGTCGCCGCAGCAGGATGCCGCTGGCGGTAATTATGGCGAGGCCGATTATCAGGGCGATAGCCGCGATGATGTACCAGCGTCTGAACTGTTCATGTATCTCACGACCGATGAGCACATAAAAGGGATAACCGGCAATTTTTTGAAAGGCAAAAATGCGCTCCACTCCGTCGGTTGCGCCAACATAGCGGCTTACTCCCTGGCTTACTCCCTGCTCTACCATTTTTTGCGGTGGAATGTTGGGGGCAGGGTTGTTCATCCGCCCTTTAATATCCGGCCAGCGTACTACCAGCTGGCTGGTCTGGCTGTGACGGATGCTGGCCATGCCCCGCTCCCCCAAAGCCAGCCGGGCAAATTGTGCTTTAAAGAAATTCAGGTTGATGCGTGCGGCCAGAATTCCTGCCGTTTGGTTGTCGGCATCGCGGATTTCCTGGTAGGCCACCAGGATGTGACTGTCGGTCTGTTCGCACCACAGAGTTTCGCTGAAGGCCAGCTGCGGGCCGGGATTCTGGAGGATGATGTCGACTATGGATGTACGATCGCAGAAACTTTCCATCTCCGCACTGGAATCGAAGAGCAGTTCTCCGCTTGCTGTATAATATTCAAAGCCCATGATTTCCGGAAAGGCTCCGGCAAGGATGCCCAATTCTGCCCCGAGGTTCTGGTGGGCATGCATTGAGGTGGTGTTGAACCATTCGAAATCTGCCTGTAGGCGACGTAGGGTGGCATCCAGCCAGTTGGCGAATATGGTGGTTTCGTTACTGCAGGTGTCGCGTATTTGCCGGTCGAGCGACTTGTAACTGGTAATAATAAAGGCAGTCAGGATGCCCAGGATAAAGAGGCTGATGAGGATGAAAATTACCAGGTGGCTATAGTGACCCGCAGACATACTGAAACCTCTGTTTTTTGTACTCGTAGTCACTAGTACTCCTGCCATAACTATAGGCAATCTCTGTTTGCTGTCAAGTTTGTTTAGCTTGCCGTATCGGGAAAGGTGTATATACTTAAAGGTCTATCGCCCGGATCTCATTAGTCAGGCGTAGCTAATACCTTAGGACATCGAGGTAGATACGAAAGAACTTCTTGAAGAAAAAGCCAGATTACTCGATACCTTGCTGCGTTTTTTGCTGATTGCCGGCAGCATTGCCTACATTCCCAGCATGATAGCCTCAGTATTGGAATCCTTGTATGTACTTGCAGTGGTAGATACGCTGGTTTATGTAGTGGTTATTTATGCCGCCTTCAGCCGGCGCATCGGTGCGGAAGGCAAGACCTTGGTATTGGTGTTCAGCAGCTATATGGTCGGCGTTGTGGTGCTGTACATGGTTGGAGCCTATGGCGCAGGTTACATCTGGTTTATTGCCGCCATTGTACTTTCCGCCTTGCTGGGCCGGCGCCGCCTGGTGGTTTTGCAGCTGGTGCTGGCCATGCTTGCATTGCTGGTCTACGCCGGGCTTATTTATTTTGGACTGCTGGATCATGATCATCCGGCTTTTTCGGTGTTGATAATCACCTCCAATCTGCTGCTAATCTCGCTGCTGCTCAGTTATCTGATTTTCCGCCTGTTGGGCAGCATGCGCCGGGCTTATACTGACCAGAATTTGCTGTCGAAAAAGCTGGCTGACGAGCTGGCCGAAAGCCGCCGCTATCAGAACGAGTTGGCCGCTTTGATCGAGCACAAAGATGAGCTGCTGCGCGAGCTGCATCATCGGGTTAAGAATAATCTGCAAACACTCAGCAGCCTGATTCAGCTGGAATTGGCTGAACCCCGGGCGGAGTGTATAGAGTACTCTGCCGAACAGGGGCAGCGCATGATGCAGCGCAGTATTGCCCTGCTTTCGGTGGTGAACGATCTTTTTCTGCAGAATGAGGCGGTGCCCTGGATTGACGCGGCCGCCTTGCTGGATTCGCTGGTCTATTATGCGGTGGACAGTGATGCTGCCCGGCCGTTTATCTGCTCGGTTCTGGTAGAACAGCAGTGCATCGGCTTTTTCCCGCAGGATGCCACCGTTATTGCTCTGGCTACCGCCGAAATACTGTCCGCAGCTGCCCGTGGTGCAACAGCTTGCCGCATCAGTCTGCTATCTGTTTCCGGACAGAGTCTGCTGCGCTTCCAGCTGTCTGCTGATGCCGCAGCTGCGGACGGCATCTATGGGCTGCAGGAAAACTTGAAGCTTGAACTGACCGGAAGCCGTGTCATGAGCCGCTTTTTTGCGACTTTGCCGACTGTAGCGGCTGTTTCGGCCAGCGAGCTGCTAATAACACTGGATGTAAGCAGCTATGCCCAGGATGCTGCGGCCGAGGCCTGAGTAGATCAATTGCAGCTAGCTGTCGTCGGCGGGGGTCACCCTGTAGTCACCTTGTAATTATTCCTTGAAATTTTTTTTATAGCTTGACAGCAGGCTGGTATCGTTGTATAAGCTGGTATGCTGGTAATACCAGATGATTATGCCGAACGCTGAAGGTCAAGGATACGATATGAGTGAACATGCAGAGCGGGCTGCTGCTCCTGCGAGTATAGAACAACGCATTTTCAAACGTATTGGTACGCGTATCACGGTAGCGCGCCAGCATGATTCTGTTTTGCTCGAAGGGCAGGTAGCTTCCTGGGAGCAAAAAATACAGGCTGGCTGGACTGCGGCCGGGCAGGGCTACCACGGTGTGATAAACCGCATCGGCGTAGCGGGGCTTGCCGACGAACTACTGGCCAGTCCACAGCTGCAGGATACGCTGCTGGAGGGCCGCTCTTTTGATGTAGCGATAGTGGGTGGCGGGATAATCGGCACGGCTATCGCCCGTGAACTGTCGCGGCAGCAGCTGTCCGTTGTGCTGCTGGAAAAAGAATATGATGTGGCCGTGCATACTTCCAGCCGTAACGACGGCATGATTCATGACGGCTTTGCGGCCAGGCCGGGTACCAAAAAAGCTTTGTATAATGTGCGCGGCAACCGGCTGTGGGAACCGATCTGCCGCGAGCTGAAGCTGGAATTTCACCGGCCGGGATCACTGATTGTGTTCCGCAGTGCGCTCAGTCCGCTGGTGTATCCGGTAATGGCCGCTCGGGCCAGGGCAAACGCGGTTGATGGCTGGGAGTTCTGGAGCAAGGCCCGGCTGAAGGCGGAGGAGCCGAATATCTGTGACCAGCAGCACGGCGCTTTTTTTCTGCCGAGTGCCGGAGTATTGTCTCCCTATAAAGCCTGT
>JAHIWF010000145.1 GCA_018815555.1 Spirochaetota bacterium | reverse complement strand
TGATACCCGCGTACTGGTAGAGCCTTTTATGCAGGCCCGCGAAATTGAATGCGCAGTGCTAGGCAATGAAAACATCAAAGTTTTCGTACCGGGCGAGGTAGTTCCGGCCACTACCCACGAATTTTACGACTACGAGGCAAAATATACCGACCCCGACGGAGCTTCGCTGTACATCCCGGCCAGGCTGGAAGAGCAGCAGCTGGAGCAAATCCGCCAGGTGGCTGCTACAGCCTACCGGATAGCCAACCTAAACGGCATGGCCCGTATCGATTTTTTTGTTGACAAAAAGAATGGCGAGGTGCTACTGAACGAGGCCAACACCATTCCCGGGTTTACACCCATTTCACTGTATCCGCGCATGTGCGCAGCCGGCGGTCTTTCCTACCCGGCACTGCTGGACCGTCTGCTCGAGTTGGCTATGGAACGGCATTCCCGGCGCAGCGCCCTCGATTACAGCTACGAGGCCATGCAAACTCCGAAGCCGGACGCACCGGCCAGTGTCAGTTAGGCCGCAGCACAGATGGCCAGCCAGCAGTACCGTACGATATTTGATGAAGCTCTTAAAGCCGGTGCCCAGCGTGACTATGCCAAAGCCTGTGAACTGTTAACCCGTATCGCTGCCGAGGCCGATAATATTCCCCAGGTACTTTTGTACCTGGGCCGGGCTCAACACAGCTCGGGCAGTCATGCCCAGGCGTTGGCTACCTTTGCCCAGTATCTGGAACAGCAGCCCCAGGATCCAGATGCCTGGTTCTTTATGGGGCGCAGTTTCCTGGCTGTACAACGCCCTAAAGAGGCTTTGCGCTGCATACAGAAGGCCCGCCAGCTCGGCCGTAATTCCGCACAGACCCTTGCGCTGCTAGGCTTTGCCGAGATGAAATTGCGCCGCGCCGCCAAAGCCGTCCGCACGCTGGAACAGGCCCACACCATGGAGCCGCAGGATCCGGCAATTTTCCGGGCCTACCGCAACGCCCTGTTTGTACTGGCCATCAGCGAACTAAATCACGGCAAAGCAGAATCTGCCCGCCAGATACTGGATTTTGTTATCAAAAACGGCGGCGACAGCCAAACCGCCCGGCTGTACCGGGCAGCGGCCAGCCGTGAAATCGGCCGCCTGGCTGACGCTCTGGCCGACATGCAGGATGTTGCCGAGAATAATCCAGACGATGAATCTATCCAGCTGCAGTTGGCAGTATTGTATATCGCAAACGGCCAACTACAGCCGGGCTATGCCATCATGGAGCAGCTGGGAGTGCAGCTGCCCGGCGACAGCAACGCACCTTGGTCTGCCGAGGCATTGGAACGCTGGCGGGCCATGACCGCCATGAAGCAGGGACAGGCAAAAGCGGCCCTGCGCTCAGCTCTGGCTTTACTGCGAGCCGGCGATCGCGAACCGATGACCCGGGTAATCTGCGCCCAGGCCAATTTTGAAATCGGCCAATATTACAAAGCCATAGAACACTTTAAGCGGGCC
This sequence comes from Spirochaetota bacterium, assembly GCA_018815555.1. Lineage (GTDB taxonomy): Bacteria > Spirochaetota > Spirochaetia > Treponematales > UBA12059 > UBA12059. Next base: position 1,062 of record JAHIWF010000145.1, on the reverse strand, counting down.
GCCGAACTGGACCCTAAGTCGCCGGCCATACGTCTGGCGCTGGCTTTGGCCTATTGGGAAATCGCCGACTATCCGGCGGCCCGGCATGCTGCTTCAGCCGCCGCCCACCGGGGAGCGGACAAAACCGACGCTGAATATCTCGATCTGCTTTGCCATGCCGGCGAGAAGGCCGCCCCGTCGCAGCTTTTACGCCCGGTGCAGACACTCATGCGCCAGAAACCCGGCGACCGCCGGCTCATTGCCATCTATGCCGAATGTTTGTATAAAACCGGTCGGCCCGATCTGGCCGGCCCCTGGTTCCAGACCCTGGTCGAGATGGATCCGGAAAACGATCTGGCCAGGCTCTACCTAATTTCTGTGGCCGAATCAATCAACGACGAAGAACTGGAATTCCAACGCTACCAGGAATATCTGGAACTGTTTCCCGACAACACGGCAATCCGGCGCGAATTTATCCAAAAGCTGGTGGATGCGCATGAGTGGGACCTGGCACTGGAGGTACTGGAAGCCGGCTTCCCGTACGATACCGGAAGCCGTACCAATAATGCCCTGCTGGCGGCCTGTTACCGCAATACTGGTCATTTCCGTAAAGCTGCCATCCACTACCGTACGCTTCTGGTAGCCGATCCGAAAAACGAAAACTACCTGCTGGCTCTGGCCTTGTGTCTGGAAAAATCCGGATCGCGCAAGCTAGCTGCTGAACTTCTGTCGAAAGGCGCGGCCTATATCGGCCGCAAAGCCGAACCCTGGCTGGCCTATGGTACAATTCTGGCCAGGCAGAAAAAAAACGAAGAAGCCTGTGCGGCCTTCAGTCGGGCCAGCGAGTTGGCTCCGGCGGATCCCCGCCCCCTGCGTAAACTGGCTAAGTTGTACAAAGCCAGCGGCTCGCCGGAAATGGCTGCCCGCTTCGAGGCTAGAGCAGCGGCTTTAAGCCCTACGTAGGGCTTTAGGCCACTCACTGCCTGAATCCAGCCTGGAAGCTAGCGCATCGTGGTCACTATTAGTCAAAGCAGCTAGAAATGAACAATAAAAACTTGAGGTAGTGGCAAAAATATCGTATAG
>JAHIWF010000144.1 GCA_018815555.1 Spirochaetota bacterium | reverse complement strand
TCGTTCCGCCGCCTCCATCATCACCACCACCGGCGTTATGGTCTGTTACCGAAATGGTGTAACCGCGGTTGGTTCCGGAGCGTCCACCGTATGAATATACTTTTAATAGATATTCACCGTTCTGGCTTGCCGTAAAATTGATGACAGAAGCATAATCGCTGCTGTTTTTATCGTCGTTCTGGGCGAGTAGGGTAGTTCCGGAATACAGGTACAAATAGGTGTCGGCATATCCAGAGACCCAGGTTTCTACAGTGTACTCATGCCCGGCACTTGCCTGGAATTTAATCCAGTCGTTAGCATCGTCATAAAAATTGCGCTCCTGAATCGTAGCATCTGTAAGGATTGCTCGGGTTGCGCCGGAGTTGTCATCTTGTTCGTAAGCGTCCGGTGCGCCCATGTTGATTGCCCGACTATGCTCGGCGAAAAGCTCAAGTTTAGGGTCGGGCTGGTCGGCGGCGATAGTGCTGGTAACAAAGGGGCTGCTGCAGGCGGTTAGTGCGAGTGCAAGGCACAAGAGGAGTGGAAGAAACTTTTTCATGGGGATACTCCCATCAGTTGGTGATTGATCTTGCAGGGGGGCTAAGCAGCAAGACCGGTTTGTAAAACCAGGCTGAAGTAAATCCTACGAATTTTTCGGCCGTGCAGTATGATATACCCTGCTAATAATCTGTCAATCAAAAAATTGTAATATAATATAAATTTACATCTTATTTTGTTTGTATGTGGACATAATTTACCCGGGTTGATTTGCCGCTTGTGTGGAGATGGGATCGTTATTTTATCACGGGGTTTTGGAGTTGTCCAGAAAAAAGTAACGAAAATGGAGTTATTTTAGTTAGTATCTTGGGGTGTGGAGGGTTGAAACGTTCTGCGATCTTCTTCAGGGTGCTATACTAAAGTCATTGCCCTTGCCGGTACCTGGCTATATTCCGGTTAAATGTGTCCAGAAAGTCCGGATTTTGGTCAATAAAATTGTGCGAAAAATAGATATACAGTTCATTGCTGGACTGGTTTACGATGCGGAACAGCCCTTCGTACTGCGGGTAGGCGCTAATAAAATTTTCGTAATTATTGTTGTTGGCTAGACAGGCATCTATACGGCCGTAGAGCAGCATTAGAAATAGCTGGTCGGGATGGGTCGGCTGCGCGCTTACATTATAGCCGTTGTCCAGAAGCCAGCTTAACATATTGGCTCCTATATACCCGCCAAATCGGGCTTGTTTGGGAAAGTCGGAGGCAGCAGGATCAAAGCGGCTGTCTGCAGGCAAATACCAGTTTATGGTTTGGGTGGCGATAGGCAGTGAACGAACAGCATAACGGTCCCGGTCGGCATTGCGCGAAGCTGCGAAAAAGCCGTCAGCCTCGTTGTTCTCCACCATCAGTTGCGCCCGTGCCCAGGGCAGAAAACTGATCTTGGCCTGCCACCCCATTTCCTTTAGTGCATGGAGGACCGGCTGCATGGCTGTGCCCTCCGGCTGGTCGTATTCGCCAAGGAAAGTAAGCGGAGCCTGGATGTGGGTATTGAGCCGGATTAGATTCTGACCATACACTGGCAGCACAGCCAGCATAATTGACGCTATAAGAATAGCTTTGGCCGCTTTCATTTTAATACCTTTTTTCACCTAAATAATCGTGGAACCGTTCTCTTGGTGCAACATGTAGCGAGTGTCCGCGATCCGGATCCCTGTGTGCCTTACTGCGCGCTGGATAATTGATGGGGCTGCATTACGGTATTAGTGTAATGCATGTGCAGGAAAATACAAGCAAAGCTGACTGGGGCTTTCCGGTATCCGCCGAAATAGCAGCTTATTCGTGTGAGCTAATGTCAGCTGTGCACCCGGGCCTATGTAAATCAATCAATATCCTTTGAATATGCCTAAGGATCGCCTCATTGTAAAGTATGATTCAACTTGACATATTGACTAGCAGGCTCCACAGTATACGTATACAGTTTTAGTGAGAAAACCATGAAAACAATCCATGCCTATGCTTGTAAGATTAGCCCTCGTTATCATCAGCAGGAAGCTCAGTGGGACCCCGCTGTGTCGTCAGCTTTACTCCGGCGGCTGATTCACTGTCTTTCTGTCTGCGTTTTGGTGGTCCTGGCTTCTTGTAGTCCTAAGTACCAGGGACCTGTTCCGGGCGATCATACCATAAGTCTGGGAATGGGGCCGGGACTGAGTAGCCCTGCAGCCGTGGGAGGGTTCAATATATCCAATGCCATGAATCTGGCAAAAATCAAGGAAGCCGTTATCCCGCTGGCCCCCCCGAGCTACACCTGGCCCGCCGGAAATGTCGGGGATGACTATTTGATCAGCGCGCAGGAGGTGGATTTCCTGCGGATACAGCGCAAACTGGTTCCCGATGCCCCCTGGTTCTATCAAGTAAACCTGTTTAAAGGCGGCTTGGAAGGTGCTCTGGCCCAGGTGCGAAAGAGCGCCGAGTTGGGCATCATGCCGGCGTATTGGACCATCGGCAACGAAGCGGACCTCTACGATTCGCACCGTGGAGCTCCGGAATGGACGCCGGAGTACTACGCCCGGGTGTTCCGGGAATGGACTGCCGCCATCAAGGCCGAGTTTCCCGATGCGAAATTTGCCGGTCCCGCCATCAGTAACCCCTACGATAACTGGATGGAAGTGTTTATTGCAGAGTGTGGCGACCTTGTGGATGTGCTCACCTGGCACTGGTACCCCACCAACGGCAAGCTTCCGGTCGACCAGGCCTTGGCCAGCTCGCGCAACGCCGATCCCATGGTGCGGAAATATCAGGACTGGCTTAAGGACCCGGTTCGAAATCCCAAGGGCTACCAGCGCGAGATCAGGACGGCGGTAACCGAGTTTGCCCTGCACTGGGATACCAACAACGAGGCCCAGATAGCCGATCAGACTGGAGCCCTGTGGATCGCCGACGTCCTGTATCGTTTCGCCCGCTCAGGGCTGGATTATTCCCATTACTTTTGCCTGCATACCTATGGTGGGCATGCGGTCTTTAGCGGGGGAAGCAAGCCTCGCCCCACCTATTGGCCCTTCGCCTATTTTGCAACCCTACGTACCGGGGCCAGATTTTTGGACTCCATGGATGACCCGGGCCGATTGCTGGATGGCCCCCTGACGGTGGCTGCCTGGATCAATAGTGCCGGCAAACTGGAAGTGGTTCTAGGTAACCGCAGCGATGAAACCGTATTCGGTCTTACGCTGGTCCTGCCCGCTGCGGCAGCTTTGCCGGAAACCTTGGCTTCCGCCTCCAAGCTCCAGGTGCTGGGCTCGCGACGTCTGCTTGCCGGTGATGCCGGCCTGCCCGATGAAGGGGCTCTGAACCCGGGCGAGGTGGGTTTTATGGCCGGTACTGATGCGACGTCCATCGGAAGTCTGGTGGCGAACCTGCCGGCGCGCAGCTTGGTGCACCTGACCCTGGGCAAGCCCTGAGGAGGGGGGCTGCCTAAGCGACACTGTGGCGGGAAATGCTATGGCGATTCTAACTGTAGCTGACAGATAATTCCTGCCTCGCCTTACACGAGCGTCAGCCCGAAGGGTACAAAAGATTTAAAGTCAGCCGTGTTTCCGGTTGCGAAAGAGGCGCTGGTGGTAATGGCGGCGGCGGCCAGCATCGCATCCACCCGCAGGTGGCGGGGGCGGCCGACGGCGTTGAACAGGCGTGCTGTTTCAGTGGCCTGGGCTGCGGTGTAGGGAATGATGCGGTCCTCCAGGATGGCTTGGATGAGCTGGATGCCTTCTTCGTCCACCGGGCCGCTGCAGAATTCGTACCAGGCTATGGCAGAAGTGCAGAGGTCGAGATGATCGGCCAGCCAGGCCTGCAGGCGCTCGGCTTCGGCGGAACCGGCCACTAGCGCTCGAATCAGGTAGTTTGTGTCCAGAAGTATCATGCGTCGCGGCCCCAGCTGGCCCGTTGTTCGGCTACTTCTGACAGCCAGGCCTCAGCAGCAGCGGCATCGAGACCGGCGCGCGCGTGGTAGGCTTGCAGGCGGGCCAGCTGCTCCTCCGCGTGCCTGGTTAAAGCCGCATCGGCCTGCTCTACCGCCCGGCGCACGACCTCGGCTTGTGACACCTTCCAGGCCAGTGCCAGGTTTCTGATGCGTTGAATTGTGATGTCGTCCAGCGCAAAACTGGTGCGGTGTTCCATTACTGCCATACCATAAGTATGTAACATAACAGTTGAGAAGTCAAGCGAACCATGGGACTGTATTTGTCAGCGGGCAAGCCAGAAACCCTTGCCCTGGAATTTCAGCATCGGATGGAAGTACCGGCCGCCCCCAGCTCTAGCAGCTCAGGCCAGCTGGTCCACCCGCAGCTCGGCCTGGGCCTGCTGCATCAGGCGGTAGGCTTTGGCGGCGACGCGCTGGTCGGCGGTGGACGGGTCGCCCGGAGCGGCGGCGGCATGCAGAATGGTGCGCGCTTTGCGCAGGGTGGCTGCCGGGTCGCCGGGCACGGCCGTCAGATTTACGGCGATGCGGCCACCCACTGCCAGCGGCTCGCCTTCGGCGCCAAGTCTGGTTTGGTACTGAATGGCCGAGGCGGCATAGGGCCCCAAGGCTGACAGATGCTGTGCCTCGTGGCCGCGCACCGCTTGGTCACGCGCCAGCGCGGCGTCACTGGTCTGCCAGACCAGGTCGACACCCGGTACTCCGCTGCTTTTACTGCCGCTTGCGCCAACCTGACTCGGCCCGTCGTCACCTGTGCCGCTGCTTGCTACCGCTTCTGCTGCGGCTGTCCGCTCCAGGCGTACCACCAGTACGGACTCGCGCCGACCCGTAGCCATCGAAACAGGCACGGCAGTGGTATGCGGCATTCTGCTGACAGACAGATCGAAAACGATACGCATGCTTATGCACTAGAGTATAACGCTTGGTAGGAAGAATGCAAAGCTGAGCCTGGTGAGCCGCCCAGCTGCTCTGAAGCGTATCCTAATCTTAATGATGGCGCTACACTATAAGCTGAATGGAGGCTTGCCATGATAGAAAAGAAAGAATTCGGCTGTACCGGGCATATGAGCACGCGGGCGCTGTTCGGGGCTGCCGCGTTTTGGAAAGTCGATCAAAACGCGGCGGACAGGACTATGGCAGTCCTGGAGGAATATGGCGTGAACCATATCGATACCGCAGCGAG
>JAHIWF010000143.1 GCA_018815555.1 Spirochaetota bacterium | reverse complement strand
GGTGCGCAAGCTGGCCGAGCGCAGCCAGACGGCGGCCGGGGAGATTATGTCGTTGTCCAAGAGCACGGTCAGCGTGGCCGAAGAAGCTGGTCAACGCATCGGCGCGGTGGTGCCGGATATCCGCAAGACAGCCGACTTGGTGTCGGAAATCAGCGCCGCCAGCCGCGAGCAGAGCGTCGGCGCCGACCAGATTGCCCGCGCCGTCACCCAACTGGACACGGTAATACAACAGAACGCCAGCGCCAGCGAGGAAATGGCCAGCATGTCCGAGGAACTGTCAAGCCAGGCCGAACAGTTGGCCGAGGCCATTTCATACTTCAAGCTCGAGAATGGCAAGGGCGGCAACGCGAAGGCCCAGCTTTCCGCCCGATCCTTGGCCGCGCGCCAGCCGGCCGCATCGGCAGCCGGTTTGGCCCATAATCGTCACCAAGTCCAGATTGCCCATACGAGCGGCAAGCCAAGTGGTCAGGCCGCAAAAGCCGGCCCGGTGCCGACTGAACCAGCCACGCCTTCTTCCCGCACCGGCATAACGGTTCGGCCCGAAAAGAGCAAGGAGTTGGCCAACGACGACGATTTCGAGGAGTTCTGATCATGGAGCAAAAAGACAAGCAATAGCTGACCTTTGGCATTGATGGCGACAGCTTTGCCATTCCGGTGGTGGAGCTGCGCCGACTTCATCAAGTGCATCGGTACATAGGACGATCCTTTCATCCTCATCCTGGACCTCGACTGTATTTTTGGCTGCACTCGATGACGATGCCATTTATACCTGTTCTCCTAAAGCTACACAACGTAATTCTTGACAGGCTTTTCAGACAATGCTATTGTAGTACTTTAATGGAACGATGTTCCGCAATATGGAACGTACAGGAACTATATTTATGGAAAAAACGGTGCAGAGCATCGACAGACAGCTTGATATTCTGGAAATGGTAGCCAATGCCCGGCAGGGACTGGGTGTATCGGAGCTGGCCAGGGCTACGGAGCTGCCCAAGAGCACGGTACACCGTATTCTGCAGACGCTCTGCCGCCGGCATTATGTAAGGCAGGATGAAGAATCCGGCCGCTACCTCCTGTCCTACCGTTTTTTATCGATATCGGCCCAATATTATGCCAGTCTTGACCTGCGGGTAGTGGCCGCGCCGCTGGCCCGCGAATTGTCCGCAGCCACCGGGGCTGCCGTACATCTGGCAATCCAGCGTGGCGACCAGGCGGTATATATCGAAAAAATCAGCCCCTACAGCTCCACCTGCTCCTACAGCGAGATTGGTAAAACCATTCCTCTGTACTGCTCGTCCATCGGCAAGGTGCTGCTGGCCGCGCTGGAACCGGCAATTTTTGAAGAATACCTGACACGGGCAGATTTCCGGCAGTTTACGCCCAGCACCCTGGATCCGGAGGCTTTGCGGCGGCAGGTCGAAGCATGCCGGAAGAGCGGACTGGCCGTAGATGATGGAGAACACGAAGCAGACTCCTTCTGTGTCGGCACCGGCATCAAGGATTTTCGGGGCACTACAATAGCCGCCATGAGTTTATCGTCATCAAGAAAAGAACTTAGTTTTTCGCCGGCCACAGCAGAAGCATTGGTTCGCTGTGCCGGACGGATATCGCAAATATTTGGTTATGAAGGAGAAATTGCAAATGGAAGTTAGACAAAGCTGCTCCGCCCGGGAATTCGCGCGGATGGACACTGCGGCGCTGCGCGCAGATTTTCTGATGGACGGACTGTTCCTACCCGGACAGATAGTAATGACGTATTCACATGTTGACCGCATTATAACCGGCAGCGCGGTCGCCGTGGACAAGCCGTTGCAGCTAAGTACAGCAGCCGAATTGCGCGCTGATTTTTTCCTGCAGCGCCGTGAAATGGGCATCATCAATATCGGCGGCGATGGTACTGTTGTCGCTGACGGAAACAGCTACCGGATGAAAAAATACGAATGCCTGTATCTCGGACGGGGAACCAAAGACATAGTCTTTAGCAGTGACTCGGCAGCCGCTCCGGCGCAATTTTATTTTAACAGCTGTCCGGCCCATGCAAGCTATCCTTCGGTACTGATGACCCTCGACAAGGCCACGCCGGTAAAACTGGGCAGCGACAGCGAATGCAACAAACGTACGATATACAAGTATATCCACCCGCAGGGAACAGCAAGCTGCCAGCTGGTGCTGGGCGTAACCATTTTGGAAGACGGCAGTGTCTGGAACACCATGCCCGCCCACACCCACGAACGCCGGATGGAAGTGTACCTGTACTTCGACATTCCGGAAAACCAGATGGTATTCCACCTGATGGGAGCACCGGAAGAAACTCGGCATCTGGTAGTACGCGACCGCCAAGCGGTCATCTCTCCCAGTTGGTCCATCCATAGCGGTGTGGGTACTAAAAACTACAGTTTTGTCTGGGGGATGTGCGGAGAGAATCAGGATTTTTCCGACATGGATGCCGTAGCTCCCGGCCGGATGAGGTAAGTATGACCAGCAAACTTTTCGATCTGACGGGCAAGACAGCCATCGTAAGCGGAGCCAATACCGGACTGGGACAGGGCATCGCCCTGGCTTTGGGCAGCGCCGGAGCGGCCGTAGTCGGACTAAGCCGCAGCGACGACGCCGAAACGGCAGCACAGATGCAGGCCTTGGGCTATGCCTATCATGGCATCAGGGCCGACCTTAAAGACTATCTGGTGGTCGACAAGGTAATATCCGAGGTTATCGAAAAATTCGGCGGCTTTAACATATTGGTAAACAACGCCGGCATCATCCGCCGTGCCGAAGCATTGGACTTTAGCATGGAAGACTGGCAGGATGTGCTGGACATCAACCTGAAAAGCCTGTTCTATTTCTGCCGCCAGGCAGGCCGGCATTTTCTGGCCAACGGTGGTGGAAAAATAATTAACATCGCCTCGCTGCTTTCGTTCCAGGGCGGC
>JAHIWF010000142.1 GCA_018815555.1 Spirochaetota bacterium | reverse complement strand
GGCCGGTTTTTTTTATAAGCCGATAAGCGGAATCGGACCGGAGTGAGCGCCGTTTCGCAGGTCGCTTTAGCGACCCGTACAATCATTTCCTTGCGAAGTAGCGAATACAATGAGCGTCCCAACGGGTGCGCTCCGAGACTCGCAGGAGCGCAGGGGCCTTTGCCTGCCTGTCCGCTCCGAGACTCGCAGGAGCACAGGGGCCTTTGCTTGCCTGCGCCACGATGGCGAGGCTAGGAGGGGATTCCGTTTATCGGCTAAAATTAATAATCTAAGACTTTCTTTCCCTCCTACCTTTGCCCTATACTTAGCCCCATGAGCTTCAACTATTATCTGGAAAACCACCAGCGCCGCTACCAGCTGGACCCAAAGCGCAGCTACTCGATAGGCCGCCAGCCGGGCAGCGACATCTTTTTGTCTGATCCTACGGTGTCGCGGCGGCATGCCACGCTGACCAGGGACGGCGAAAGCTTCCGGCTGTCTGATTGCGGCAGCAGTAATGGCAGCTTCGTCAATGGAGTTAAAATAAAAGAGCTCAGGCTGAGCAGCCAGGATGTGCTGCGCATCGGGCGCAGCGAGTTTCGCTTTGTGATAAAACACAAAGACACGGATTCGGTAGAAACTACGCTTTCGCCCGAGGATAGTCTTATTTTGGAGCAGAAGATAAAGTTCCTGTCCGACGAGATAAAGGACCCTGCCCTGCGCGAGCGGCTTGGCGAGATGCACCAGCTACTGGAGCGCAAGAATCAGAGCATGGAAGATCTAGCCTTCCGCGATAGCCTGACCGGCCTGCACAACCGGCGTTTCTTCGATAAAACCCTGATGCAGGAATGGCAGCGCTGGTTACGTTACAAGCGTCCGTTCTGTTTGATAATGGTCGATATTGACCACTTTAAAAAGGTAAACGATACCCACGGGCACCAAAAGGGTGACTCGGTTTTACGCAGCGTAAGCGCGATACTGGAAGAAAACACCCGATCCAGCGATATGGTCTGCCGTTACGGCGGCGAAGAAATTGTAATCATTCTGCCGGAAACAGCGCTGGAACGGGCGGCCGGTACGGCCGAAAAACTACGCACTCTGGTTAGCCGGCAGATTCCGGAAATTGAAGAAATTCCGTTGACCATCAGTTTGGGCGTGAGCCAAAGCCAGAGTCTATATACCGATGCCCACCAGGTACTCGAGGCGGCCGACCAGGCTCTGTACCGGGCAAAAAGCGCCGGGCGCAACCGGGTACTACTGGCAGAACAGGTCAAAAAATGAAAAAAGCATCAATACAAAAACTCATCAGTGCTTTATGTCTGGCCAGTGCCTTGGCAGGGGTACTGATCATGTACCGGCAGAGTTTTGCCGGCAAAGGCAGCCAGAACCTGCTGGCTAGAAACATCGACTTCTTCGGTTACTTTACGATTCAGAGCAATATTATGGCAGCCCTGATCGCGGCTTCACTGCTATTTTCACGCAAAGTGCCGTCAGCCGCTCTACGCTCGGCGGTGTTATTGTATATTCTCATTACCGGCAGCGTATACATTTTAGTACTGCGGACGGCGTGGGCTCCAATTGGCTGGTCGCTGGCCGGCGACCTGCTGCTGCACTATGCAACACCGCTTTTATATCTGCTGTTATGGCTGCTGCAGCGCGGCCAAGGCGGTCTGAAGCGCAGTTTCTTCCTCTATATCAATGTCTACCCGATATTATACCTGATGTTTACCCTAATCAAAGGGGCGATACTGCACAAGTACCCCTACCCCTTTATAAATGTCGACCAGCTTGGTCTTACCGCGGCCCTGGCTAATTCTGCACTGCTTTGCCTCAGCATGATAGTGCTGGCCATACCAATATATTTCTATAACAATTTTAGCAAGCGCCGGCAGGAAAGTCCATAATGCAGTATTTTGGCAGTATCTGGCGTCCACCCAGCGAGGCTGACAGTCTGATTATCCAGGCCACAATCGGCTGCTCACATAACGCTTGCCTGTTTTGCTCCATGTACCGTGATAAAAGTTTCAGGATCCGCAGCACGGCAGAAGTTGTGGCCGATCTGCAATGGGCCAGGTTAAATCTGCAGGAGCTGCGACGGATATTTTTGGCAGACGGCAATGCGTTGGCCATGCCGCCGAAAGATCTGGAGCAAATACTGGACTGCATACAGGCAAATTTTCCTGAATGCCGGCGTGTCAGCTCTTATGCCGCTCCAGGAGACTTGCTGCGGCTGACTCCTGCTGAACTGGTACGGCTGCGCGAGCGCGGTCTGCAACTCTTGTATGTCGGCTTGGAATCAGGCTCGAATACGGTCCTGCGCCTGATGAACAAAGGGGTGGACTCTGGCCAGCTCCAAAATGCATGCCTCAAAGCCCGTGAGGCCGGAATAGCACTCTCCACCATGCTTATCAGCGGTCTGGGCGGGCGGACCTACAGTACTGAGCATGCAGATGCTTCGGCAGAACTGGTAAATGCCGTACAGCCGGAATACCTGAGCCTGCTCAGCCTGATGTTGCCTGAGGACGCGCCACTGGCAAAGATGGTGGCGGATGGCCGCTTTGTGCCACTGCAGGCGCTGGAAATCCTGCATGAAAATCGTCGTCTTCTGGCAGGACTAAACCTGCAGCGGACTATCTTCAGTTCCAACCATGCCTCCAATTTTCTGAGCTTAAGCGGTCGTCTACCAGGAGACAAAGAGCGCATGCTAGCACAGATCGACCAGGCTCTGTACAAGCCAGAAATCCTGCGGCCTGACTATGCACGAGGATTGTAACAGACGGCTCAATTTAGCGATTGACTTGACTTTTCCGTCAGATACACCAAACTGACTGTATATGAAGAAAAATCGGCGGCAATCTAGAACCAAAAAGTCACTGGTACACATCACTTCGGTTCTGCATGGCACTGCCGAATTACCGGGCTTTTTACACCGCTACCAGAATGCCGATTTTATCCTGCAGCAGAAGGTTCTTTTCATTTACCGTATCGCTCTGCTCCTGCTGGGTCTGCTCCTGATTGCCCTGGCTTACAGCCTCTATGTTCAGCTGATTGACAGCACCACCGATAAACTAAACTGGATGGTACTGATCGCCGAACTATCCGGGCTTGCTGCTTTTTTACTCTGTCTGCATTTATTGGCCAAAGGCCGGTATGCCTTTGCTGCCCAGCTTCTGCTGCTATCCGGTTTGGTCATCGGCTGGTTTATTGTCTGGGCAGGCGGCGCAGGCGATCCGCTTCGACGTCTGGACACCGTAGTCCTGGTGCTCGGCATACTGTCTATGTCGCCGCTGCTGCTGGAAAAAGGCCGTTTCGCCATTCCCGTGTATTATGGAATCAACTTTCTCATATTATCGACATTCATGCTTTTGGAAAGCGGCAGCATGACTATCAGTCTCGGGACAAAAATTGATTTCTACGCAGACACCACCCTTGCCTTACTATTCATGAGTTTTGTGTCATATAATATTCATGTAATTTATAAAAATTCACTGGACCGGGTTATAAAGGAAAACGCTGAACGCCGCGGAGCGGAAGCTGCCATGCGCCAGAACAGCAAGCGCTTCAGTGACTTATTCAACAAAGCGCCTGTACCTATGGCACTTTTCAGTGTGGAAGGCGAAATCCTGGATCTGAACATCAAAGCCAATGAAATGCTCGGCTATACTCTAGATGATTTTGCCGACCGCCTGGCCTGGCAGCGGCAGGTGGTTCCAGATGCCGCTGAATGGGAAAGTATCCGCCAGTCATGGCAGGCGCATTTCCGCTCAGCAGAAGCACCGCAAGAAACAAGTACCAAACGCGAGCATATTATCCGCTGCAAGGACAACAGCCTGCGTACCGTGCTGATTTATGCCGACCGGGTTGATGATGCCATCATCGTCAGTCTGATCGACATTTCAGACCGAAAAAAAGCTGAAACCGAGAACCGTTCTCTGCAGGAACAGTTATTCCAGGCGCAGAAAATTGACTCCATCGGCAAACTGGCTGGTGGAGTGGCGCATGATTTTAACAACATGCTGGGTGTAATTCTGGGTTATGCCGACATGGCCCTGGATCAGGTAGAACCGGAACATCCCTTACATGCCGACCTGGTACAGATAATTGAAGCGGCGAACCGCTCTACTAAACTTACCCGACAGCTGCTGGCTTTTGCTAGGCGGCAGACCATCATGCCGCGCCAGCTGAACCTGAACACGGTTATCGAAAGCCAGTTGGTCATGCTGAAAAGACTTATCGGTGAAGACATCCGGCTGAAATGGCACCCACAGGACGACATCTGGCCACTTGTTATGGATCCTTCACAAATTGACCAGATTCTCACCAATCTGTGCGTCAATGCCCGCGATGCCATCGGCGGCATCGGCGAAATCCATATTCATACCGGCAACGTAAGCATCAACGAGGAAATCCACGAGAAGCATGTCAGACTGAGCCCTGGACCTTATGTACAAATAACATTCAGCGATAATGGCTCAGGAATGGACAAGGCTACACAGGACCAGATATTTGAGCCTTTTTACACAACCAAACCAGCCGGAAAGGGAACGGGCCTGGGTTTGTCAACTTTATACGGCATAGTCCGGCAGAATAACGGTTTTGTAACTGTGTACAGCGAACCGGGCATGGGTGCAAGCTTTAAAATATATCTGCCGGTTGCAGAATCGGAACATAATAATACGGAAGCGGCGGGAGCTGAGGACGTTCAAGAGAACCCCGGTGGTACTATTCTGGTGGTGGAGGACGAACCGGCCTTGCTTCACCAAAGTTGTCTGATGCTGGAAAAACTGGGATACACGGTTCTGGCAGCTGCTAATCCGCTGGATGGCCTGAAGCTGGCCGAACAGCATGAATACATCAACCTGGTTATGACTGATGTTATCATGCCGGACATGAACGGCCGCGATCTGGTGCAAAAAGTACGGGAGCTAAGACCGGGGGTAAAGAGCCTGTATGTGTCCGGCTACGCCGATGACATTCTGTCACCTCACGGGATTCTCGACAGCGACACGCCCTTTCTGGAAAAACCTTTTTCGCGCACTGACCTGGCCGCAAAACTGCGGCAAATACTCGCTGACAAGCGGAGCATAAAACATGATACAAACTAAAAATATACAGGTACTGCCTGGCTGCCTGCCGATTATAACCGGCCCGGAAAAAGCCGAAAACGCGGTTCTGCTTATTCACGGGTATACTGGTAATCCGGCCGAAATGGCCTTTTGCGCCGAAACCCTGGCCGCTAACGGCCTGCGGGCAGCCGCACCACGCCTGCCCGGTCACGGTACAAACCGCCGGGATTTCCGGAACAGCGGACCGCGCGACTGGCTGCGCCGCGTGGTCGATTCGTACCTGGAACTGCAGGCGGTTCACCGCCGGGTACACCTAGTTGGTCACTCCATGGGCACTCTGCTGGCCGTACTTTGCGCTGCCCGGTATACGCCGGCCAGCCTCAGTCTGCTGGCTCCGGCCTTTGTTCTACGGGACTGGCGCTTCAAGCTTGCTCCTCTATTGGGGCTGGTACTGCCGGTAATTCAAACCGGGCAGCCGCCGGAGGAGGAAGACAGTTCCGGCGAAAGGCTGATCCTGCATCGCGAATACCGCTCCGACCTGCTGGCAGCCCAGGCCGGCAAGCTGGAGCTGCTGCGCCAGAAAGCTGTTGCGGCCCTGCCGCGAGTACAGGCACCAGTGCTGGTACTGACGGCAGATGGCGACCAGGCGGTGGATTCTGCCAAGGCAGTGGCGGTGCTGCACCACAGGGCTGTGGCTGTACCGAAAATCATCCATGAAGAAGTAAGCAATGCCACTCATAGTTTTCCTTTTGCACCGGAGCAGCGCCAGGACTGTGCACAACGGGTGCTGGCATGGATACTGAATAATTAAGATGAGCGGCAAAGCGGCGGCTTTTTACGGTGGGCGTACTGTCTACAAATATTACGTCCTATCCGTTATACTTAACATATGAACAGCTATCCGCCAACGACTGACCACAACGAAACCTTCGCAGCAAACGACGGCACAGCAGCTCCGCAGCAGGCTGAGGCGAATCCCGCCGCCCTGCTTAAAAGCGTTTTCGGCTATTCCAGCTTCCGGCCGCATCAGGCGGAGATCATCGCTGATGTGTTGGCCGGCTGCGATTGTCTGGCAGTGCTGCCGACCGGTGGCGGTAAATCTTTATGCTACCAGCTGCCGGCACTGTTGCTGCAGGGGCCGGTGCTGGTGGTTTCACCACTGATAGCCCTGATGCAGGACCAGGTTGCCGGTCTGGAATCAGCCGGGGTGGCAGCTCTGTTCCTGAACAGCTCGCTGGGAGCGGAAGAGCGCCGCCTGGCCGAGCGCAAAGTTCTGGATGGACAGGTACGTCTGGTATATGCCGCCCCCGAATCGCTGTCCGGCGATCGGGTCACTTCCCTGTTCGAGGAACTGCCGCCGGCACTTGTAGTAGTGGACGAAGCGCACTGCGTTTCCGAATGGGGGCACGACTTCCGTCCGGACTACCGGCAACTGTCCCAGTTGCGCCGGCTTTGGCCGCAGGCCTCCTGGCTGGCGCTTACCGCCACGGCTACTGCGGCCGTCCGCAATGACATCGTGCAAGCGCTTAAGCTGCGCTCGCCCGCCCTGCATCTGGGCGGTTTTGAACGGCCCAATCTGCACATCCGTGTGCAGGCCAAAGACAAAGCCAAACAACAGGTGCTGCGCATCGTACAAAAGCAGCGCGGACAGTCGGGTATCGTATACTGCCTGTCGCGCCAGCGTAGCGAAGATATGGCCGACATGCTGCAGGCCGCCGGGATTCCGGCCGCCGCCTACCATGCGGGCCTTTCGGCCGAAGAACGCAGCCGTAACCAGAAAGCCTTTGTGCGCGACCAG
>JAHIWF010000141.1 GCA_018815555.1 Spirochaetota bacterium | reverse complement strand
TGATGAGCTGCAAAACAAGCGGGAACTCTGGTTTTCCATGATTCATCCGGACGACAAAGAGCTGGTACTGGCTTATATTGCCGATGTGCATTCTGGGAAAACAGCCGCCGGCGCGGAATATCGCATTCTGCACAAGGATGGTTCTATTGTCTGGATAATGAATCACTATTCGGCTGAAAAAGACGCACTAGGCCGGCTGCAGCGGGTTCAGGGCTTCATTATCGACATGACCGACCGCATAGCCCTGGAGCATGACCTGCTGGAAGCCAAACTGTCCGCTGATCGGGCCAATCATGCCAAGAGTGATTTTCTGGCATCTATGAGCCATGAGTTGCGTACCCCGCTCAACTCGGTTTTAGGTTTCTCGCAGCTGCTGGTGCAAAACCGCGAGAGAAACCTGAACCAGGAACAACTGGATTATCTGGTAAATATAAACAGCAGCGGCAGCCATTTACTGGCAATGATCAACGACATTCTGGATTTGTCCAAGATCGAAGCCGGCAAAATTGATCTGGACAAAAAACCTTTTAACCTGCGGCCACTACTGGAAGCCCTGATTGCTTCGTTTGAGTCTCAGGCTGCTGATAAAAACATACGACTGGAAATCAGTATAGCTGATACCATCGGCAGTATTGTCGCGGACGAAACAAAAGTCAGGCAGATATTGTGTAACCTGCTTTCGAATGCCATAAAATTCACCGGCAGAGACAAAGCTGTCGGCCTGGAAGCATCCGCCCAGAACGGCCAGCTGTGCCTGCTGGTCTGGGATGAAGGGATAGGCATTGCCGAAGCAGACAGCCAGCGTGTCTTTAATCCGTTTGAGCAGGTCCGGGCCAACAATCAGAAGAACAAGGGTACCGGGCTGGGACTGGCGATAACCGAACAACTGGTAGAGCTGCATGGCGGCCGAATCCAGCTCGAGAGCAAACTCGGACAGGGCAGCCGGTTTACCGTCTACCTGCCTGGACATTCTGCAGTCCTGCTCGAAGAGCCGTCAGCGGGAGACATGGCCTCAGGGTATTCAGCTGGTCAAACTGAAACTGCAGCAGCTCAGTCAGCTTTTGCGGCCGCTGCGGGTATGACCGTAACGGTTCCTGCAAGCTGTAACGACCGGCAGATTCTGGTGGTCGAGGATAATGAACTAAACCAGAAACTGATTGCTGCAGTACTGCAATCACTCGCCTGCAGCTGTACTATTGCCGGAAGCGGCGAACAAGCCTGGGAGCTTATGTATGCCAAGTCCTACGATCTGGTTTTGATGGATATTAACCTCCCCGGCATTGATGGCATTGAGACTACCCGGCGCTACCGGCGCTATGAAGCTTTGCAGGAGCGCAATAGTACTGAAACAGGTCTGCCCATTATTGCGCTTACCGCTCATGCATTGCATAATGATCATGAGCGATTCAAGGCAAACGGACTTACTGATGTGCTTACGAAGCCGATTGAAATTGACAAATTGAAACAATGCCTGCAGCGTTATCTTCCGGGAGTGCAGCTGCACAACTTGCCGACGGTGCCATCGACTGACACTGCCAAGGAGTTAAACATGTCCGACAAAAATGAGACTGAAGCATTCGATATCGAAAAACTGGCTCAGCTCCTCAATCTGCCTTTCGAGTTTTTGAAGGAGCTGATAAAGACCTTCTTTGACGAAATATGGCTGGTTTACCGCGATGATCTGGAAGCAGCCATCAAATCCGGCAACTTTACCGAAATAAGAAATAAAGCCCATAAAATTAAGGGTGCAGTAGCCAACTTGCGTTTTACCAAAGCTTCTGAAATTCTCGGAGAAATGGAAAAACTGGCTACCCAGGAGACTTCAGCTGATTACCAAGCAATGTTCGAGCAGGTAAAGGCTATGATAGCCAAAATTGAACAGGAAATCGCCGGGAAAGCCGGCACATAAATACCAGTAAAGGAACTATACATGATTCAACTCAGTGAAATCAGCAAATCGTATGCAAAGAGCAAGAGCAAAGCGGTGGATAATTTAAGCCTGACTGTACCGGATGGCGAAATCTTCGGCTTTCTTGGCCCTAATGGAGCCGGTAAAACCACTACCATTAAATTGCTTACCGGTATACTGAAGCCGGATACCGGTACTGCCAGCATTGATGGTCTGGAATTAGGGGCAAATCCGCTTGAGGCTAAACAGCGCCTTGGTTACGTTAGCGACAATCCGGAATTGTTTGCCCGCCTGAAGGCCTGGGAGTATCTGAATTTTGTGGCCGATGTCTATAAGGTAAGCAG
>JAHIWF010000140.1 GCA_018815555.1 Spirochaetota bacterium | reverse complement strand
CCCGCCCTGGCCGAAACATAACAGCCACCTGAACCTGGCAGTCAAAATAGAGCACCGCAACCGGGGCGGGCCGCGCTCTCCGCTGCAATCTTGCCTGCCGGCAAGGATTTCCGCTGCGATCGCTAACGCAGCCTGGCGGCTTAAACAGTCCGCAGATACCTGAAAGACCCTGGCAGCAGCACAGAACAGGCACATAAAACTTGACAGAATCAAATAACTGTATACAATATATTGTGCATAAAATACCGATATTATGCGGCAAACATCAGGATTGCCACTATTGCTTCCTGATCAGCCTGCCCGGCCTGGGAGCGAGTTATACGTAAAAAACTGATCATGATCCTGCTGATCGCTTTAGTTGTGTTCGGTGGCACCATCGCCTTGGTACTGCGCATTTCACAGGTAACCCAGAACCTGGAGCGCGGCAGCCGTACAGTGGCTCTCGGCCTTGCCGCCTGGAATGATCTGGCAGCCAAAACCCTCAGATTGACCATCAAGCGCGATGTAAGACAGTTTTTCGAAACAGAGTGGCTGCCGGCCTATACCGCTTTCGAGCAGCAAGTACAAGCCATCAGCAGCAATCAGACCCTGCGCTCGGTTCAGGAAATAGAAACCCTGTTGGAGCGGCTGAAAACCCTGTGGCAAATAATTACACCCGGCATGGAACAAGTACCGGAGTTTTTTGGGCAAAGCGGCAACCGGGCTTTTCTTGAAGCAACGGCCATGCGCAGCATCATGCAGCTGCAGGCGCAGCCCGCAGCAGAACACAACTTCCACAGCAATATAGCCGCCTTCCTGAACATTACCAGAAGCATCGAAGATTACTCGGCGGCTTTCGAACAGCTGCTCACCGAACTGCCGCCCTTCCTGGAGCAAAAGGTCGAGCAGGAAAGCCGGCGGCTGATGCTGAGTGCCTTGATCATCCTGGTAGCGGGCATCATGGTGGTCCTCGTCACCTTCCTGCTGGTTACAGCGAAAATGATTAACGAACTGCGCCAGATCGAAGCAGTGATGCAGGCAGTAAGCCAGCAGGATCTGACCGTCGAAGTACAGTTGCGCGCCAAAGACGAAACCGGAGCCCTGGCCGACCATGTAAACCAGGTGATTAAGCGCCTGAAACTGATCCTGGATGACATAAAAAGCACCACCGACACAAGTTCCCGTCTGCGCCGCAGCCTGGCCACAACGACCGACGAAACAACCAGAGCGGTACAGCAGATCAGTGACAGCATCAGGAAGATAGACAGTGAAGTCGACCGGCTTTCCGAAGTCATAACTTCGGTCATGCACTCGGTATCTGCCATTCAAGTTAAGCTGGACAGCCAAGCCCAGGGTATAGGCCGGCAGGGCGCTGCAATTACCGAGTCCTCAGCCGCAATCGAAGAGATGACCGCCTCAATCAACAGCGTCAGCAGCCTGGCGGCGGAACGGTCCCGGTCCGTACATGTCCTTGAAGAGGTAAGCGGCCAGGGACGCGACATGGGTGAAAAAACCTTTACACTAATCCGGCAGATATCGGCCGACATAGAAAACCTGATGGAGATCATTTCCATCATCAACAACATAGCCAGCCAGACCAACCTGCTTTCCATGAATGCCGCCATAGAAAGCGCGCATGCCGGAAACGCCGGAAAAGGATTCGCGGTAGTGGCCGAAGAAATACGCAAACTGGCCGAATCCACCTCCGAAAACGCCACCCTTACAGCCTCCTCGTTAACAGCCATAATAGAAAGAATCCGCCAGGCAGACAAATACAGCGAGGAAAATGTAACAATATTCCAGACCATCATGGACGAAGTGCAGGACAATTCACGAAGCTTTCATGACATAGCCAGAGCGATGGAGGAACTTTCCCAGGGCACCACTGAAGTCCTGCAGGGTACAGCCGAAATCCGCGGCATTTCCATGGAATCCAGCGACCAGATCCGCCTGATTCAATCAGATTCTGAAGATATCGGCCATCAAATGGACAGCCTGCAAAAAATGTCCGGCCAAGTTCTCGACGGCATCCATCAGATAAGCAGCGGCAGTAAGGAAATTCTGGGCATGACCACAACGCTTACCGAAATCGGTGACCAAACCCGCCAGAGCATCGACACCCT
>JAHIWF010000139.1 GCA_018815555.1 Spirochaetota bacterium | reverse complement strand
GCCGCTGCTGATCCGCTCCAGATAGCAGTCAACCAGTGCAGCCCGCATCGCTTCAGGCCAGTCCAAATGAACAACTTCCGCCATTATGACAGAGCGCAAAGCGGACTTGTCTTCTACTAGATCGGCCAAAGGCTGCCCTGGATGCCAGGAATGCACCGAAACCGTGGCATTGGACAAAAACAAATTATTGCGTAACTCGTTTACAAGATCGGAAATCCCAGCAGCTTCGCTATCAGAACTGGTCATTTATAGCCTCCTTAACGCTCGGTGCATAATAGACCAAATCAAATTCTTCTGTAACCAGCTCACCCGAAGGTACATCAAATTGATAACACAATAAGTATTCCTATAAACAGCACCAATGAAATGGTAAAGAACAATAGAACAACTTTATTACTGGCTTTCATGCGGCCTCCCTTCCAGGAAATCTTGGTAATACTCAAGTAATTCTTCGGCACTGATCCCAAGCATCTGCATCGTCCGAAACAAGCCCGGCAGGGTTTCTGACATCAAGCGCTCCCTTCTGGCTTGTACAATCATGCGGCCGGCCTCCGGCAACACAAAGTAACCACTACCACGCTCCATCCCGGCCACCTTACGCTCGGCCATCAGCTGCAGAGTCCGGCTTGTCGTGTTCGGATTTACCTCCATGCTTACAGCCAGATCGCGGGCCGAGGGCAGACGATCCCCGGGACCGAAACGGCCGGCCAGAATTTCATCCTCCAGCCAATCGGCAATCTGCAGGAATATGGGGCGGTCATTATTGAAGCGCATCTACAGCCTCTTTCTCGCGCATCCTGAAAAAAGCGAAAAACAGAGAACAAATAGGGATGACCATATAACGCCAGAAGTCAAACAGTACTTGGGCACGGTTGGCCCGTACCAAGGCAGCCCCGCTGTCGCTAGTTATATAAAAATATCCATTAATGAACGAAACCGCATCTGGTGCATCGCTAGAACCAGACAAATAAGTCTGTAAAAATATAAATAAACCAAAAAACACAAATATTAACAGCATCAAGGCAAAGCTTTTCAGCAAAACCTTGTTGCGGAACAGGGCTGAACCAGCTAGCATAAAGCAAACTACACTCCAAAACTGGCCAATAAATTCTACAACCTGCATCAGCAGAATATTATTTACGAGCTCTGGGCTATATCCTTCAAGAAGCTGAGCCTGCTGCATGGAAGCATATGTAATAGCCCCGCCAACGAGGAGCGCAACCAGCGGCCAGACAACACAAACCCACAGAACAACTGCAGCAAAGCGCTCCAGCGGATTTACCGGCAACAGCAGCCAATCAGTCGAAGCATTACCGTGCATTGCGGTAAAACTGCGCGACGCGAGCAGGATTCCAACTACCACGGCAAATATAAGCCATGCGAAAGCCAGATCCACGACATGCACCGAACTTAAGAAAAGTTCGGAATCTGAAAAGGAAATTACACTTCCAGTAATTCCGATTGACAATACTTCTACTGCCACCAGTATCCCCAGACACAAGGCAATAAGCGATATATCGGCCCGCACCCGCTCGCCGAACAAAAAAGCTGTGCGCTTCAGACTAAAACCACCTGCTTTATCTAATGTATTCATGACTGCAGTTCCTCCGTATCCTGGTATTCAGCCAAGGCTTCGCCATGCACAGCTGCCTGAAAACGCTCCGGGCTGTGTATTGCCGCTTCGAAGAACAATTCCAGATCAAGCAGCTCCCCCGGTCTTGCCAGCAGCGCAGAATAGCCACAGGAAACCCGCCGGGCAAAAACCACCGGCTGCCCGGTCAGATCGGCCAGATGGCCGGTGGAAAAACCGGCCGCCAGCTCTTCCTGACTGATGTTGCACAGCAGCTTCCCGGCATTGATAAGCACCAGGGGATCAAGCAGATTTTCCAGATCGCGTACCTGGTGTGTGGATATGACAATAATGTGTTCCGGACCAGCCATGGCAGACAGCATTTTCCGGAAGGCAATCTTGCCGGGTATGTCCAGGCCGTTTGTCGGCTCGTCCAGAAGCAAGACTTTAGCCCCGGAAGAAAAAGCCGCCGCAAGGCTGAACTTCTTAAGCTGACCAAATGAAAGCGTCTTAAGCCGGTCAATTTCAGTCAGGTCAAATTGCTTGAGCAATTCATGGAAACAGGTTTCCTGAAAAGCCGGCCGGAAGCAAAGTTGCTG
>JAHIWF010000138.1 GCA_018815555.1 Spirochaetota bacterium | reverse complement strand
GGACCTGGTGTTTAATTCTATCGGAGCGCTGGCCGGCAATCTGTGTGGTTTGCTGCTGGCCGGTCCGGTGTACCGGCTGCTGGCCCGCCCGGCAGAACCTTCCGGCCCGCCTGTCTGAGCCATCCCAAGAATTCTTTCCGTCTGCCTGTCTATGCGGAAAAAGCGCTTTTTTTCTGGCATCCTGCTGCATAATGATTTACACTTTGCCGTATGAAATTACAGCTAAAATCATCAATATTTGTGGCGGCAATAATAGCGGTGCTGGTGTCCGCTCTTTTTCTGGCAATCAACCTAAGTCTGAACAGTTTTGCGCGCGGCAGCATACTAGAAGGTGCTGCGTATCAGCTAGAAAGCACGGCCGGAAGGGTCTCTCTGCGTTTGACCGAAGCCAGTACCAATTGTGAGACTCTGGCTTCGGTCTTGTCTGCGATGCGCTCCAGCGGTAAGCCTGACCGTGAGCTGGCCGCACACTTGGTAGAGACTGAATTCCGGCGCAGTGACCTTTTTGAGGCGGTGTGGGTGATGTTTGAGCCCAATATCTGGGACGGACGGGATGCCGAATTTGTAGAAGACGAACGTTATGCTCCGGCCGGCGGCTTTCTGCCTTATGCCTACGAAGAAGACGGCAGTCTGGTATTGGAAACAGCCGATGATGCCGAGGGTGAACGCGAAAATGATTATTATCGATTGCCCTTCGAAAGTGCCCGGGCTCAGTATATAGAGCCTTATTACGAAGAATGGGGCAGCCGCATGCAGATGCTTACCAGCTATACCGTGCCGCTTCTGGCTGCCGATGGCCAGTCGTTTGGTGTTGCCGGCGTGGATTTTTCCTTGGAATTCCTGTCTGAAGAGCTTTCCGAACTTTCCGGCCTGGATAATATTTTCATCGCCACTGCTGACGGCCTGTTGATAGCCGCACCCGGGCGCGAGGACGTACTCGGACAGGAACTGGACGCTCTGGCCTCTGATGAAGAACTGGGCCTGCTTCAGTCGGCCATCAGTGAGCAGTTACCTTATTATCGCATGCAGGATGGTTCCTGGCGTCTGCTGCGACCGGTACAGCTGGCTGGAATGCAGGCCGACTGGTTGCTGGTGGCCACCATTCCGGCTGTAGTGCTTTTTGAGAGCCGCGACCGCATGCTGCTGCTGGTCGGAATAATCCTGCTGGTATTTACCGCCCTTGCCTTCATGTCGATGTCGACTTTCGTTGGCCGCATAATCCGGCCGGTGCAGCGTGTCGTGGTAGCCTTTGGCGAGATGGAAAACGGTAATCTGACGCACCGCCTGCCGGTGGTCAGCCGGGACGAGCTGGGCGCTTTAGCCAAGGGTTATAATATGCTGGCAATCAGGCTTACCGCCATGATCACCTCGTTTCAGGATACGACGAATAGCGTTCTGGATTCCAGCAAGGCGCTGGCACGGGACGTGGACAACATGCGTTCTGCGCTTGGTTTGATAAAAAATGAAATAGAAGTAACTAATGGTCATATTGACAATCAAATCAAGGTCGTGGCCGACGGCCAGAGCCAGCTCGGCAGCATTGTGCACGAACTGGATGTGCTTGCGCAGGCCATTGACGAGCAGAGCCAAGGCTTCCGTGCTGCTATTGAGGGTATTGGCCAGATGACCCAGCACATAAATCTGGTCAGTGAGGAACGAAAAAATCTATCTGTCGAGACCGCCCGCCTAAACCAGATCGGCGAAAACGGCAAACTTGGAATGCGGCGGCTATCGGAGCGCTTCGGCGAAGTGGTGCGCTTGTCCGAAGGCCTGCTGGAGACCAACAAGGTGGTGGCAAGCATTGCCTCGCGTACCAATCTGCTGGCCATGAACGCAGCGATCGAGGCCGCTCATGCCGGCTCGGCCGGTCTGGGCTTTGCTGTTGTTGCCGACGAGATCCGTCAGTTGGCCGAAGGTTCACGGCTGCAGTCGGGAAGTATCAGCACCCAGCTGAAAGAAATCCGCAGTGCCATACAGCTGGCTAGCCAGGAGTCTGCCGAGGCATCCGGGATTCTAGATCAGATGCTGGAGTTGGTAAGTCTGGTAAATGCTCTGGAACAACAGGCCTCGGCGGCCGAGGTGGAGCAGCGCGGGTCGGTGCAGCAGGTGCTGGCTTCGCTGGGGGCTTTGCAATCTACTGCCGATACCGTCCGGGCCGGCAGCGATACCATCCGCAGTGCCAGTGCCAATATGCGCGGCATGATGGACCGGCTGGCCCAGAGCTGCGAAAAAGTAAGTTCGACCGCGACGGCTATGAACCAGCGCGCCGACGACCTGGAAACAGAGGGTGACCATATTCTGAGCGAGGCTGCGGCAAACCGGGAGCGCGCCAGGGTGGCGGTAAACAGCCTTATGCATTTCCAGATGTGAAATCGACTGCTGCTGTGCTATATTCTGGCCATGTGCCGGCGTTGGCTGGTATTTGAGCGAGGAGGGATGCACATGAAGAAAAGTTGTTTACTTGGATTGGTATGGCTTATTTGCCTGTTTTCGCTTTATGCCGATGGCAGTGCCCGGACTGCGGCCTCCGACAAGGCCCTGCTTTTTGAGTTGCCCAATCTGCTGCAGGTAGACGCTTTTGGCGACGGCTTTCAGTCCGGGGCCGGCGGGAAGCTCTTTCTTACGCCGGATTTGGCCGGGCGTGCGCTGTTGGCAGTGGATTTTGTCAGTGATGAAGGTATTTCCGACACTACTTTAGGCCTGGGGCTCGGTGTTGAATGGCATCCTGCGCGCGGGAAAGCCTCGCCCTATTTCGGCGGTCTGACCGGAATCCGTACACTGACACGAACTGGCGAAGAAGGTGCTATAGACTTTTATTTTGGCGGTCTGGCCGGCGTAGAGGTATTAATCTTTGACAAGATCGCGGTGTATGCCGAATACAAGCTTCTGGCAATATTCGACGCAAATGGTTTCTCCGTCAAGCTTGGCGAGCCGGCCGGCGGCGGCCGCGGCGCGCAATTCGGCATTGTTGTTTATTTTTAATAATGGAGGCAGCTATGCGTTGGTTTTTTGCAGTAATAATGTGTGTTTTCCTGCTTTCTGTCGCCGCCTGCGACTGGCAGATCGGCACCGGCTTGTCACCGCTGGACGGGCCTGCCGGTCTGGCGTCGACTATCATCGATCATCGGCATGCTTCGGTTGATGGGCTGACTGAAGTCGGAGCGCGTTCCGCAAGGGAGAACCTGCGTATCGTGTACTGGCATACCTCGCATGGCAGCCAGCTCAGCACCGGTATGGCAGAAATGGATCATTTTTTCGGAGACCGTGGCTGGTATCTGCTGGGTGGCGAGGGTGGCTTGGCCTACGACGACCGTTATGAGGCCGATCTGGGCAATCCCGACCGTGATGCCTTCGAAGCCACAACCCGAAATTATCTGGCCGAACATCCGGATACCAATGTGGTTATGTGGAGCTGGTGCGGGCAGGTTTCCAGCGCCAGCGAGGCCGATATCCAGAATTATCTGGACCGCATGAGCTCTCTGGAGCGAGATTTTCCGGCGGTGCGCTTTGTGTATATGACAGGGCATGCCGATGGCAGCGGTGAGTCCGGGAATCTGCATCTGCGCAACCGGCAGATTCGCTCGTATTGCGAAAGTAATAATAAATTTCTATATGATTTTTATGACATTGAATGTTATGACCCTGACGGTAACTACTATGGCGACCGCAATGTAGACGACGGCTGTAATTACGACGGCGGCAACTGGGCCCACGAGTGGCAGGGTGCTCATCCGGGGCAATGGTGGGAATGCAGCTCGGCTCATTCCGAACCGTTGAATGCCAACCGCAAAGCCATGGCAGCCTGGCAATTGTTTGTGAGCCTGGCCGGCAACAGGCTGTAGTGGCTTTCTTTGAAAACAAAACTGGAGGCGGCTGATGAAAAACGAATATGTCATAAACAACGGCAGCCTCCTGGCTACCAACGGCGGTAAAAATCCGGTACTGGTGTATAACCAGCCTGATGCCGCCGAACTGGCGGAGCTGGAGCAGCACTATGGTATTAGCCGTAACCGTCTGAATTCGGCACTGGATCCGGATGAGTTGGGGGCGGTGGAACGCGCAGCCAACCACTGGGCGTTCATCGTAAAAAATCCCTGCAATTATACCTCCGAAGACCAGCTGCTTTTTACCGTGGCTTCGATCGGGTTGTTTTTATTCAAAGACCGCCTGATAATTGTATCACCCGATCATTTTGATCCTGCGGAATTGCGCAAGGCTCGGACCCTGCAGAATGTGCGGGATGTTTTTCTGGCAGTTCTGTACAGTACTACCTTGCACTTTTTATCGCATATCAAAGTTATTACCATGCTCTCCGAGTCGCTGGAGAAACGCCTGAACACTTCGATGGAAAACCACTTTTTGCTGAACATGTTTACTCTCGAAAAAAGCCTGGTTTTTTTCCTGAACGGTATCGGGTCAAACCAGATTGTGCTGGAATCCATTCGCGAGAATGCCGCAAAGATACGTTTCTCCTCCGGCCAGCGTGACATACTCAATGAAATTTTCATCGAGAATCGTCAGGCCGAAAAGCAGACTGAAATTTATTCAGGTATCCTTACCGGGCTGATGGACGCACGCGGTTCGGTGGTAAACAATAACCTGAGCTTGTATATAAAAAGGCTTACTATTGTGTCGGTGGTGTTCATGCCGCTGAATCTGCTGGCCGGTATGGGCGGAATGTCTGAATATTCAGCCTGGACCCGTGGCTTCCCCTGGTGGCTTACCTATCCGGCCTTTCTTGCCGGGCTGGCTGTAATCGGCCTGATTACCTACCGCCAGCTTACCAAGCCCCCGCGGGTAGAACGTCTTAAGCTGCCCAATTTCGACAAACACAAGCCGAACACCCATCGTCATGATTGACCCTTCGGCTTGCTATACCGTATCCTGACTTCATGAAATTCATTGATCTGGTGCAGAAGCGCTACAGTGTCCGAAAATACGCGGAGACAGCTCTTGACGCGGCCGATATTCAGGCCTGCCTGGAAGCCGCCCGGCTGGCTCCTTCGGCCTGCAATTCACAACCCTGGCATTTTATTGTGGTGGACGACCCGGCCATTCTTCCGGCGGCACAAGAAGCGGCGGTGGGGCGGCCGGTTGCCATTAACAAGTTCGCGCTGCAGGCTCCGGTGCTGGTGGCGGTCGTACAGGAAAAGGCCAAGTTGTCGGCCAACCTGGGAGCTGCCGTGCGCGGCCATAGCTATGCCCATCTGGATATCGGCATCGCTGTAGGTCAGTTCTGCCTGGAGGCGGCCGAACGTGGTTTGGGTACCTGCATCCTTGGCTGGTTTAACGAAGCTGCCATCCGCCGCCTGCTGCATATTCCGCGCAGCAAGCGCATTCCGCTGCTGCTGACGCTGGGGTATCCGGCGGCCGATTCGCAGCCGACTGTAAAGAAACGCAAAAGCCTGGACGAGATGTCCAGCCGCAACCGATATCGGGAAAAGACTCAGTATGAATGACAAGGACAGAAATGCACAATGGTATATAAGCGGGCTTGGGCTGGAGGCACACCCGGAAGGCGGCTGGTACCGGCAGTCCGCTGTTTCTGTAAAAGTGCTCGAGCTGGGTGGTGCCGACGCCAGCCGAAAGTTGTGGTCCAGTATCTATTTTCTGCTCGAGGCCGGGGATGCTTCTCATTTGCACCGGCTTACTGCCGACGAACTGTGGTACTTTCATGCGGGCAGCCCGCTTTCCATTTACATGATCAGCCCGGACGGAGATCTGGAAATCCGGCGGCTGGGGCTGAATATGGCCGCCGGCGAACTGCCGCAGCAGCTGGTTCCGGCCGGCTGGATTTTCGGCTCCTGCATGCAGGAGGGCGCTTACAGCCTGGTCGGCTGCATGGTCGCGCCGGGCTTCGAGTTTTCCGACTTTGAGCTGTTCGAACGCAACGATTTGCTGCAAAAATTTCCGCAGCATGAGACGGTGATTCGGCTGCTTACCCGGGGCTAAAGCGTGGGATCGCGCAGGCTAAGGGCCTCAGCGCTGTGGCGGGCGCGTTCTAGACTGCGTAAGGCCACCGGCACCATCAGCCCGGACAGATGGCGAATTGGCTGGCGGCGGGCATCGAGGCCGCGTAGTGTAGCCGCCTCGGAAGCCGACTTTATTTCCGCCCGGGTCCAGGGAAGAAACGCCAGCACCAGCGAGACAGAACGGGCCAGGGCGCGGCCGATATGATTTCCCAGCGGCCAAAACAGCAGTTCCAGTACCTGACGTAAATCCAGTGCGCTCAAGCCGTGCGAAAGCCATGCGGCCGACAGGATTATCAGCAGAAAACGCAGTGCCCGGAGCAGCCCCGGCAGCCAGACGGCAAGAATCCGGGCGACGTCCATTGTAGCATACTGTGCAAACGGAAAGCCGGCGAGGGCCAGTGCGGCGACCATCAATACTACTCTTAGGGATTGCCGTGCCCAGGCCAGCCAGTCCAGTTTTTCGGCCAGCCCGGCTGCCAGAACCAGTCCAAGGATAATTAAAAGCAGCCATTTAGGTGATAAAAATATTGCAATTTGCAGACCGGCGTAAAGCAGGAAGCGGGGCAGGCCGCGAAATGCAGCCCGTGCGCTGTAGCTGGTCTGGCGATGCAGCTGGCTCATGGTTTTAACCAGGTCATGGCCGGCATTTGTTCGCTGCCGCCCGGCAGCCGTCGCAGGCCGAGGGCCGGAAGCTCGTCCCATAATTCGGCCGGTGTGCCGTCGCGGATAACTCTGCCGGCATCCAGGACAAGCAGCCGGTCGGCATGGGCCAGGCATTTTTCCAGATCGTGGGTAACGATCAGTATCCCGGTTCCCTGCCTGCGCAGCTTCAGTAAAATGTGCAGCAAGTCGGAAGCTCCCTGCCAATCCAGGTCGTTAAAAGGCTCATCCAGCAGCAGCAGTTCCGGTTTGGCCACCAGCGTGGACGCCAGTGCCAGCCGGCGTTTTTCACCACCAGACAAGGCGCTGGTCAGGTGCTGCTCCATGCCGCCCAGACCACAGGCCTGCAAGGCGGCCGCAACGTCTGTTTGGTATTCGGCCGGTTTACGCCTACTACAGCGCGGGCCGTAAGCCAGGTCTTCGGCAACAGTGACGCCAAGAATCTGGTGTTCCGGCTCCTGAAACACCAGTGCCAGGCGACGGCGCAGTTCCGGCAGGCAGGTTTCGAGCGGCCGTCCATCCAGAGTTATGCGGCCGGCATCGGGCTTTTCCAGCCCCACCAGGTGACGCAGCAGCAGCGACTTGCCGCTGCCGTTGTGGCCGCTGATAAGGATAAAAGCGTCAGCGCTCAGCTGCAGGTTCAAGCCCGCCAAGCCGTACGAGCCGGCGGCAAAACGGCGGGTAAGGTTTTGTGCTTCGAGTATCATCGGCTTTCGGCAAAATAATTTTGCAGCAGTGGTTTTAGCGAGCGCAGTAGAAAAGCCGCCAGTATAGCTTTTATAACATCACCGACCAGATAGGGTGCCATGATGAGAAAGGCTCCGGCAAGCGATGCCGGATTGCCGCTGCGCGCTGCCAGGCTGAAGCTGAACCAGGGCAGGCCAATGGCGTACAGGGCAATTACCGCTGCCAGGCAGCCGGACAGAGCCCGTATAAACGACCAAGTGCGCTGGCTGGAGATCAGGCCGGCTGTCAGGGCCGCCGCGGCATAGCCCAGCAGAAAACCGCCAGTTGGTCCGGCGAAATAACCGAAACCGCCTCCGCCGTTGGCAAATACTGGAAGCCCCAGGCTGCCCAGCAGCAGGTACAGAGCGGTGCTGCCCAATCCCCACCATGGCCCCAGGATAAGCCCGGCAACCAGGGCAAAAAATACAGCCAGCGTTACCGGCGGCAGGGGCGGCGGCATGGGTATGGAGAAAACCGCTCCGGCTGTGATCAGCGCGGCCAAAAGCGACATGAGTACAATTTTAAGTATGCGGGGGTTCATAGTGAGCTCCTTGGGTGCGGCATTCCGCCATCTGAATTATGCGGCCATCGGCCAATGTTAATTTTCCCTCATTTGTATAATTATGTGGCAGGCCATGCAGTCGTTCACCGTTCCATAGATGAATGTCCAGTGCTTGATGCAGGTTGACCAGTTGCCGCCAGCGGTTTTCAGTTTTTCTATCAGAACTTGTAGCTGTGGCTGCGAGACCGCCGCGCAGCCAGGTTTCTACTCCCTGGGCCAGCGAGCAGCCCAGAGCAGCGCGGCGGATGCGCGGGCTGCTTTCCCGGCCACCGGCGCTGGTTGCCTGGTCGCTGGATAGGGCCTCATGATTCGCGGCAGCCGGGTCGCTGAACAGCTTTGCGTCCACTCCCAGACCGAGCACGTACCAGTCGGGAATGCTCAGCCCGCCGTGTTGCTCCAGCAACAAGCCGGCTACTTTGCGTCGGCCATGCAGAATGGAGTTTGGCCAGACAAAGCTGTAAGCCCCGGTGTTTCCGGCCGGCACGGTTTGATTCAGTAGATCCAGAATAATTCTGGCTGCTTCCAGTACCAGTCCGTCGGCGTGCCAGAGCGGCAGGTCGGCCCGGCAGATCAGGGAGGCATACAAGCCGCCCTGAGGGCTTGGCCACTCTTTCCCGTCACGGTTTCGTCCGGCTGTCTGACGCAGGGACATCACCAGGCTGCCGGAGGCTGCCCCGCTGGCTGCCAATTTGTGGGCCGCATCCATGGTAGAGGGCAGTTCGGCAAACAGCTGCAGTTTGCCGGGTACTTTCAAATCAGCTGCCGCCAGTCCGTCATCATGCACCAGCGTGTATCCGTCATGGCTGCTGGCAATGCCGTAGCCCCAAGCACGCAGCAATTCTATACGCTTCCAGAGAGCAACCCGGCTGATGCCCAATTCTGCGGCCAGCAGGGTTCCGGCGACAGCCTGAGCGCTGGAGCGCAGGGTTTCGAGGATATAACGGTCGCTGTCGATATTGCCGGGAGTTTTGATTGCTTTTCCTGTTCGTTAACTTAATTGTGTTTTACAGGTTAACGTCTTGTCAGCATGGCACAGCGAGCCAGGCCTGTCAATATGGGTGAATACTATGCTTGACAGCAACGCTTTCCGGGAGGATAGTGCTGAGATGAAAAGCCTGAATAGCTATGAAGAAGTGACGGAAACCCTGAACCGTGAAGCGGCTGTGCTTTTATATTGTTCCTTCCCGTCCTGCGGGGTCTGCAAAAGCCTGCAGCCTAAAGTCCAGGCGTTGCTAACCGAAAATTTTCCGCGCCTGGCCATATATTATGTGGATATCGAGACCATACCCGAAGCACGGGGGCAGCTGTCGGTCTTTTCGGTACCGGCAGTCTTGGTCTTCTTTGCCGGCCGTGAATATATCCGTGAAGCCAGAAATTTCGGCATTCAGGATCTGAGGGCAAAAATTGAGCGCTACTACCGCCTGCAATTTGACCAGTCGGGCGAGCTGCCGGCTGAAGGGTAGACCAGCTCGTCCACAGTCGATCAGACAGTGCCCGGCAATACATTGTAGACGGTGGTAGCCAGAAATACGGCTTGCCGCTTTTCTGACTACCGTATTAAATGTTCCTCAGATATTGCTACGAGCGGCCGCTCCGTTGCAGTGCCCGCTCGACAATTTCGTAGGCCCCGTTGTATACCCCGGCCTTATGTGCCCGCAGGATATAGTCGCACTGTACACTCAGGATATCATCTTCCTGTATCATCAGGTCCAGTACCTGTTTGGCGGCGGCGAGGTTTTCCATTTCGTAGGTGCCGTCGCCCAGCTCGGCGCTACGGATGGCGCCCCAGCGTTCGTGCCCGCCCACTCGTTTGATGAACAGCTTTGGTACCGGGTAGAAGGCAAGTTCGCTGGGCTTGGTTATAAGTACATCACAACTGCGCATGAGCAGATTGGTGGAATACACAGCGGAGAACTTGTTGGCGTGCCGGAATACATGCAGCCCGGTCACATTCTGGGTGAGGGCGCTGTTGCAGAACGCTTTAGTGCCTTCCCAGTCGTCGAAATGGGTGGTGGCCAGGCCTTCCAGCTCCGGTACGGCTGCCTTCAGATGATCCCAGACCGAGGTGTGGTCGCCGACATTCAGGTACACCGCCAGTTTGCCTGCAGCCAGCATGCCGGTGTACGAACGCAGCAGTTCGGCAATGATTTCGAACTGGGCCCCGGCACCGCCGACCGAGATGAGCAGGCGCCGTGCTGCCTTGGCCTTGAAGCGGGCCAGGCGGGCGGCGGTATCGGCTTCCAGATTGGCTGTCAGTTCGTGGTCAATATAGTGCCCTACACAGCAGATGTCTTTAGCCGGCATGGGTTTGCTCAGCTCGCCGCGGCCGGCCATTTCGCGCAGCAGGCGGTAGCCGAGCAGCGAGGACGGGCTTTGTACAGTATGCAGGGATCCTTCGGCCAGGTGCAGGGCCATCGGCCAGTTGTCGGGTATCATATTTATAACATTGGTCATGCCGGCGTGGATTGCGGCCTGGGCCGGCCAGGCGTGGGTGGCGATGAAAGGCATTTCTTTAGGCAGTCCCACTGCCAGCGGGGCATGCAGTTCGGCTATTTTCTGGTCGGCGGCGTTATAGGAAAGTTTCTTGAAGCCTTCATAATTTAACGGTTCCCAGTACAATTTGTTGAACAGGGCGTATTTCTGCGACAGGCGTGAGCCCAGCGAGTACAGGCCGTTCAGGTGCTCCACAACCTTACCGCCGGTGCTGTGCTGGAAGGCGTTCAGGTCGAACCAGTACGGGGTATAGCCGCGCTGATGCACGGCCGAGGCGATGGCCATGGCAATGCGGTAATGGCCGAAGCCCATGCGGATATTGCCGACAACGATACCCTTTTTTTCATCCAGGGCTTCACCGCCTTCGTGCAGTTCCAGGTTTTTTACTCCGAAGACCGGACTAAGCACCGGATTGTCAAATGCGCTCAGACTGTATACCTTAGTACCGTCGTCGCCGAACTTGCGGATATAGCCTTGTTTTTTGCTGTGGGCGTCACGGCTTACTTTCGGATGGATCGGGTTGCCGAATACATTTTTATGTCTGCTCATAATAGTCTCCTTGGTTTTATTGCTCTGCTGTCCTGGTTCAGCTGCCGAATTCCAGGGCCGCCAGCTGGCCGCTTATTCCGGCAACCGGAACGGGGCTGGTGTAGATAACAGTACCGTTATATTCAAATTGCTTTACTCCGGCCGGAACTTTCAGATACAGAATACCTTTTTGTAAAACCGGCTGCTGCCATTCCAGTTCCAGTCGCGCACTCTGGCCGGTCTGTTCCGACGGCAACCACTGCCAGGAGGAGGCCTCGCTGGCCGGAAACAGCGAGCTGGTGCTGCCCAGCGGCCAGAGTTCCTGCGCGGCGGCGTCGCAGCGGCCAATCAGTGTCTCGTATGGATTCAGAATTACGGCCTGGCCGGAGGGCAACCATAGCGGCTTGCCGTCGCGCAGGCAGAACAGCGGCTCAGGTGCTGAGAAAAAACGTCTTTCGTAGGAGCAGTTGGCAAACAGGCGGTAGCGTGCTCCGGCGATCTCAAAATCGGCTTTGTAAAAATCCTTTACGCAGTCGACCTGGCCGATGCGTTTTTGCAGGAAGGGGAACAGTCCCAGGTACTGCCGGTATTCAGAGTCGCTGTACAGTTCCAGGTCGTCGGAGGTGAATAACAGGTTGCCGAAGAGGGCGTTTACTGCGAACAGGGTGCGTTTCTGCACCGCGTTGAGTTTGATGTTGTCGTGGCGCAGCAGAAATACATCCGGGTCGTTGATAAAGGCGCGTTTGTCCAGATGGCGTCGGCCGATGGCGTTGCCAATTGAGTTGGCGGTGGATGGGCGCTCGCGGTGAGCCACCATGCGGTACAGTTTGTTGTCCCACTGCAGGTCCACGTCGGTGCCGATACGGCAGTACTCAACCTTGCCGAAGGCCGGCCAGAGCGGAACGCCACAGCCGAGTATTTTTTTATCACCCACTATTTCACGCAGGAAATCCATGGCCTCGCACATCAGCTGGCCGCGGGTCTTGCCGGAGTGGGGCTGGATGCAGGCGGCGTACAGGAAGTCCAGTTTTACCAGCTTAAAGCCCCAGTCGTCCAGTACTGTGCGGAACACGGTGCGCAGATAATCGCGTACCGCCGGTAGCTCCAGATTCAGGCAATAAAAGCCGGACCAGTTGCCGCCGGCGTCCACCAGCTGGCCATCGCCGTCGCGCACGATCCAGTCTTTATGTTCGCTGAACAGCCGGGACTTGGTTTCGCAGACAAAGGGGGCCAGCCACAGGCCTGGTGTGTAGCCGGCTTCGCTTATGCGCCGGGCTATGTGGCCCATGCCGCTGGGGAATTTGTCCTGTATGGACAGCCAGTCGCCCACTGCGGTCTGGAAGCCGTCGTCAATCTGGAATACTTCGATGGGTATTTTGCGGCTGGCAAAGGCATCGAGATTTTTAAGAATAATTTTTTCACTGATATTCTGGTAGTAGTTGTACCAGCTGGTCCAGCCAGTGGTCGGCTTGGCAGCTGGTGGCTGTATGTTCAGCTCGCGGAAGTAGCAGTCGAACACGGTGTCGTAGTCGGCTTCGGCGAAGAACAGGGACAGTAGGCAGCCTTCGCCTGCCGCTGCGCTGCCTGCCAGGTCTTTTTCGATACTGAGTCTGCCTGAGTACATGTCGGCTTTAAGCAAAGTAAAGCCGCTGCGTTCGTCCAACGATCCGACCAGGCAGAAGTTTTTTTCGGAGCTGCGGATGTAGCCGTAGGACCAGCCGTGAAAGCGGCCGGATTTCTTGGCGTACTGCACAAAATCGTAGTCACCGTAGCGATTAAGGCGGTGCGGTGCCAGTTTTTTTCGCAACAGGGGCGAGCTCGAGGGCGGTGAGAGCACGGTGCGGGCGTCAAATTCACGTGAATCTGTCCAGGACTGGTAGCCGTTCAGAAACACGGTATTACCGCCGACGAACTTGTATCCGGCGTCGATACGCAGGCTGGTCAGCTGTACCGGCCGTTCGAAAGCGCATAACAGACGCAGTATGCTGCCGCCGCTTACAGTCTTAAGTTCCAACCGCAGCTGGTTTTCGGCTTTGCCGTCCGTCCGGCAGCCATGCTCGTCGAACTGTATTTGCTTTTGCTGATATCCGTCCTGGTATTCGACAGTTCCCTGCCACTGGGTCATCCACATACGCTTCTGCTCCTTGCTGTAGTTTGTCAGAGTTCGCGGGCGCCGTCGCCGGCCATGGTCTGGTAAAAATCGGCTTGCAGGCCGGTGCGGGCCTTGTATACGGTGCCTACTTTGGCCATAAAATCTTCACTTGCGGAACGTTTTACCAGGGCGATGGCGCAGCCGCCGAAGCCGGCGCCAGTCATGCGCGCGCCCAGGCAGTCCGGGTGCGAACTGGCAGCGCCGAATAGCGCGTCCAGGGCATCGCCTGAGACTTCGTAATCGTCGCGCAGGCTGATATGCGACTGGTTCATCAGCTGGCCGAATTCGGCCAGGCGGCCTTCGCGCAGGGCCAGCACTGATTTGTGTACGCGGTTGTTTTCGTGCACGCAGTGTTTGACCCTTTTGCGGATTACCGGATCGGCTATGCGCTGGGCCAGCTGGTCAAACTGTGCTATATTCATATCACAGAGATTTTTTATCGGCAGGGTTTCCTGCGCTATGGCCAGGCCCTGCATGCATTCGGCGCGGCGCTCGTTATATTTTGATCCGGCCAGAGTGCGCGGGTAGTTGCTGTTCATCAGCACGATGCAGTGGTCGCCGAGGTCCAGGGGCACATACTCGTATTCCAGGGTGCCGGTGTCCAGCAGCATGGCCTGGCCGGCCTTGCCGAAAGCCACGGCAAACTGGTCCATGATGCCGCACTGCACACCTACGTATTCATGCTCGGCCAGCTGGGCGATTTTCGCCAGCTCCAGCCGGCTTAGTTCCACCGGAAACAGACCCTGCAGCAGGGTGGCGTAACACAGCTCCAGCGCGGCGGAAGAAGAAACGCCGCCGCCCCGTGGTACAGTCGTAAAGATCAGCGCTTCGAAACCGCCGGTGGCCTCAAGCCCGGCTTTCTGAATTAGTTCCAGGATGCCGTCGAGATAGAGACTGTAGGACAGCTCGTTGTTGCCGATGCCGCGGGCAGACAGCGTGCGGCGGTATTCACCGGGCAGCTGCAGGTTGCGTATTAGGATTTGGTCATCCTCGCGCCGTCGTACCGTCATGTACAGGTATTTGTCCAGGGCCGCCGGGAAAACTTTGCCGCCATTGTAGTCAATATGTTCACCAATCAGGTTGATGCGGGCCGGAGCGGCGAAACAGCGCAGGTTTTCGGCAGTTCCGCCGAAGATCTTTATGAAATCGGCGGCCATGCTTTGGCGAAGCCAGTGCTCATCGGCCAATTGTGCCGGATTTGCCTGTAAAGTCTGGTAGATTTCGGACACGATACGCTCCTGCTGCGTGGGTTTTGCTGCACTTGTCTGCATATGCAGAACAGTATAAACAGGTTCGTTTGCGCTTATGTTGGTCGGCATAAGGCGCAAAGGGCGCTCTTATTTTTATACAGAATAAGGAAAAAAGCAATGAGCGAGGGATGGTTTTGACATGAAAATTTAGTAAAATTTAGTAAAATCTTAAACGAAGAATTGAAGTGATGGATTTGAAGGGAATCGACAGATTGATGGGTGGAGGGAAAGGCCAGCTGGGCGTGGTACAGTCGGAGCCGGGGCTGGTCTGGAAAATCTGCGCTGTTGTTTGACTCCCGCCCCTCAGCAGCGGTATTTTCCAACATGCAAGTTTCCATATACTTTGCATTCTGCAGACCCGCTGACCGGAGTCCGTTGTGTTCCAGCCTGCCGGGATCTGCCAAGGAGCTAATATGACCGACGATACCATGCTTGCAGCTGTGCATTACGATGCCAAGCAGGCCTTTTTTGCTTCCGGCGCCACCAGCACTTATGAGTTCCGCCTGCAGCAGTTGAAAATACTTAAGGCCGCCATACAAAGCCGCGAACAGGAAATAATTGAAGCGCTGCACGCTGACTTTGGCAAGCCGGCCTTCGAAGCCTATATGACCGAAATCGGTTTCATGTACGACGAGATACATTTCGCCATCCGCAACCTGAAGAGCTGGATGCGGCCGCGGCGCAGGCCGGGGCGTCTGGCAATGTTCCCGACCCGGCTGGAAGTGCGCAGCGTGCCCAAGGGGGTGGTGCTGATTGTCGGGCCCTGGAATTATCCCTTTCAGCTGGCGCTCAGTCCGCTGGTTGGCGCGATTGCCGCAGGCAACTGCGCGGTGCTGAAACCTTCGCATGTTACGGCGCGGGTATCGGCCGTGCTGGCCGAGCTGGTTAAAGCCAGCTTTGATCCGGCTTACATCAGCGTGGTGGAGGGCTCCGGTTCGGTAGTGGTTCCGGCGATAATGGAACGTTGGCGTTTTGACCATGTGTTTTTTACGGGCAGCCCGGCGGTTGGCCGGCAGATCGGTATGGCTGCAGCCGAGCGCCATACTCCCTTTACCCTGGAACTGGGCGGCAAAAGCCCGGCGGTTGTGGACGCATCTGCTGACATCGTGCTGGCCGCCCGCCGCATCGCCTGGGCCAAGTGCCTGAACGCCGGCCAGACCTGTATAGCGCCGGATTATGTTTTGGTGCATGAGTCGCGCAAGGCCGAATTTGTGGCCGAGTTCAAAAAAGCCATCCACGAGTACTTGGGTGAAAATCCGCTGGCCTCTGCGGATCTGGCCAGCATCATCAACGAGCGTCGTTTCCAGATCGTGCGCTCCTATCTGGACGGAGCTTCCATCCTGTCCGGCGGCCGCTCCGACGCGACTGCCCGCCGTATCGAGCCGACCCTGATAGAGGCTGCGGATGCCGACGCTCCGGTATTGCATGAGGAGATCTTCGGCCCGGTGCTGCCGCTGCTCGGCTGGCAGCGGCCGGAGCAGGCGCTGGCTCTTATCGAGCGGAATCCGTTTCCGCTGGCCCTGTACGCCTTTGCTCAGGACAAAAAGGCGGCGGAATATTTCTTTACAAAGGTACGCTTTGGCGGAGGCTGCCTGAATAACGCCATCATACATGTGGCCGACCCGCGGGTGCCCTTCGGCGGGGTAGGTACTTCCGGAGTGGGCAGCTACCATGGTCGCCGCAGTTTCGAAACCTTCAGCCACGAGAAGACCCTGGCTATATCGCGGCGTGGCCGGGCTATGGATTTGGTCACCGCTCCGTATACCGAAGGCAAACTGAAACTGATACGGAAGTTCATGCGCTAGCCAGGCTGCCGCTCTCGCAGCCACCGCTGGGCCATCCTTCCCCCTGGTGGCCGGCTGGTCTTGGCAGCGGCTGTTTTCCCCTTGTTTTTTCTGCTGCCTTACGGCACAATTCCATGCATGAAACCATTGATCGGCATTACCGCCTCCACCTATCAGGACGGCTCCTTACGCTACTCCCGCCTTAACGAGAATTATACCCGCTCGGTGCGTCTGGCCGGCGGCATACCAATTCTGCTGCCTTTCGACCTGGAACCGGAAGAAGCGGCCGCCAGTGTAGAAAACCTGGATGGCATTTTGTTTTCCGGCGGTCCGGATATTGCGCCGGTCAGCTATGGGCAGCAGCCGCTGTCCGCGGTAAAAATGTTCTGCAGCAAATATGACCGAGCCGAACTGGCCGTGTTCGCCGCGGCGCAGGCCCGCCGGTTGCCGGTTTTCGGTATCTGCCGCGGCAGTCAATTGGTCAACATTGCGCTGGGCGGCAGCCTCGTCCAGGACATAGCCACCCAGCGTAAAGGCGCGCACGGACATTATCCGGACGGCCTGCCGATGTACGAACCCTACCACACGGTCGATATCCAGGACAGCGCTTCGGTTATGGGTGCGGTGTTCGGCAGCGGCCCGGTGCAGACCAACTCTTTTCACCACCAGGCGGTCGACCTGCTCGCCGAAGGCCTCAAGGTTACCGCCAGCGCACGCGACGGCATTATCGAGGCCTACGAAGGCACCTCGCCGGACTGGTACCTCAGCTGCGTGCAGTTCCATCCTGAAGCCCAAACCCTGTACGAACCGAAATTTGTGGACCTGTTCCGCCATTTTGTTCGTGCTGCCGCCGCCTTCGCCGGGAAGGCTTAATTCAGTCGGCATAGCTGTTATTTATTTTTATCATGGGGCCCCGGCCCGCCGCGGCGGTCCGGCCGGGCTCTTGCTGCAAGTCCTCGCCGCCATTGGCGGCTGTGGGCTTTCCGCGACGATCCCTGGCCCGCTGTTAACAGCAAGATTATAAACGCCCATATGCGATTTTTTTCTCTTCTGACCTCTAGCGTGTTCATACTGTCCCTGCTTTTAAAAAATCCTGCTATTTGCGTTTTGTCTTCACATGTCCTATGCTTATAAAAGGCCCAGCTTGCATAAGGAGTTTTTTAATGAAATCATCCATTTTTTTTGTAAACCGGCTTAACATCGGTGCACGGATAGCGCTTCTCTTTGGCGGTGCTACCTTTCTTGTTATGCTATTTCTTGTACTTATCTTGCTTGGGCGCACCACCAGCGAGGTAAGCGCTCTGACTGATACCTACGGCATTGAGTTGGCCTCGGCCAGGGCAGACGAAATGGCCTCGATAATCCGTGAATACCGGCGGCTTGCCGACGGCGAAGCTGCCAGGAATATTATGCGCGAGGGTAATATGGCGGTCATCGCTCCGGCCCTTACCAGGCGTAAGCAGGAGCTGGGCAATTTTGTGGCCAGTATTTTTTGGGCGGACAGTCAGGGCAACACTGTTACCGATGATGGTACGAGAGCACAAATCGCCGACAGAGCCTATTTTAAGGAAATCGTGCAACAAGGCAAAGGATGGACTATTAGTGATCCTATTGTCTCCCGTAGTTTGAATGTGCCGATTGTGGTGATTGCCGTTGCTATACACAGCGATGGCAGAGTTAACGGCTTGTTTGGCTTGCAGGTAACTTTGTCGGATCTTTCCAAAACGGTGGCGGGCATCGATATTGCCGGCGCCGGTTACGGTATTCTGGCTGATGGCAAGGGGTTGGTACTCGCCCATCCGGACGAAGCGCTAGTAATGCAGCTGAATTTACGACAGGCAGACGAAGAGGGCTATAGCGGCTTGACTAAACTGGCTGACAACATGCTGGCTGGCCAAACCGGTACCGGTCATTTTCTGGATACGGATGGGCATCCCAATGTAGGGTATTTCGCTCCCATAGAAGAAACCGGAGGATGGAGTTTTGCCATTGTAGTTGATGAGGCGTTTACGAGACATACGAGTGTCGTACTTACCGAGATTCTCCTAATAGTCGGTATCAGCGCGCTAGGTATCATGCTGCTCATCGCAATTCTGTTAGGCAGGTCTATTGCGAAGCCGGTAAATTATCTGGCTCAGATGGCCCAGGACATGGCTGAAGGCCGGCTTGATATAAGTATTGACAAGGCTATTCAGAATCGTGGCGACGAGTTGGGCCGTTTTGGCCGAGCACTGGAGAGTAGCGTCAGTAAGCTGCGGTCGGTAATTGCCGATGTAAAGGCTGCGGCGGCAAACATCGACATGGGCTCTGCCGAATTGTCCGATGCCGCTCAGCAAATGTCTCTTGGAGTGGAGGGTATTTCCAATTCAAGCCAGCAGCTGTCTTCAGGAGCAAACGAACAGGCGGCCAGTGCCGAAGAGGTGTCCTCCAGTGTCGAGCAAATGAGTGCGAATATCCGTCAGAATGCGGACAATTCTACCCAAACGGAGGGTATTGCAACCAAGGCGGCCAAAGACGCCCAGAGTGGAGCCGAAGCGGTTCGTCAGACAGTAGACGCGATGCGCCAAATCGCCGAGAAAATCGCAATTATTGAAGAAATTGCCAGGCAGACAAACATGCTTTCACTGAATGCGAGTATAGAAGCTGCCAGGGCCGGAGAGCACGGAAAAGGGTTTGCCGTAGTGGCAAGCGAAGTTGGCAAGCTTGCCGAGCGCAGTAAGCTGGCTGCTGGCGAGATATCCCAGCTTTCGGCGCAAAGTGTCCAGATTGCCGATACTGCGGGAGCGATGCTTTCTGCCATGGTGCCGGATATTCAGCGCACAGCAGATTTAATTCAGGAGATCAGTGTTGCCAGTCGCGAGCAGGATTCGGGTGCCACGCAGATTTCACAGGCAATGGTCCAGCTGGACTCGGTAATTCAGCATAACGCATCAATCGCCGAGGAGTTCAGCGCTACCAGCGAAGAGATTTCTAGTCAGGCAAATATGGTGGCCGACACTGCCGGCGGCTTGGCCGACCAGGCCAATCATCTGAACAGCATAATTTCCTTTTTTACCATAGGCGAAGAGACGACTCTGTCCAGAAGAAGCGCACGCCCAGCATCAGTCCGAAATAAAACCGATCCTAAAGCCAGTAGTGCAGAAGCCACGCAAGCAAAAAGAGCGGTCCAGCTTGGAGGCAATAGCGTTGTAACAAAGACCCATCCCCAGGCAAAACGGTCTGCAACGGCTATAAAGCCTGTGCCGACGGATGCGGATGATGAACTCGATAACGATTTTGTGGAATTTTAGTGGCCTAGCCGACAATTAATTGCCGGCAGCTGCGGGCTTTCCGCGACGATCCCTGGCCCGCTGTTAACTATTTATGCCACTCCGGCTCCTGCTGCGGCACTTATTCGCTAGTCCTTGTTTGTTCGGCCGCTGGAGCCGGCTTGGACCGTGATTCGCTCTTTACAAAGGGCAGCCCGCAGTTAAGGACGTCCTTAGCATAGGTGGTCGGAATATGCAACTGTTGGCTGTTCCCGGATAATAGTATTGACAAGTGATTGTACTATAGTAAAATGTATCTTCATGAAACTATCCATTCGCAGTAAACTCGTATTGTTGACACTTGTGCCTTTGCTCTTGGCAGCCGCACTTGGTGCTTTGATTATTTACGCTGATTACAAGGCCTTGCTTGCCATCAAGGACGCTGAAACCCGTTTACAGCTGATGTCGGCTGTCGGTGAGGTAATTAACGAACTGCAGACGGAACGTGGATTGAGTTCGATGTTTCTTAATGGCAGCACTGCAGATAGCCTCCTTGTTGCTCAACGCCTCAGCTTTGATACTGCTTACCAGGCGCATACCGATTTTATCAGCACTTCGATGCTTTCTTCTGATGATAAATCAAGATACCAGGATATTATGCAGGCTGTAAGCGGTTTGCGCTCGATGATTGATCCCAAGTCCATTAAGGAGCAAACCGCCTTTAATGAATATACCCGCTCTATTAGGACTCTGCTGGGGCTGATTCAAAAAGCTGCCCGCACCGATTCCGCCGATCTAAGCGCCAAGTTTTCCACCGCGGTTCTTTTCGAAGAGGCCAAGGAAGGGGCGGCTCGAACCCGCGGACAAATCAGCGCAATAGCGGCCCTTGATCTGCCTCTGGCAAACACCTATGTTTTGTCGCTCGTTAATGCTTCGGCTCTGGTAGGCATCAATCTGGAAAACTCCGGACTTGAATTAAATCCGGAATTATTGACCCGCCTGCAAAGTGTCAGGCAGTCCAGAGCCTGGCGGACAGTCAATGAAGCCTTGCTGCAGGTTCTGGCGC
Source organism: Spirochaetota bacterium (assembly GCA_018815555.1). Classification (GTDB taxonomy): domain Bacteria; phylum Spirochaetota; class Spirochaetia; order Treponematales; family UBA12059; genus UBA12059. The sequence goes on along the minus strand of JAHIWF010000138.1, from coordinate 1,404 downwards.
ACTTCAATGAAGGTGGCTATGCTTTGGACAGTGTCACGTTTTTTGATACCGCCACCCAGCTCGTGCAATCAATTCAGGAGTTAATCCAGTTTGCCAACGAGCAGTCCGCAGATTTTATAGAAGTCCGTAAGTCAGAATTGTTTAACGGTATACTTCTGACAGCAGCGGTTGTTGGAGCTTTGGTGTTTCTGCTTTCCGTTATATCACTTGTTCTGATGACCGGAATTTCGCGTAATATCTCTAAAATTAGCCGCGGCATGAAGGAAATATCCAGTGGCGATGCCGATCTTACACAACGGCTAGAAGTGCGCTCTACCGATGAGCTGGGTCAGCTTGGTAATTCTTTTAACACCTTTACTGTCGGTCTGCAGGAACTTATCCAGAGCTTTAAGGATGAAGTACAGGCACTTGAAGGAAATGTTCTGGCCTTATCAGCCAATTCCAACGAAACGGCAAGCGCAATCACCCAAATTACCGCCAGCATAGATTCGCTCAAGCTGCAGACAATAAATCAGAGTGCCAGTGTTACCGAGTCCAGTGCTGCTGTCGAGCAAATATCCCGAAATATCCTGAAGTTGCACAAGCTGATTGAAAGACAGAACGAAGGGGTGGCCTCTTCCTCAACTTCAATCGAGGAAATGGTCGCCAATATCCAATCCGTAAGCAATAATATAGAGCGAATCAATACCTACTACGATACCTTGCTGACCAAATCGGGCTCGGGGCGTGAAGCTATTTCTACTGTGGTGCAGCAAGTGAAGGAGATTGACCAGCAGTCGGAGACGCTGCAAGAGGCAAACAGCCTGATTGCCGGCATCGCCGCGCAGACCAACCTGCTGGCCATGAATGCCGCCATCGAAGCGGCTCATGCCGGCGAGGCCGGAAGTGGGTTTGCCGTTGTGGCCGACGAGATTCGCAAGCTGGCTGAGAATGCGGCTCAGCAGTCAAAAACCATTGCACAAAACATTCGCGATACCAAGTCGGTAGTGGCGAAGGTGGTGTCCAGTTCCAGTCTGGCTGAACGTACTTTTGAGGAGATTGTCGAACAGATACGAGTTTTAAACCGTCTTGAAGAAGAAATAAGCTATGCCATGCAAGAACAGAGTTCAGGCAGTTCGCAAATTTTGAATGCCCTGGCCAGTATCAATGAGATTAGCTCCGATGTGCGTACCGCTGCGCAGGAAATGAAAGACGGGTCAGCTACAGTCTTGAGCGAAATGCGCCGTTTGCTGCAAATGGCCGGGGAACTGGAGCACGGTATGAATGAGATGGCCGCCGGGACAACTGAAATCAGAAAGGCAGCCAATAGTACAAGTGAGCTTGGTTCCAGTGCTTCACGTAGCGTTCGACATTTAGCCGAGGAGACCAAGCGGTTTAAAACCTGATCCGCCGGCGACCCGGCCG
>JAHIWF010000137.1 GCA_018815555.1 Spirochaetota bacterium | reverse complement strand
CTCCAAAATCTGCTCGTACAGCGCCTGCTGGGCCTTTAGGTCGGTTTCCATTTTCTTGTGTTCGGTTATGTCCTGCGATATTACCTGAATACCCGAAAGACTGCCACCAGCAGCCACGACCCTGGTATATGTACTGAGAAAATATTTATTGCCTATTGGAAGACACACCAGATCTTCATACACCTGTGGTGAATCCGCAGCGGCAGCCTGCCGGATCCTGGCATGATAGGCTTCGGCCTCGACTGCCGGAAATAAATCGTGTATGGACTTACCAATAAAATCTGAGGGAACCCCACCCATGTGCTTTGCGGCCAGCTGATTGAACGATAATACAATGCCACCCGGACTAAAGTACCCTATACCTACCCCGGCCAGCTCATGCAGTAAACGGTACTTCTCTTCACTTTCACGAAGTATTTTTTCATAACTTTTATTCTGCGTGATATCAATACACGAACCGATAAACCCAATGAATTTTAGGTCATGGTATTTAGGGATGCCATGATCCAGGATCCAGCCATAGGCGCCGTTCGCCCTGCGCAAACGGTATTCCATGGAGAATTCCCGCTGTGTATCAAAAGCCTCATTGTAAGTTTTCAGGCAATACTCAAGATCATCAGGGTGTACTCCCTGCGTCCACCCCTCTCCCGTTTCTTCTTCCAGAGTTCGGCCGGTATACGCCAGCCAGGTCGGATTAAAGTAGGTGCACAGTTTGTCGGCCCCGGCTTCCCAAACCATAACAGATTGTGATCCGGCCAGAGTATTGAAGCGGCTGTTGCTTTCCTCCAGCGATTCCTGCATATAGCGCTTTTCGGTAAGATCTTCCTTAACTGCTATATAGTTGGTCGTTTCGCCTTTCTGGTTTATTACCGGAGCAATCGTGGCCGCTTCGTAATAGATCTCCCCGTTTTTTTTCCGGTTCTTAAAGTATCCTTTCCATTCGCACCCGGAAAGCAGCGTGCTCCACAGGTCTTTATACACTTCAGGCCCGGTATTTCCGCTCTTAAGCAGCCGGGGATTCTTGCCCATAACTTCCCCGGCGGTATAGCCGGTAATAGTAGTAAAGCGCGGATTTACATATTCAATAGATCCCATAGTGTCGGTAATAATTATTATCGCCGGGTTAGCTTCGATGGCCTTACCCAGTACGACCAGACGGTCTTCTATTTTTTTCCTGTCTGTGATGTCCCGGCAGCTTACATACGACCCTTGGTAGGTACCCGCCTGGTCATACAGAAACCTGACATGATCTTCACGCCAGACATAATGCCCCGCAGCATGCCTGATCCGGTAGATATAGGTCAGTTCGGATTCTTTTCTGTCTATCGCGCTGTTAACAAGAATAAACAAAGCTTCACGGTCTTCCGGATGTATTTTCTGATAAACATCCTCGGAGCTTTTGCCGATCTCCTCATTTTCCGGATATCCCATCTGCCGCAAATAGGCCGGAGAAACATAGTCAATTATCCCATCGGCAGAAAAGTGCAAAATACCGTCCGAAGTGTTATCGCTGATGTGCCGGTATTTCTCCTCGCTAAGCACCAGAGCCCGTTCTTTTTCAAGCTCTTTCCGCTTTGCTTTGAACAGTTTAAAGGCCATTTTGATTGACGCGTCAAGAACGGTAATCGACGAGTTTTTTACCACATAGCCGTATGAGGTTATTTTTTCGGTCTTCTCGACGATCTCCGGCTCGGTATGCGACGAAACAAAAACAATCGGCAGTTCGCGTTCTTTCAGTATAATTTCAGCTGCTTCAGTACCGTCAATGCCGCTGCCCAAATTAATATCCATCAGTACCAGATCAATATCAGGCATGGTCCTGAGCGCTTCTACCGCTTTCTCGCCAGTATTTACTATGCGTACCGCATAACCGTACCGTTCCAGCTGCATCTTCTCGGACAAAGCCAAAATTGCCTCGTCTTCAACAAGAAGAATATTCCTCCGTACGGTATCAGCCATAATGCCTCTAAAAAATCTGCGGACTGGTTGCGATGTACTATAAGTATAGAGGATTTGGATTTGTTTTCAATAGAACGGTTTTAATGAATCGATAAAACTTGAAGGATGGGGCACGCCCGCGTTGGATTGCGTCCCGCCCATCGGTTTTAGAAAACAGTAAAGCCGACCTCCCTATAAGTCATAGATGGTTGTAATCTACCATATTTATAGTGATGACGACTATCGTAACTCATTTGGCCGCCTTTGCCCCTGCCTTGATATAATCCAGGAAGACAGTCACTCGTTCGTTGATGAAAAAATCGCGGACACGGGGGCGCGTACGCAGTAAGAGACCCTCAAGCCGCGTAACCCGGGAAATCGCTACATAGGCTTGCCCTGCCGCAAAAGTGCCTTGCGAGAAGTCTACAAAAACCTTTTCCAGTGTTCTCCCCTGTGCCCGATGGATCGTAATAGCCCAACCGAGTACAAACGGATATTGCCTGTATTCATCGCTAGCCTCTTCTACGAGTTGACCAGAACGAAGCGCATAGCGAAGCTTCTTCCAGACATAGGGTTCAACCGCAAACTCGCCAGTTTCGTTTTTAACTATTACTTTTTCGTCCTCAAGCCTGATAACTGTAGCAAGGGCTCCGTTAGCCCATCGACGTTCCGGACTATTTACGGTAAACATGATGCGTGCTCCAAGCTTGAGCTTGAGTATGCGCGGTGCCGGAAGATCTTCATCGTTGAGCGTATCTGCAAAATTCCCCGTAGCCAAGGCTGTGTAGCTCCGAGCCTCACCCGGCAAGGCGTTAAGGCGGTACTGGTTCAGACGCTGTACATCGTCCTTTTTTGCTGTTAAGACGAGATGGCTAGCAGGTGGTTTTTTACCTTCAGGCAGAACTCGGGATTGGAGGAGGTCTAAATCCGATTCAGTTATTTCGCCCGAGCGGCAACGATCAAGAACGGCAAGGAAATCCTCTTCATTTTGGCGAAAAACTCGTGTGAACTCTATATGGCTGATCTTTTTGGCTCTCGTGCGCAGAACTTGCGACGAAAAGAAGAAAGGGCTTTTATACTGGTTCGCAAAAAGTTCGCCTGCGTAGGTAAATTGATCAGGTTTTATCGGCGGAAGCTGGTAGGCATCGCCAAAAAGAATAAGACGCGTTCCGCCGAAGGGTAGGTCTGAATGCCGTTTTGCCTTTCGCATCCGTCGGTCGATCTCATCCAGTATGTCTGCACGAACCATAGATATTTCGTCAATGACGATTGTATCAACTGCCGCAAGACGCGGAAAAAGTTGACGCTCTTTATCCGCATCGAGTCTGGTTTCGAAATATGCCTTCTCCTTAGGATCAAGCCAGAAGAAGCTATGGATGGTTTGCCCTCCAATGGTGAGAGCGGCTACGGCTGTCGGAGCCAGATAGACAGTATTGCTAGGTCTGATTGTGTCTTTGAGATATTGGAGGAAGGTTGACTTACCGGTACCAGCACGACCGGAAATCCAAATAAAGCGGTGGCTCTGGTCTTCCAGCAGGGCGATAGCCGCCTTCATCTCTTCGGTTAATATAATTCCATCCACATAAGCCTCACAAGGTTGTAGTTGTCTGCATTGGTTAGGGTGTTCCCCTGATTGCCAATGGGGTTTGTTAAGGTAGCATGAAATCGAAACGATGGACAATAAACAGAACGTCCACTCTGAACTATAACTTCCCAATATTGATCTGATAAGGGGAAACGTTTATGCGTCACAGACGGCGAATTTTTACAGCTACGATCTCGTAATATGACACCCGTTTTCAAGATCTTTCAAGCTGAGACCTTATGTGTAAAAAAGGAGTTAAATACTGCAAGGGTCACATCGACGCCAACTAAAAGGGGGCCGTTGATGTTATCTCTGATCGAACACCAAAGTGCTTATAATAATCTTTAACAAGTATGAGAATGTCATCGGCCTTGCTTTCAGGCGTGCCATTGTCATAAACTGTCAGAATATCTTGAACCTCTACATAGAAAATTAAGGTTGAATTACCTGAAAGATCTACTTTATCAAAAGGCAACAGGAGAGCACTCAGATTGGTCATAGAACTGGTTGAAGATACATATCCATAATCAGCAGTATTAATATACTCAGGGAATCCCTCAAGTCCAGGGAATATCACACCGGCAGCTTCATAATCAGAACAGAAAATATAGTTCTCTATGGGCAAGGCCAAATTCCCATTTGCGTCCTTTAATTTTGGCAAGACTAAGGAAAGGTCAATCATAAACTTGTTGGCACCTAAATATTTCCGTATGAAGTAATCGGATCCAGAAGGCAAATCAGGCCATTCAGCATCCGTGTATCCAGGAACTGTAACCTCCATTATCGGAGTTTCCCATATCTCACCATCATTGTATCCAAGTGGCCTTTGTGTAGATGATATCCTCATAAATATCGAGTCATATACATTAGGCTCAAAAGTCCCAACAATTTCATAAGATATCGGGTTGCAAAAATCTACATTAGAGACATCATTCCATTCAGATTCAGGATAGTCCAACACTGGAACACTTAAATTTATATCACTTCCACTGTCCTGAGTACCAAGAGATGCCTGGGTAAATGGAAGAATAAATGATGAAGGTGTAAGTGTTAATTTCCCTGAGAAATCAATCTGATCGCCAAGCAATTCATATGCGTCATCAAATAATGAGAAGTTTCCGATATACGGATCACCAGAAGCAGTACGAGCAAAGCGCCCACCAGCTGAGGTATCAGAAAAATCCATTATAAGGCTTGAAGAAGAATTATTACATGAGACAAGCATTGTTATTGAAAAGAGTATTAAAGAGAGATGAAGCATCTTTTTCACAGAGTCTCCTTACTACATTGTTCAAATAAATATAGTACCGAGATCAGAAAATGTAAAGTCAGTTATTCTTATAGGCAAACAAATGAGAAATGTCATTTCAGGATTATTGCTACTGTACATTGATATTAGGATTTTCCTACCAACAACGCCTTTCTCTCTGTTCGACACTTGAACTAATCTGGATTTCTCGGCGACGCCTGCGCTTTAGCCATAATTAGGAAATTTAGCTCCGTGCAATGCTTAGGCGTTTTTCTTATATCTGAGCTCCAGCCGTACAAATGAACGGCAAGCTATACTAAGGACTAGCCCAAAGGCAATAGGCTGCAAAACCGAATAGGGGCAGGACTCTTCCTCCGGCCCTCGCCTTCCTGGCTCGGACCTACGGACGCCTGCATTCGCTGTCGCCCACTACAAGTAAGCCAAAGTCTCTGTGGCCCTGCGAGTCTCGGGCCACACCTTGCGGGCTTTTCGCGCCTCTGCGGCGCGCGCTCGTTCCGGTTCGAGTCCCGCCCCGCTGGTTTAGAAAACAAAAAAGCCGACCCTTTTCGGATCGGCTTTTCTGTTTTCTAGCAGGGGCAGGACTCGAACCTGCGACCTCCGGGTTATGAGCCCGACGAGCTGCCAACTGCTCTACCCTGCGTCGTTGTTGAGAGTAAT
>JAHIWF010000136.1 GCA_018815555.1 Spirochaetota bacterium | reverse complement strand
GGCGGCAATTTTTTTCATTTCGGTACTGAGTTCTTCGTTCGGCCACAGTTCCTTAGGGGCAAGTGCCACAAAGTGCATGCCCATTTTGGCGGAACCGATCATGAGGCTGTTGCCCATGTTGTTGCGGGCATCACCACAGTATACCATCTTTACCTGAGAGAGCGGTTTGGCAACGTGTTCCTCGATGGTTAAGAGATCGGCCAGAATCTGGGTGGGATGGTAGTCGTCGGTCAGGCCGTTCCACACCGGAACACCGGCGTGTTTTGCCAGGTCCTGTACCAGCTGCTGAGAGAAACCCCGATACTGGATGCCGTGATACATGCGGCCGAGCACCTTGGCAGTATCTTCCACGGATTCTTTTTTGCCCATCTGGCTGTTGGTAAGGAAGGTGGCATTGCCGCCTTCGTCCCAGCAGGCTGTTTCAAAGGCACAGCGGGTGCGGGTGGAAGCCTTGTCAAAAATAAGAACGATGTTCTTGCGGTCCAAAAGGTCGCCGCGGATACCGGCCCGTTTCTTGGCCTTGAGGTCATGCGAAAGATCCAGCAGATAGCGGATCTCCTCTGAGCTGAAGTCTCTGAGTGTGAGGAAGCTGCGTCCTTTAAGATTTACAGGCATGGTACTCTCCTTTGTATTGATCCAGGATCGGCGCTTTAGGCAGGCCGATGTATGTGTGTGGTATAGCATTTGCGGCCTGCCAGGTCAAGCAGGCCGCAGTATGCATCAAGATGAATAAATATGCAGGAATCCAAGGCCCTTACTGTTTCTTCTGATACAGAAAGCGTTTGATTTTCTGTGAAGGTGTTTTCTCGAAGGGCTCAATGTGCAGTTTAACTTTAGCCAGGCGGCTAAAGCTGGACAGCTTGGAATTTACCGCCTTGCGGATACTTTCAAGCATATCTTCGGCGTCCTCCAGCCGGTCTTGCACCGCCGCTCCCAGTTTTTCCATTATTTCCGGCTTCAGGTTTACCAATGCATGCAGGCCGTCTTCGTCATTGTATACCAGCGATTCGGCTACATGTTCATTGGCATTCAGTAAGGATTCTATTTCTTCAGGGTAGATATTCTCGCCGGTGGCGCCAAGTATCAGAGCTTTCAGCCGGCCCCGGATATACAGTCGGTTTTTATGGTCAAAGTGACCAAGGTCGCCGGTTTTGAACCAGCCGTCCTCGGTAAACACTTCTTTGGTTGCTTCCTCGTTTTTGTAGTAACCGAGCATCACGTTTTTGCCTTTGGCCTGAATCTCGCCATCACCGGTTTTAGGATCCGGGTCAGCAATACGCAGCGTTACCGAGCGCAGGGCCGGACCGGTAGAACCGAGGGCGGTGTGGTGTGGCGCACAGCCGGCCAGTAAAGGTGCTGTCTCGGTAAGGCCATAACCAATGGCGTAGGGGAAGCGGGCATCAATCAAAAATTGTTCTACATCGGGGGAAAGACCGGCTCCGCCGACGCCATAAAAACGCAGCTTGCCGCCAAAAGTTTTTTTAAGCTTCAGGCCTGCCAGCCGATGCAGCAGGGGTCGGAGCCAGTGCTGCTTGTATGCCTTCATAGCCTCCAGCTTTGGCCGTACGCTGGCCCGGAATATTTTCTCGATTATTATGGGTACAGTAACCATGACACTGGGGCGCAGAATTTTAAGTGCAGGAAGCAGAACGGATGCTGATGGTGGTTTGTCCATATACGAAATAAACGAACCCTGCATCAGCGGGGCTATCATGCCAATTGTGCATTCGTAGGTATGGGCCAGTGGCAACATGGATAAAAAGCGGTCGTTACGCCGCAGGTGAATGATGGAGCGGGTAGCCCAGGCATTCCATACCAGGTTCATGTGGCTGAGCATGACACCCTTGGAGTGTCCGGTGGTACCAGAGGTATAGATAATTACGGCCAGGCTGTCTTCCGGCACCGGGGGCAGCACTGTTTCTATTTCGGCAAGGCAGTCATTCTCCTTGCAGCTGTTTAGGTCTATACCGTCAAACATCGACTCAATGGCTATTAGGTCGGGCAGCTTGTGGCCGTCGAGTTTGACACGCAGCTTCTCCGACAGAATGACGGCCTTGCACTCGGCATGGGTTACGATATTTTCAATCTGTTCTGCGGTAAAATCTACCAGAATCGGTACAGCAACCCGCCCGCCGGCGGTGATGCCGAAATAGGCGGTCGGCCATTCCGGGCGGTTTTCGGAAATCAGGGCTACTTTGTCTCCCGGACTAATTCCGCTGGCGGCCAGTTTTTGAGCCAGCTTGGCAGCGGCTTTGGCCATATTCAGATAACTGACGGGTTGACGCTCCAGAAAAGCCAAGGCAGGACGGTTGCCATAGCGTTTGGCACTCTGTAGAAGCAGGCTTCGGAGCGTATAAGAAATAAGCCTATACATATATACTTCCTTGCAGATACCGGTAATGCATCCGCTTTCAGCTGGCAAGCCTAAAGGCTGCAAGTTATAAATATACTCAATATTTGACTTTTTTAACAGCGGAAAATAAAGGTTCTGACAAAATATGTCAGCTTGTATGCGTTGCTGAGGCTTAGGGCGGGGGCAGCTCCGGGGGCATTATCCGGCCGTAGAGCAGGCCTTGCTTAAGTCCGGGCTGCCCGGCCAGCAGCCAGGTGCCGCTTTCCGCCAGGCAGCTGATGGCTGGTGCTGTGGCGGCATCGCTTTCTACAAATAGTTCTGCTGATGCTGCTGTTTTATTAATTGCATCATAAGCAAGCAGTGCCAATCCGTTACCGGTGGCCACTGCCAGCACATCGCCGCTGTGCAAAAACAGTAGCTCTGATGCCGAGTCAAGCGCCGGTTCATCAGCCGCACTGACAAGCGCTGTCTGGACAGGAGTGCCGGGCTGACTGCAATCGAGCAGCAGGAGAGCCTGGGTGTCGGCACAGAGCACTGCCAGTACCGAGCTGTTTACGGCAAAGGCCAGAGATAGGGGATAATCCAGTTGTGGAAAGCCCAGGGTGCGGGCCGCCTGTCCCCGCCAGGACAGCAGACCGTCCGACACATCCAGCAACACCAGTTTGTCGCTGCCGGCTGCGGCCAGCGCCAGTATACTGCCGTCGTCGCTTAGGGCCAGGTCGCGTAAGGTACTCAGGCTGCCACAGGGCTGGTCATCCAGTGTAAAGACCGAAGCCGGACTCCAGCTGCCGTTCTCATGGAAAAAGCCGAAAATGCTGCGGCTGCTGTTGGCCAGTACGTACAGATAGCGTCCGTCCGGCGAGAAACACAGGCCGCGGATATAGCTCATGCCGTCCAGCCCCGGATCGGCCGAGCTGAATGAGTTTTGCTCTGAAGGTGTGGCCGCGTCGGCCAGCGACAGCATTTGCAGCCACCCGGACGAGCTGTTGGCCAGGGCTATATTCTGGCCGTCACTGCTCATGGCCAGGACATCAGCTTTTTTATTGCTTCCGTTTACGTGTACGGTACTATCTGAAACTAGTGTTGGTTCTGTTGACAGCTCATCCAGGTCCATGATGCTCAGCTGCGAGGTACTGCTGTCCGAGAGTATGGCCAGCCGTGATCCGTCCGGAGCTGCAGCCATGGCCGCGCTTTGCGCAAGGGCTTGGACCGGAGCAGCGTCGAGGCTGCTGAGCGTCGTGTAACGGGCATAGCCGTGCCGGATCGGTCTGTTCAGAATACTGAAGGAAAAAGCCGCCGCAGCTGCGGAGCTGTAAGCGGCAGTCGCCCCCGGAATTGCATTGCTGGTAAACAACAGCAGATCCAGCCTGGCATTTTGTGGCAAGTCTGAGGTATCCAATACCAGCTGGGGGTTGCGACCTACCAGGCTGCCACGCAAATACCACAAGATTTCACTCCCCTCCGCCGGCTCGGCAAGCTGCACCCTGAATGGAATGCCGCGGACGCAAGTGCGCGAAACTTGCCGAATCACTGCACTACTGCTGTAGCCAGCCAGCAGACGCAGGCTCAGGCCGGCCTCGGCTGCCTCGGCTTGAGCACTCAGGACAGCCTCGGTCTGATACTCGGCCAGTATGCGTACCAGGTCGGTAGACGCAATTATAAGTAGGCCTGCATCGACGATAGCGCTGTGCAGCAGATAGTATCCGGCTGCCAGTACGGGCAGCTTCCGTTCCGGTACAGTCAGCGGATCTGTCCAAGTCAGGATGCTGTTTCCCTGCGGGTCACTAAGGCTTAGCTGCCATTCCGCCGTTTCTGCGATATCTGTGGCTGGCGCGTAGCTGATGCGCAGGCTGCCGTTTCCGGCTACTGGTGCCAGCGACAGAACGGCGGCAGCGCCGCTTGCCGGATCAACCTGCAAGGCCAGGCTGCCGGACAGATAAAGCCGGCCTGCAGCATCAAAAGCCTGCCCCTGCAGCAGCCAGGCTCCTGGTACCAAAAGCAGATCAGCCGATTCTTGCCATTCTGTTATGGATTTTTCCTGTGCTTCCAGAATGGCCGTCCCCGGACCGCTGCCGGAAATCCGGATGCTCAGCTGATCCAGGGCCGGCGCCGGATCGTAGCTCAAGGCG
>JAHIWF010000135.1 GCA_018815555.1 Spirochaetota bacterium | reverse complement strand
TTTGCCGGTAACGATGCCATAGCCTATGGTGCCTGCCAGGCTATCCAGGAAGCCGGTCTTTCCATCCCTGGTGATATTTCCATAATCGGGTTTGATGACGACTACCCCAGCCGCTTTTTGTGGCCGCCCTTAACGACGGTAACTTTGCCTGCGGCAGCGCTAGGTGAGCGGGCGGCCGAGATGATTGTGGATCTGGTTCATGGCCACAAACTCAGCGAACAGCGCATAACTCTGGCCACGCAACTATCCGTACGGGAGTCCTGTGCTGCTGCCGGGAAGGCGCAATGAGCGCTTCCCTGAGCGGAAAACCCGGAGCTAAAAGCGACGTTGGCACTGTGTCCGGTTTTTTGCCCGGTGCTTTGACCGGCTGCGGAAGCACTGCCGATTCGATTATGGAGCGGGACTGGCAGATACTGGAAGGCAGTTTTTACGGAGACAACCGGGATAGTGCCGAAGGAGCTCAATGGCGGCAGAAATATGCCGCACCAGAGAGCCTGTTCGCCTTGTCGAACGGTTACTTCGGCGTCCGTGCCGCTCCGGAAGAGGATGCCGCCGCTGGCAGTGGTGGACGCCGCGCTACCTACGTTAATGGTTATTTTGAACGCAGCCCGATAGTCTATGGCGAGAACGCCTATGGCTATGCCCGTTTTCATGAAACCATAGTAAGTGTGCCGGATGGTACTGGTGTACGTATTTTTATCGACGATGTGGATATTACCCTGGCGGCGCGCAAGCTGCGCAGCGGCCGCCGTCTGGATTTACGCCGTGGCTGTCTGGAACGGATAGTGGTTTGGGAGCTGCCGGACGGGCGACAATTAGAGCAGCGCAGCGAGCGTTTTGTGTCGCTGGCAGAGCCGAACCTGGCAGCCCTGCGTATCACCCTGCGACGGATTGGCGGCCCGGCTTCGCCAACTGCCGCCGGTGAGCCTCTAGCGCTTCGTGTCGAGTCGTATTTGTCTCTGACTAGCGCGCATGGCGAGGGCAGTGAGGATCCGCGCATAGGCGCAAAATTCAGCGATCGGCCGTTTCTGGTGGAAGAGGAGCAGCTGGACGGGCAGCAGTGTTTCGCCCTGATCCGTACCAGCAGCAGTCGACTGGCCTTGGCCTGCGCACTTTTCAGCCAGGCTACACTTTGTCAGGGCGAACTGCCGACTACCTCCTCAGGACTTTCTCCCGCCACTGCTGCTGGCCGCAATCCCGGACGGCAGGAAGGTCTGGCAGGAACAGCTACTAGAGAAGCGATTCAGGGCAGCGAGGCGGTAGAGCTTGGTCAGTCTTTTGAAGCGAAACTAGCAGACGGGGCCAGCCTTGTTTTGACAAAATATCTGGCCTACCAAAGGGATGACGCGGCTGGAGCCGGTGCGGCGGTATTGGCATCCGGCGCTGCGGGTCGGGTTGACCTGGCGGCAAACTCGACCGCCACCCTGCGTGAGCATGCTTTTTCTGCCATTGCCGGGGCCGCAGAACAGGGCTTTAGTGCGCTCAAGGAGCGGCATGCGGCTGTCCTGGCTGCTTTCTGGCAGAACAGTGCGCTGGAAGTGGAAGGCCCGTCCGGACTGGCGGCAGCGGTGCGTTTTAACCTTTTTCATGTGTACCAGGCCGCCGGCCGGGACGGACTAACCAATGCGGCAGCCAAGGGCTTAACCGGCGAAGGCTACGAGGGACATTATTTCTGGGATACCGAAATCTATTTCCTTCCCCTGTTTACCTATACCGCGCCGGAAATTGCCCGGGCTCTTTTAAGCTACCGTATGGCGATACTAGAGCCGGCCCGTGCTCGTGCCCGCGAAATGGGCCATGACCGCGGCGTGTTGTTTCCCTGGCGGACTATTTCCGGTAACGAAACAAGCGCTTATTATCCGGCCGGCACGGCCCAGTATCATATCAATGCCGATATTGCCTACGCTTTGCTGCGCTATTGCGAAGCCAGTGGTGATACTTTGTTTATGCAGACTGCCGGCTGCCGGCTTTTGGCTGAAACAGCGCGTTTGTGGATGGATTTGGGGCACTATGGGGCGGACGGTTTGTTCCGTATTGACGAGGTTACCGGGCCGGATGAATACAGTGCTCTGGTAAACAATAATTCATTCACCAATATCATGGCGGCGCGTAATTTACTGGCAGCGGCCAGACAGCTTGCGTATTTGCGCGAGACAGTTCCCGCCGCATACGAGGAACTGGCGGCCGAACTTAAGCTGGAAGACGGTGAGGCGGCGGCATGGCAAGTGGCGGCGGAAAAAATATACATTGCACAGGATGCGGCTACCGGGGTAATCGCACAAGATGATTCTTTTATGCAGCGTGAGCGCTGGGATCTGGCCGCAACCCCAGCTGCTAATTTTCCGCTCTTATTGCATTATCACCCTTTGTGCATTTACCGCAAGCAGGTGCTCAAGCAGCCCGACCTGCTGCTGGCTATGCTGCTGTGTCCTTCGGGTTTCAGCGCGGCCGAGAAACTGCGCTGCTTCGAGTATTACGAGCCCCTTACCACCGGCGACTCGTCTCTCTCCCACTGCATCATGAGTATTATGGCCGCCGAGGTGGGTAAGCCTGGCAAAGCCTGGGATTATTTTAACCGTACCGTACGGCTGGATCTGGACGACCTGCACGGCAACGCCGCCCACGGGGTGCATGTGGCCGCCATGGGCGGCAGCTGGCTGTCGTTGGTGTACGGTTTTGCCGGCTTCCGCGATGAGGGCGGAGTGTATCGTTTCGCTCCCGCATTGCCGGCTGGTTTGACGCGGCTGGCTTTCAGGCTGAATCTTCAGGGCGGCTTTCTGGATGTCCGGATTGACCAAGCGGCCGTCAGTTATGTCTGGAACGGCAGTAGTGATTTTTTGTTCAGTCATTTTTCGGAAGCACAGTGCCTGCCGCCCGGCAGCAGCCTGAAGTTTGCCCTGCGTCCGGTCTTGTGTGGAGTTATTTTTGATCTTGACGGTGTAATTGCCGACACTGCTATACTGCACTACCGTGCCTGGAAACAGCTGGCTGATGAACTTGGACTGCCTTTCAGCCAACAGGATAACGAAGCGCTTAAGGGGCGCAGCCGCATGGAGTCGCTGGATCTGCTCTTGGGGACTGCGGCTTCCGGATATTCGCCGGCACAGAAAATGCAGATGGCAGAAGAAAAAAACAAACGCTACCGAGAACTGCTGGCCGGCCTGACGCCGTCAGACATCCTGCCTGGTGTTACCGAATTGCTGCTGCAGCTGCGGTTGGCCGGAATCCGTGTCGGATTGGCTTCGGCCTCACGCAACGCTCCGGAAGTGCTTGGCTACCTTGGCCTTGATCAGAGTTTCGATGTTGTGGCTGATGCCGGCAAAGCCCGACCCAAGCCGGATCCGGAGATATTCATGCTGGCAGCCGGGGGGCTGGGTTTGCGACCGTGCGACTGTATCGGTATCGAGGATGCACAGGCTGGCGTTCAGGCCATCCGCGCGGCCGGCATGACTGCTGTAGCCGTTGGTAACGGGCTTGAAGGCGCGCAACTAAAGCTGACAGACCTTCGGGGTGTCACACTGGAGCATTTGCAAGCCTTGTTCCGCTAAAAACAGCTTGAATCCGGTTGCGTCTCTCGCTACCTTTACATCAGGATGTCTGACTAGACGGAGACAGGAGGCTTGTGGATGAAAGCGGAACAGAAATCGGCGCTATTGGCAATGCTTAAAGCAAGATTCGACGCCAACATGCAGCGCCACCCCGGCCTGCACTGGGCGTCAGTACAGGAAAAACTGGAAACCTTGGCGGTAGCCGAAAAAGTACGCTCCCTGCAAGAGATGGAAAGCACCGGCGGCGAACCGGATATTATCGGGTATGACGAGCATGACGGTAGCTACCTCTTCGTAGACTGCTCGGCGGAGAGTCCGGAAGGCCGCCGCAACTGCTGCTACGATCGGGCCGGCCTGGAGTCACGCAAAGAGCACCGGCCACAAAACAACGCCGCTGACATGGCGGCTGATATGGGTATAGAGTTGCTGAACGAAGAGCAGTACCGGCAGCTGCAGCAGCTGGGCGAGTTCGACCAAAAAACCTCCAGCTGGATACAGACCCCGCCGCAAATCCGTCAGCTGGGAGGAGCCCTCTTCTGCGACCGACGCTACGGCCAGGTGTTTGTGTACCATAACGGCGCACAATCGTATTATGGGGTCAGAGGCTTCCGCGGCTTCCTGCGGGTTTAGCGCAGTTTGGGTTTTTCCAGCAAATAGACTGTACTTAATTGCACAAAACCGCGTTCTTCCAGGTTAATGCTAAAATCCAACCCGCTGCCGCTTACTTCAAGTATCAGTTTCTGTGCTCCGCGATTAAAGGCGGCGACCGAAAATTTCTCCAAGAGTTCGCTGCCCAGCCCGAGTCCCCGCCAGCTTTCTTCCACCCTCAGCAGGCGGCAAACGGCATTCCTGGTTCCGCCGGCGCTTGCAAGCTGCCCATATGCAAATCCGGCAAGCTGACCGTCGGGGGCACGTGCCGACAGGTATAAAAATTCCCCGGCCACTGTCGCGGTCGTTTTTTTGGACTTTAGCCCTCTGCGCAGTTCGAACAGCAGTTCAGCCAACGCTTCGTTGCCGGGTAGATTCGCGCACAGGTTCATTTTCTCCGCTTCCAACATTGCCGGCAGGTCGGTCAGTACTTCTTCCTCTATCGTAAAATCACTGAGCGCCAAATCGTCAATTTCGGTTTCTTCATAGTTTTCGTCGTAGCGCGCCATTTCCGCGGCATCGGCCAGACTGTTGTACCATTCCACCACCGCACTGCGCATCCTCGCAGCTTTAAAACTGTGCCACAGTTCTTTCACCGGCGGAAAAGCTCCAAGAATTTCCTTGAATTTGCGGAATACGCCGCGCCCCGAACTGAGTGCTTCACGCAGCTGCTGCCGGCACGCGGGATTGTGCAGACCGGCTGTAAATTGTTCCATCAACATAAAGCCGTCGGAAGGACCCCAACCGGGCAGATCCAGGTAGCGCTCCGGATCTTCATCCAAATCTTCCACTTCCTCCGACGAGATAACCATGGCCTCGCGGCTATCCAGAATCATGTCCATTTCCTGATTTTCCATGCCGAAGACAATTTGGTCGATCAATTCTTCGTCGAGCTTGAAGAACTTTCCGGCTGTGCTCATATGGTCGCTCCTGTAGACAAAAAAGCCCCGACCGCAACCGGTCAGGGCTTTCAGTATACCACGCTTTCATCGCCGCGTGGAGTCGAGGCGAGCGAGTAAAGCGGACGCCCGGCATAAGGTTACCGACACTCGCTTGTCCCCGCCAGCTAGCTTATTTTACCTCAACCGTAGCAACCGGAATAATCGAAAGTTCGGTTTCCACGTCGAAATAGCGGGCCTGTTCCATAACCGGGTCGAAAGATACATCCTGGCCGATATGCAGTACGTACTGCGGACCGACGCGGGAAACAAACTGGTTGCTGGTGGTGCGTGCCCACAGATGTATTTCGGCACCCAGCGGTTCGACGACGCTGATCTTGGCCTTGATCTGGAAGGTGGAAGCCTTCTCGGCATAGTGCAGGTCTTCGGGCCGGATACCCATAGTCACCGACTTGCCTACATAAGATTCCAGATATTTGGCATGGTCGGCAGCCGGTACCAGCTGGAAGCTGCCCTCGTCGAGAATAAGGCCCTTGTCGCCCTTGGTAACCTTTACGGTCATAAAGTTCATGGGCGGACTGCCGATAAAGCCGGCCACAAAGCGGTTGGCCGGATTGTTGTACAGGTACAGGGGCGAGCCGATCTGCTGGATCAGGCCGTCTTTCATAACGACGATCTTGTCACCCATGGTCATGGCCTCAACCTGGTCGTGGGTAACGTAGATCATGGTGGCCTGCAGGCGGTTGTGCAGCTCGATAATTTCGGCGCGCATCTGCACGCGCAGCTTGGCGTCCAGGTTGGACAGCGGCTCGTCGAACAGGAATACCTTGGGATTGCGCACAATGGCACGGCCCAGGGCAACGCGCTGCCGCTGGCCGCCGGAGAGCGCTTTAGGCTTGCGGCTCAGATAACTTTCGATATCGAGAATGCGGGCGGCCTCGCGGACGCGCTGGTCAATCTCGGTCTTGCTGAATTTGCGTATTTTAAGACCAAAGGCCATGTTCTCGTACACCGTCATGTGCGGGTACAATGCGTAGTTCTGGAAAACCATGGCAATATTGCGGTCTTTAGGCGGGATATCGTTAACTACGACATCGTCGATGATCACTTCGCCGCCGGAGATTTCTTCCAGGCCGGCGATCATGCGCAGCGTTGTGGATTTACCGCAGCCCGACGGGCCTACGAAAACCACGAATTCCTTGTCTTCAATGACGATGTTCGCCTTGTCGACAGCCGTTACATTACCTTCGTACACCTTGGTAACGTCTTTGATGAGTACTTTGGCCATTGGGCCCTCCTTGAGGAGTTATCTTATGGCACTAATTGTAACAGCTTTTCGGGGATTGTAAAGGGCAAAGTAGCGGTCTAGTTCTAGTCTTTTCGGGGTCTGAGCCCAAAGTTCCGGGCGTGTCCCCGGCTGTGCCGGGGCCGCGCTCTCCGCTTGTATCTCCGGTCCGCAGGTTTAAGCGCTACGGTGGCCGGGAGCGGCCCGCCAGACGACTGGGCTGCCAGCACGGCGGACCGGAGGATAGCGCTGCGATCGCTCACGCGGTGGGTATCAGAAGCGGTAGCCGACCTTCATTCCGATGTCGGTGCGTAGTTTGGTCAACTGAACGTCATTGGCCAGAATTTCGGTGTTGCTGATCTGTTCCGCGTCGTCCGGAGTGTGGATGCCGATACCGAACAGTACCAGCGGACGCAGGTACAAGTGCTTGTTCAGGCTAAAGTCCAGGCCGGCACCCAGCTTTACCCACAAG
>JAHIWF010000134.1 GCA_018815555.1 Spirochaetota bacterium | reverse complement strand
TTTTGCTGCAGGCATGAAGAACTGCAAGTCGTCATTCTGATGAAGGTGCGGAAAACGCTTCCCTGCATCCAGGGTGTGCATAGCTGGACTGCTAAAACGACAACCGTACTGATCCTGGTCTTGTTGTTGCTGCTCAATGCATGCGAAGCCTACCCGCCGGAGCTGGTTACGATCAGTCACCGTCTGGTAGTGCATCAGCAGGCAGCGGAGCAGGCAGCCCTGGAAACCCTGTCGGTATTTGCTATCGTACGCGACAAGGATGGCCAGGAAGACGTAGAGGCTATGTACATTGTCAATGACGAACAGGAACTGTTCTGGAAACTGGATGCATCAAACTGGACCTATAAAGAGGAAGACGGGGAATTGTGGCTGGGAAGCAACGGGCTCAGCGCCAGCAGTTGGGACCAGCAGCGCTTGCCGCGCGGGCTTTACCGGCTGCTGCTGGTGGATCAGGCCGGCCAGCGCAGCGAGCGCAGTTTTATGCTAAGCGCGCCTGATTTTACGGAATATACATTTCCCTCAATTATGATTTCGACCTCCGGCACCATTGAATTGAACAGCTCTTATACAGTTAACACCTTGTTTTTTTTCGATGCTGGCCAGAATGTGGTTAAAACCAGCACTCTTAGCAATAACAGCGCTAACCTGGACAGCCTATGGGGCGATGGCCAGTGGCGCAGCCGGGCCCGCTATGTTGCGGTGTACAGCCTGGACATTAAATCAGAAACAGGATTCTTTTCATGGAAAACAGCTCTACCCTGATTCAGCACCAGTGTGAATGCGTAGCTCCGGAAGCGGATATAGATCCTCTGCATACCTGCCTAAGCAGCGGCGGCAGCGAACTGCGCAGTTATGTTCTGCGAAATGGCCGCATGACCGAAACCCAGAAACGGGCCTTACTTGATGGCTATCCACTGTTTGGTCTGGTATACAAACCAGGCCGGCTCATTCAGCCAGAACAGCTCTTTGGCCGTAAAGGACCTTTCATTGTAGAAATTGGTTTCGGCATGGGGGACGCCAGCGCCGATATTGCCACCAATCTGCCAGACCACAACATTCTGGGACTGGAAGTGCATGCTCCGGGCGTCGGGCACCTACTGGATCTGGTTATGCAGCACAAGCTGCAGAATCTGCGGGTTTGCCGCCATGATGCTATGGATGTCATTGAGACCATGCTTGCACCGGACTCGGTAGACGGCTTCCTAATTTTCTTTCCGGATCCCTGGCCCAAAAAACGGCATCACAAGCGCCGGCTTATCCGTCCTTCCATCCTGAGCCTGCTTACCAGCCGGCTGAAACCAGGCGGGTATATATACTTTGCGAGCGACTGGGAAGAATATGCTGAGTCCGCACTGGAAATGTTTCTGGCCGAACCAGGTTTGCAGAACCAGTTTGCGCGGTGGGCAGAGCGCCGGGAATGGCGTCCGGTAACAAAATTTGAGCAAAGAGCCATTACTGAAGGCCGGCCAATTCGCGAGATTTATTTTGTAAAAAAGAGCTCGAACCAGGAATAATTTACAGAGGCCGGTTTACGCCGGCACGCATCCCTTACAGCGCAGCGCAAGTTACTCACCGAAGAAAGCGGACAGCTTGCGATACAGGCTGCTGATGGCGTGTTTCTCTTCGGTGCTGGCACTCTCAGCTGCCTCGTCCACCAGGGCTTCCAGGCTGGCCAGACTTTCGTTCAGCGCAGTATGGAAGCCGCGCGAAATACGGAACTGGTAGATTCCTTCACCATCATGAAAAAGTGCAACAAACCCTAGTTCCGGGTTTTTGGGTTTCCATACAGATAGCTGAAGCACATGCTGCAGAGCCGCCACCAAGTCGGGCAGTTCTTCATAGACATTGTACTGACGCTTCTTTGGCCAGTTCTTTTTCAGGTCGCCTTCCGGATCCAGCCAATGGGCTATACGCAAAATGGTTTCCAGCTTCTCACCATCCAGGAAGCGTTTATGTTCATATTGCACCACGCCAATCATTCCCTTAAAAGATAGAGCGGTCTCTGAAGAAAACGTTTCGCGGGCTTTGGCAAAATCCGGCCAGTTTAGTATGGCTTTTTTGCGCTTCTTTACCGCTGCAAGCTCAAAAATTTCCGAACCGATTTTTACACGGTTGGTAAAGTCGCGCGGTTTAGTGACAGCAGCCTCATCACGGCCGGCTCCCGGCCGCCCTCCACCCTGTTTACCGGCTTGCACCGCCACCAGTGACTTCCGGCTACCGGAATCGACACGCTCGCGCCGGTCGCGGCCTTCCGGAATCGGCGCAGCTCCACCTCCCTGATGGAACTGACTGAGCCGATCTAAAATAACTGGTGATATCGAATGCAGCATATTCTTGCGCAGCGGCGAAACACTCATAGCATACATACGCGTAGTGCGTACAATTTCCCCGGCGACCAGGTAATCCGGATTTTCCTTGAACATGACCGAACCGGGATGAATCTGCACACGTTCACCCATCAGGGTACGGAAGATGCCGCGCTCCACCCGCACACAGACAAACTGTATTAAACCACGGCTGACTGAAGCCAGATACTGGTCAATCGAACCGCCTTTGCCGATGGAGGATCCAAGATCATGCACAATAAGCTCCAGCTGCTCTTTTATACGCACAATTTCCAGCATGGTTCGTTCGTCCAGGTAATTGTGCTCGCAGAATTTGGCTTTTTGTTTGGCCTCCAGAAAGGCCTTGAAAATCTTCAGATACGAAAGGAAATCCCCGGCCGGATCGCGGAAGGCATGATGGGCGCGTCTGGCTTCCATTTCTTCGCCCTGCGGCAGCACATAGGGGCTCTGGGTAGACAGAAAGGCGGCGGCCACCAGCACTTCGTCCAGCACATCCGGATAGCGCAACATGGCTTCGACAATGATGCGCGACAAGCGCGGCAGCAGGGGGAAGGCGCACATCAGCTCGCCTACCCGGCTCAGGCTGCGGTCGGGGTTAAAGGCTTCCAGCAGGTTGAGTATATCCATCGCGCCGAGTATACCGGAACGGTTGGGTCGAGAAATAAAATCGAAATTTTCAAAATCACGGATACCCAGTTCGGCCATGCGCAACACCACTTCGGACAGGTCGGTACGGTAAATTTCTTCCATCGTGAATAGCGAGCGGTTCTCAAAATCGTCGCGCGAGAAAAGTCGGTAGCAGTAACCGGGCCTGGTACGGCCGGCCCGGCCCTTGCGCTGGTTGCAGGACGCCTTGCTTATAGGCACCTCCACCAGACTGGAGGTAAATGTTTTCGGGTTATAGAAATTAAGCTTGGCCTGGCCAGAATCGATAACGCTGGTAACACCATCGATAGTAACACTGGTTTCGGCGATATTGGTGGAAACTATGACTTTGGTCAGTCCTTCCGGAGCTTTTTCGAACACCCGCTGCTGTTCGTCCTTGCCCAGTCGCGAGTACAGCGGAATAAGATGCAGCTTCTGGTTCGACTCGCTCTGGGCCAGCCGCTGCAAAGTTGTCTTGATGGCTTTTTCGCCGGGCAGGAAGATGAGAATATCGCCGGGGCGCTGCTCGTGCACCAAACGGTTGACGATATCTTCGATCTTATCCACCAGTGAATCCAGATTGGCCTCGATGGCCGGCGGATCGATAACCACGCTGACCGGATACACCTGTGTGTCAATCTTTACCAGGGGGCAATCCGAAAAGTAGGCCCGGAAAATGTCGGCGTTGATGGTAGCGCTGGACACAATTACCTTGAACTCCGGCCTTGCTTCCAGAACACGCTTAAGTAGGCCCAATATAAAATCAATATTCAGGCTGCGCTCATGGGCTTCATCGACCATGATAACCGAATAGCGGCTGAGCGCGGGATCGAGTTTCATCTCCTGCAGCAGGATGCCGTCGGTCATTATTTTAATTTTGGTTGAAAAATCGGTAAGGTCCTCGAAACGCATCTTATAGCCGACCAGGCCGGGTAAGGGAGTACCCAGCTGCCGGCTGATAAACTCGCTCACCGAGATGGCGGCAATGCGGCGGGGCTGGGTAACACCGATGATGCCGTGGGCAGCATAGCCGGCCTCATGCAGGATTACCGGCAACTGGGTGGTTTTACCCGAGCCGGTAGGGCTTTCTACTACGATTACCTGATTTTGGGCAAGCGCATCAAGAATGGACTGCTTCTGTTGATAAACCGGAAGTTCTGATGGATTCATGCTTCAAGTATGCTGTCTGTGCTGCATAAACGCAAGAGGCAGCGCCTTTAGCTGGATATGCCTTCAGCGGCAAGGAAGGCAGCGGCCCTCTTGCAAGAGCGGCCCTATCGGGCTTATGATGCGTCTGCCGGGGTGGTGCGTCAGCTTCGTTGAAGCGCGCATCTGAGAACAGACCCGTACAACCTGATCCGGATAATACCGGCGGAGGGAGACGAATGAACACTCGTCACATTTTTAACGGCAACAATAGCGCAGCAGCCTTGTTTGCCTTCACAACAATCTTTATTGCAGTACTTTTCACTGTTTCGTGCACGGCCAAGGCCACTGATGAACTAGTCATATATTCGTATGACTCTTTTACCAGCGAATGGGGGCCGGGGCCGGCGGTAATCGCTGAATTCGAAGAGCTGAGCGGCATCAAAGTGACTATTTTGGGCATTGGCGATGCCGGGCAGACCATGGCCCGGGTCATTGAAGAAAAGGCTGCACCAAAAGCTGATCTGATTATCGGGATCGACAATCATCTGCTGCCCAAAGCACTACAGGCCGGTATACTGGCTCCTTACAAGCCGGCAAATTCCGCCTTGGTACCTGAGCAACTGATTCTGGACCAGGACTGGCACCTGACCCCCTTCGACTACAGTACCTTTGCCATCATCTGGGACTCAGAACTGCTAACCAATCCACCGCAGTCTTTGGAAGACCTTACAAAAACCGAATATAAAGACAAACTTATTCTGATGGATCCACGCACCAGCACTCCCGGTCTGGGATTTGCCGCTTGGACCAGCCATGTATATGGTACAGCCACGGCCGATTACTGGAAACGTCTGGCTCCATCCATTTTGGCCATGACTTCGGGCTGGAGCACGGGGTATGGCCTATTTACCAGCGGTGAGGCACCCCTGGTCATATCCTATACTACCAGCGCAGCTTATCACGCCGAATACGAAAGCGCCGGACGCTACCGTGCTCTGGAATTCGCCGAAGGTCATCCGATTCAGATCGAAGGAATCGGCATGGTGCACGGAGCTAAAAACCGGGTAAATGCCGAACGCTTTCTCGATTTTGTACTCAGCGAGGGCTTCCAGAAACATATTCCGTTAACCAATTGGATGTACCCGATCAATCCTGCCGTAGAACTGCCGGCCAGCTTCAGCCATTCACCGGTGCCGGCCAATAGTTTCCTGGTAGATGCCACTAAGCTAGACGGATTGGACCGGCTGGTCCTTGATGCCGTGCAAAGCGGGCAATGACCAAAATCTGCACTGAGGCAGGCAGAAAACAGTCTGCCCGCACTGGAGGTACCGGAATCCGGCTCGGACAAGGCACACTGGCCGGCAGCGTACTGTTTCCGCTGCTGCTGGTGTTCATCTTGCTGCCGGTTCTGGCCGCTTTCAGGCCCCTGCTGGACGGCGGGCTACGCAACAATGTGCTGCGGGCCCTGACTGAGCCCAGGTTTCTGTATTCATTCAGATTCGGCCTGGGCCAGGCTCTGGCCAGCACCGCCTGTGCTTTGCTGCTGGGGCTGCCGGGGGCCTTTCTGCTGGCCCGCCGGCGTTTCGCCGGCAAGCGTTTGCTGGCCGCCTTAACCGTCATTCCTTTTTCCATGCCGGCGCTGATTGTGGCCATCGGCTTCGTATTATATTATGGTCACAACGGACTGCTTAACCGCCTGCTGATGGCTTTGTTCAACCTGCAGGAACCACCGCTGCGCTTTCTCTATTCCTTTCAGGGGCTGGTTCTGGCTCACGGGTTTTATAATTTTCCGCTGGTGATGCGCTATGTGGCTGACGCCTGGGAACGGGTATCGGCCAACCAGGAAGACGCCGCCCGACTGCTTGGTGCTGGACGGCTGCGTGTATTCCGGACGGTAACCCTGCCGGCCATCCTGCCGGCCGTCGGCTCGGCAGCCACGCTGGTATTTCTGCTCTGCTTCTTCAGTTTCGTCATTGTGATGCTTTTTTCCGGCCCAGGCATCAGCACACCGGAGGTGGAAATTTACCGGGCGGCCCGTTTCGAGTTCGACAAGCCTCTGGCCAGCGCCTTCGCCTTGGCCGAAACACTGATAGCAATACTGGTACTGGCTCTTTACGCTTTACTTGAAGCCAAAACCGCCGGGGCCGACCAAGGGCAGATTGTATTGCGACCACCGCAGCCATTCAAAAACCGACTCAGCCGCCTTCTGGCAGCATTGTATGGCCTGCTGGTTTTATTCTTTTTCGGCGGTCCACTGATCGCCATCATTGTGGAAGCCTTTTCGGTACGCGGTCGCAGCTATGCCAGTGCCAGCCTTGGCGTTCAAAATTTCCTGAGACTGTATACATCCAGTGGATTCCGGACCGCCTTCGCCAATACCATACTGCTCGGCCTGCTGGCAGCCTTCCTGGCCACTATAAGCGGCATTCTGCTGGCAGTTTCGTCACGCAGTTTCAAGTCGCTGTTGCTTACCCGAATATTGCCGCTGCTGCCACTGGCAATTTCCAGTGTGGTTCTGGCCTTCGGCTGGTCCAGTCTGCTTGGCAGTTCCTCGCTGCTGGTAATTGCACTGGTACAGGCGGTATCCGCCTACCCTTTTATCTTCAAGGCTATTCAGGGCTCGGTTGGCCGCAATGACGAAAAATACCTACAGGCAGCGCGTACCCTTGGCTCCAGCCGCTATAGCGCCTTTCTGCGCGTCGGATTGCCGCTGGCCCTGCCAGCCATACTTTCCGGATTTGCCTTTGCCTTTGCCATCAGTGCCGGTGATGCCAATGCCCTCATTGTTGCCCCAGTAAGCGGACTGGAAACACTGGCTTCGTATCTATACAAGCTGGCGGGCTCATATCGCTTTAACGAAGCCTGCGCAGCTGCAGTAATCCTGTCCGCTCTGACAGCTTTTGTATTTTTCCTTAAGGATCTCAATAATGGTAAAGCTTGAAATATCCAAATTGACTAAACGGTGGCCGGAATTGCAGCTGTCGGTCGACCTGTCTATCGAAAAGGGCGAGCTACTGGCGGTGGTAGGTCCATCCGGCTGCGGCAAAAGCACCCTGCTCCGGCTGCTGGCCGGACTGTTGGCCGAAGACAGCGGGTCAATATACATGGATGGCCAGGAAATAAGCAAGCTTGACGCGGGTAAACGCCGGGTCGGGATGGTATTTCAGGATTATGCCTTGTTTCCGCATCTGACCGTTCTGCGCAACATCACCTACGGGCTGCACGGCCGACACATGAAAGCTGAAGAGCGTCGCAAGCGGGCGCAGGAACTATTACAGCTGGTCGGTCTGCCCGACTTTGGCCCGCGCAGTATACTTACACTGTCTGGAGGCGAAAAACAGCGGGTGGCTCTGGCTAGAACCATGGCTGCCAAACCGGAAATAATCCTGTTTGATGAACCGCTTTCTTCTTTAGACAGTACTCTGCGCAAACGACTGAGGCAGGATCTGCGCGAAGAACAACAACGGCTCGGTTTTACCGCTCTATATGTTACTCATGATCTTGAAGAAGCATTAGCCATAGCCGATCGGGTGGCAATTATGCAAAACGGTCACATCATCCAGGTGGCTGAACCACGAATGATCTGGGAACAGCCTAATTCCATAGCCGCGGCACGCTTTCTTGGTCATATGGTGCTTATGCCGGTATGCGAGGCTACACCAAAGCCTGGAATCATTAAGCTGAAAACCGATATGGGCCATAGTGTTCAACTTTCGGCAAAGCAGTACACACAAATAGCGGAAGTAGAGCCAGCGCTGCATACCGGGCATTCAGCGCTGTCAGCGCACGATTTTCCACTAGGAGCATTGGCCTTCGAGCGCAACGCGGCCAGATTGCTTAAAGAAGGGCAAGAGACAGCAGCGACCGATTGCCTGATTCTGCGCGGCAGCTGCCAGCAGGCCCGCTATCTTGGCGAATACCTGGAAATGGTTCTTGAGCTGGAGGGTCAAAATCCCCCTACCATAACACTGCGGCTTCCCCGCGAAACCATGCTGCAGCGAGGACGGTCCTATGTTGTGGCCATCGATCTTACACAGCTGCTTTACCTTACAGCATGAACAGTCAAGCAAAACGATACTTACTCTTGTAAAACAAAATGGAGTTCTTATACTTATCAGTATATGAATGAGGTACAAACCGGAGTCAAATACCGAGAAGCCATATTTTCTGGCATCTTCTATCCGGAGGACAGCCAGATACTCACTGAACTTATCCGGACAGCACTGGCTAAGGCCACTGCGGCAAGAACCGATGCCAGAGCGCTATTACTCCCGCACGCCAGCTATGACTACATCCTGAATCTTCTGGCAGCTGCCTGGAAAACAGCCCAGAGCAGTTCTCGTAAAATAAAAAACATTGTAATCCTGGCCGACGATAACGAGGAAGGCCAGGCCGCCATTATCATCCCTGAATCAAGCTATTTTGAGACGCCTATTGGTCGGATCCGCGTAAACCAGAATCTTTGCCGCGAAATCGAAGCCAGCAGTACTCTGGTTCAGGTAGATGATATCTGCCACATGAAGCATCACAGCATTGAGGTTCAATTGCCTTTCATTAAGCTGCTGTTTCCGGAAGCGGCCATAGTTCCGATTTTACTGAGAGGTACTCACCCCAACCTTTCGCGCATTAGTGCCCGCTTGCTTGATCTAGTTTTTACCGATCGCTGCAAAAATACGCTGATTGCTGCTTCCAGCAATATTTCCAGCTCGCTGGTTCCAGCTAAAGCTGTCAAACTGGCGGATTTGCTGCTGCACAACCTGGCAGAGCGAAATATTCAGGGTATATATGCTGATCGGCAAGAATATGAATCTGTTTCAGTCTCCAGTATTGCCACGCTGTTGGAGCTTCAATGTCTGGGGGATGCCAGTTTTTCTATTCTGGATCAGGCTGATTCTAAAATCCTGCGTGACAACAATGCCACCAATATTGTACACTATGCCACAGCAGGATGGTTTTAATGTCTGTTGACCAGTTCGCTATCGATGATCAAAAATTGCTGCTCCGCTGTGCCCGGGATGCCATCCAGGCCGCTTTTTCGCGTAAAGCTCCCCCTACGGTCAGCGTGGAAGCCCAGCTCGAAATACAGCGTGGTCTCTTTGTTACCTTACATAAAGCTGGCCAATTGCGTGGCTGTATCGGCCGCATGAACAGTGCTGCGCCGCTAATTCAAACTATTCAGGAAATGGCAGTGGCGGCAGCCTTCCAGGATCCCCGCTTCCCGCCGCTTAACCAGGCCGAACTGGCTCTCGTGGATATTGAACTATCCATATTAAGTCCAAT
>JAHIWF010000133.1 GCA_018815555.1 Spirochaetota bacterium | reverse complement strand
CTTGAGGGCTTCGATACACTCGCGCACCAGGACTATCACCGAAGGTCCTTCAAAGGCAAGTTCTTCTTTTATAACCGCCACGTTTTTCTCGTGCTCATTCTTGTGGGCACGGATGACGCGGATGTGTTCCGGAGCAATGCCGACACCGCGCAGTACCGGCTCCAGCCGGCTGGAGGGCAGGATGGTCGGCTGGGCGCCGGTCATGCCGGTGGTGTCGTTGTCCAGAATCAGCACAGTCATATTGGTGTTATGACTAACCGCGTCGATAAGGTTGGACAAGCCGGAATGATAGAAAGTGGAATCGCCGATTACTGCCACAACCGGAGTAAGCCCCACTTCGGAAGCACCGCGGGCCATGCCTATGCTGGCACCCATGTCCACGGTGGTCTCAATAGCATTGTACGGAGGCAATGCACCCAGAGTGTAGCAGCCGATGTCACTGGTTACCGCATGCAGTGAATATTCTTTAATTGCCTCGTTGAGCGCGCTATAACTGTCGGCATGCGGGCAGCCCATACACAGCTGCGGAGGACGGCCGGGTGGTGACAATTCCTTTACCGACAGGCCTTCGTTGGCCGGCAGGCCCAGCGCCTTGCGCACGATATCGGGAGAAAGCTCGCCATCGTAGGGTATCTGGCCGCTTTCTTTGCCCAGAATGGGCTTGCCTGGCAGAATAACACCGCGCAGAAGACGTTCTACCAGAGGATAGCCTTCCTCGACAACCAGAACCTGGTCACAGGCGGCATAGAGCTCACGGATTTTCTGCTGCGGCATCGGATAAAATCCGACATGCAGATGGGTAGGAGCCTCGCCGTTGGCGGCGATATAGTCGTCAAGATTTTCCTTATAATATTGCAGGGCCAGACCACAGGTGATTACGCCCAGCTTCTTGCCGCCCTTGGTAAGCGGATTGCACTGCATGGTTTCGGACCTGGCCTCCAGCACTTTCTGGCGCTCGAGGACCACCTTCCAGCGTTTACGGGCTACGGCCGGCATGAGTATCCAGTCCATGCGGTTTTCCGGCTTGCGGATGGGATTGCCCTTACGCGCATCGGCCAGCTGCACCACCGAGCGGCTGTGTGCCAGACGGGTGGTTATGCGGATCATCACCGGAACTTCCAGCTCCTCGGAAAGGTCGAAGGCGACACGGGTCATGTCGTAGGCTTCCTGCTGGTTGGCCGGCTCAAAACAGGGGATGCGCGCGAAGTCGGCCAGCCAGCGGCTGTCCTGTTCGTCCTGCGAGGAGTGCATGCCGGGGTCATCGGCTACCACCACCACCAAGCCGCCGTTTACTTTTACCAGCCCGGAATTTACAAAAGGATCTGCGGCCACATTCAGGCCGACGTGTTTCATGGACACCAGCGCCCGTTTGCCGGCGAAGGAAGCGCCGAGCGCCGATTCGTAACTGGTCTTCTCGTTGGCCACCCACTGCGCGGCAAATTTCTCGCCGGGTATCTTGCCTTCGGCGACCCGCGAAGCCAAGTCCTGCAGGTACTCCATGATTTCGGTGGAGGGCGTGCCGGGATAGGCAAAGGCTCCTCCGAGGCCGGCATGTACGGCGGCCAGGGCGATGGCTTCATCTCCCATCAATGTCTCAAAACTCATTGGCAACCTTCCTTAACAATTAAAAGTACAGCTCGTACTCTTGCGGTACGGGCGCGTTATACACATATTCAGCTTCATGCTGCTTGAGGGTAATCCAGCTGTCGATCAGTTCCTTGGGGAAGGCCGGCAGCAGGTACTCATGGTCTTTTTTAAGGCCGGCCAGCACATGGAACAAGCCGGTAGGGAAGATGTTTTTTGCGGATTCTTTGGTGTTGGCATAGCCGAGCTTTACCGGGTCCAGAGCGCGTTTGATGCCGTCGATACCGGCCAGCAGCATGGCCGCCAGGAAGTAGTAGGTGTTGGCGGTGGCATCACCGGTGCGGAACTCGATGCGGGCCTCGCCCTTTTTAAGGTAGCCCGGAATGCGCACGGCAGCGGCGCGGCTGGCCTTGGCGAAGGTTGCCGATACCGGAGCTTCATAACCGGCCACCAGGCGCCGGTAGCTGTTGGTACTGGGGTTGGACCAGGCCAAGAGCGAGCCGGAGAGGGCATGCGACAAGAGGCCAGCGGTGTACTGCAGACCGGCCGTGGACAGCCCGTACATCTCCTCGCCGGGGAAGATGCTTTTGCCGGCCTTGGTCACGTACTGGTGCACGTGCATGCCGTTGCCGGCGATCTTGTACATCGGCTTGGGCATAAAAGTGACAAACAGGCCCATTTCTTCGGCTATCGAGCGGATAATCCACTTGCTGAGCACTACGGCGTCACCAGCCTGCACCAGCGAGATAAAATTGAGTTCTATTTCCAGCTGGGCGGCACCTACTTCGTGGTGGTGATATTTTACCGGGATACCGGCCTGCTCCATAGCGCGCACCACTTCGTTGCGCAGCTGGCCGTATTTGTCGTCCGGCGCCAGCCGGTGGTAGCCCTTGGACAGACCGAAACGCGGGGCGTCCTCGTAGCTTTCGCCGATACCTTCGGCACTCTCCACATAGTAATAGGAATGGGCTACCGTGGTGGAATAGCGCACGTCGTCAAACACATAGAATTCCAGTTCCACCAGCATTTTGGCGTCTTCGCCAATGCCGGAATCCTGTAGATATTTTACTGCTTTCTTGGCAATAGAGCGCGGATACTGATCGAACAGCTCGCCGTCGGTGGTCCATACATCACAGAAGGTATGCAGGATTTTAAAGTCGTCTTTTTCCTCGACGAAAGCGGTGCTCAGGTCAGGAATGGCTACCATATCACTTTTATGCACCTGGGCATAGCCAAAATTACTGGCATCAAAACCTATGCCGTCTTTCAGCACTTTTTCGCTGACATAGGACCGCGGCAGAGAAACCGAGCGGATAGCGCCGTGCACATCCACAACCAGCATAGACAGATAATCAATGGAAGAAATATCCCCGGAATACGCGTACAACTGCATACAAACTCCTGCTTGATGATGATTCATGCCTTATTGGTATCGCAGACCTCAGCCCGATAAAGAGAGTACGAGCCGAAAGTGCTACCGATAATGGGCTTATAGTAATACTGAAATAGGATTTTACGCAAGCAAATTCAGGAAAAAAAGTTCAAAAATTGATACGACGTTTTGACTATAGAAACTATCTATAGTGTTTTGTTTTACAAATTGACCAGGCTGGCCTTAGCTGTCGGTAGGCAGCTCAGTCGGTCCAAACAACTTGGTAATGGCAGCAGCAAGGTCTGCCCGGGATACCGGCTTCAGCAAATAGGCTGAAGCACCGCTGGAGTCTGCCCGGGCGCGTATATCCGGGCTATCATAGCCGGTGGTGTAGACGATATGGCAAGCAAGTTTTTTAAGCAGTTCGACGGTAGTCTGAATTCCGTCCAACTGCCCGGCCAGCAGAATATCCATGAACACTAAATCAGGTTGCCATTCGTCTACAAAGGCCAGGGCTTTCTCGCCGGAGGCTACCGCATACACATTGGTATACCCCAGCTGCTTCAGCAGCAGTTTCATCAGCATAACGGTCATCGCCTCGTCTTCTACTACCAGAATATTCATGCCTCTACCCTCGCACTGTATTTGTCATCAGAAAAATTGATGCTGTAACGGACACCAGGTCCAGAGCTCACAACAATAGAACCCTCAAGCTGATGCTCGACCAGCATCTTTACCATGCTCATGCCCAGAGTAGCCGCATTATGCAAATCGATATCGGCAGGCAGCCCCACTCCATCATCCTTGAACTCCATATTGATACGGCCATCCGGCTGACGACGAATTTGCAAGACAATAGTACCGGAACGGCCATCAGGAAAAGCATATTTGCAGCTGTTGGTCAGTAATTCGTTTATTATGAGGCCGCAGGGAATAGCCAGATCCAGCAACAGGAATATTTCATCACATACTACCTCCCACAGAATCCGGTTATTGTCTACATGATAACTCTCAAAAGTCGATTCAAACAACTGTTTGGCATATAGATCCAGCTTAATGCGCGAAAGATCGCCGGTATTGTAAAGCATCTGATGCACCAGCGCCATGGTTTTTATGCGCTGGTCAATATCCCGCAGAATGGTCAACAACTTTGGGTTATCCTGCCCCGAAGCCTGCAAACTGATAAAAGACGATATCACCTGCATATTGTTTTTAGTACGGTGGTACAATTCCTTGATAAGGGTCTGCTTGTCCTGCAGGCTCTGCTGCAACTGCTTTTCCTGCACCCTACGCTCGGTTATGTCGGTTATTACACCAACCAGACCGGACACAACCTGGTTCTCCGCAAACATGGCGGCTTTGTGAAATAAAACATCACGGGCATGGCCATCAGCCGCCTGAACCTGCCATTCGTAGGTCTGGATTTCTGTCGGATTTTCCAGAAGCAAGGCATCCATCTGTGCATATTTTGCGGCCTGCTCCGGGGTATTAACCTCCAGCAGGGTTTTACCGACCAGATCGCTTTGCCGCCTGCCGTAAAATGTTTCATACGCACGGTTACATCCGATATATCGCCCCCGGCCATCCTTAAAAAAGACCGGATTAGGTATGGCATCAAGTAGTGCGGATTTCATACGCAGCTCAGTGCGCAAGCGCTTTTCGGTAAAGCGCTTTGCCCGTATCATGCGCAGCAGAATCGAAATAGTAAGTATACTGAGCGCTAGAAATATCAGGCCTATGAAACCGAGCAACAACTGCTGCTGCCGCGACTGCCGTTCGGCAGTAACTCTAGCTGTTACGTCATGGATTATAGAAAAAATCAGATCAGTATCGGCCACCCGCACCGGCCAGGAATATACATCAACATTACGCAGACTGCCGTCAGCCAGACGATGCTGGAAATTAAAACTGTTTTGCTGTCGTTGCTGTACTAAAGCCATCCCCTGCCGGGTCTGTTCCTGGGTTAAAGTATTGATATCGGAAATGGATTTCTCATCCAAACGAGGATATCCGTAAAAAAGCCGGGCGGCACGGTTGGCGTCAACGATCAGGCCGCTGTCCGGATCGATCAGCAGCATTACCGCACCATGGTTCTCAAACAGGTCATAGCCAAAAAAGCTTTTTATGTCTCCGCGCTGCCAATGTTCGGTAAAATGGCTTATCTGCAAGTTGATCAGTTCGGAACCTATTGGCAGGGCTTCGTTGGTCAAACCAAAGCCATGCAGACTGCTGTCATCAAACAGAAAGCGGTTAGGCGATTTTCTCACCAGAAATTCCTGGTCACGATGGCTTCCTTCAGCCACTTCCAGTGCGAGCACAGCTACCGCCTGCCCTTGTGCAGAAGCATGGACAACCTTGCCACCCAGGATTCCCTCACGTATATGAAAATCCCAGAGTCCGAATACCGGTATTGCCGGATTGGAAGCGGCCAACTGTATACCATCCTGATAGCTGTACTGCTTACCGTTTATATCCTGCATGTAAGACAGATATACGATAATGGAGTTTACATCCAACCCCGCGAGGGCCTGCCGCAAGTCTGTCGCCGGCAAGCCATCCAGCACCTGCAACCGGTAGCGGTCGCTATACAATTGCTGCAGCTGACGGAAGGAAGCCAGGAGATCCTGTTCCACCGGTCGGCGGCCGGCCAGTGCCACTATGGTTGTGGTCTCCGGAAACAGAAGCAAAGCCTGGTCTATGGTTTCTTTAATGGATTTTTCTTCTTCGATGCCGTAAATATTTTTATTTCCGGCAGGCAATGCGGCGGCAATATCATGAACTCCGCAAAAAACCAGCGGCGCGTCAAAAAACAACGAAGTACGATGCTCCAGGGCAAAATTAAAGGCATTGTCATCTACGGTTACAACAGCATCGAAGTGTATCCCTTTATTGGCATATTTGTAGCCATAGAGGGCTACCAGCTGTTGAAGGTACCAGCTGTCCGAGTAGCGGTTGGCATCCATATATTCAACATAATAATCCAGCCCTGCATATACGCCAAAAATCTCGGCGACTCCCTGATTCACCCGATCGGTCCACTCGTAGCCCTGATTATAGGAATGCAGCACCAATATTTTAGGGGTAGCAGCGGAATCTGCCCAGAGTTTGACACCACCCGACAGTAAAATCGGCAGCGATACCATGAGCAGTATATTCCGCCAATACAAAGTGCAGGCAGTAAGCCGGTGCAGGTGCATGTAGTCTCCTGGTTATAATTTTAGGCACACAGGCACGCGCACACAAGTCCGCAGCTTGATTATTTGCTATCGGGACTTAAAATTCCTCGAAATTGGCATCAGAAACCGGCTTGTCAGACTCGGCAAGTGCCAAAGCAGTACTTCTTACCGGCTT
>JAHIWF010000132.1 GCA_018815555.1 Spirochaetota bacterium | reverse complement strand
TTCAGCGGGGCCTTGCTTTTTTGATGTCTTAGTCGTCTGTGCAAAAAACGCTTCCGCCCCGGATAGGACGGAAGCTTTCAGGTCTTTGATCCAGTTATATTCAGCCTGGATATATTTCCGGATTCAGACAGTCCGGTGCGCGTTCGCCGCGCAGCATGGCCAGCAGGTTGGTCGCCGCTTTGCGCGCCATTCCGTTGCGGCTGGCATGGGTAGCGCTGGCGGTGTGCGGTGTTAGCACTACATTGGGCAGCGCGGCCAGTCCCTCGCTCATGGCCGGTTCGTGCTCATACACGTCCAGCCCGGCGCCAGCAATGGTTTTATCGCGCAAGGCGCGTACCAAAGCGGCTTCGTCGATAACCGGACCGCGGGCGGTATTTATCAGGCAGGCTGTGGGCTTCATCCTGGCAAAGGCAGCCTCGTTGAATAGATGGCGGGTTTCCGGCAGCAGCGGTACATGAACGCTTATATAGTCCGATTGGCGCAGTAATTCGTCAAAGCTGACAAAAACCGCACCGGTCGATTGTTCCAGTTGCTCGTTGCGTCGGGCGTCGGTATACAGAACACGCATGCGGAATCCGTTGCTTCTGGCTGTCATGGCAGCGCCGATCCGCCCGGCACCCACTATGCCCAGCGTGGCTCCGGTGATGTCGCCGCCGATAAACTGCAGCGGACCCCAGCCGGCCCAGCTGCCCGAACGCATTACCGCATCGGATTCAACCACCCGGCGGGCTGTGGCAAACAGCAGAGCCCAGGCCATGTCGGCAGTGG
Organism: Spirochaetota bacterium; assembly: GCA_018815555.1. Lineage (GTDB taxonomy): Bacteria > Spirochaetota > Spirochaetia > Treponematales > UBA12059 > UBA12059. The sequence goes on along the minus strand of JAHIWF010000132.1, from coordinate 1,409 downwards.
CGTCGGTAAGTACATCCGGAGTGTTGGACAGCGGAATGCGGCGGCGGGACGCCTCGGCCACATCCATGTTGTCGTAGCCCACGGCAAAATTGGCATAAGCGCGTACGGTGGGTGCGGCATCGAACAGCTCGGCGTTTATTTTGTCCGTTAACAGGCAGAGCACTCCGTCTTTTCCGGCCGCTGCCGCCAGCAGTTCGCTCCTGGTCATCGGCCGGTCTTCCTGGTGCATCGTCAGCTCACATGCTTCTGCCAGCAGATCCAGCCCTTCCTGTGGTATCCGGCGGCTTACCAGAACCTTCCATTGCTTCATGAATATACTCCCTGTTGTAGTTGTTAAAAACCGGTTTTATGAAGCTGTCATAAAACCGGCTGTGCTGAAAATCTGGTTTCAGTTTTGTGTTATATATTAATCGCCCAGACCGAAAATATGCTGCTCGACGAACTTCCAGGTTTTCAGATAGTCGCCTAGCTTTACCAGGCTGTCCAGCTCCTTCATCTGCGGCTGGGCAAGCAGTTTCTCGATCTTGTTGCTCAGGCGGGCGTTGGCTTCGAAGGTTCCGGCGATATCCCAGCGGGTGGGGCTGGTGTCCGAAGTGTACCAGCCGTCGTAGCCGATTTTCTTCAGCTCATGGATGAACTCGACATATTCCAGGTAATGCTTGGTTCCGCAGAAATAATCCCAATCCCATTTTCCGTCGTTATCGTTGATATGAATATATAATGGAATGCCGGACGCATGAACCAGGGCTGCCGCTTCGGCCGGATTTTCGCCGCCGTATACCGAGTGGCCGAAGTCCAGCGTAACTCCGAGCCCTTTGCTGCCGGCGTCACGTATCAGACAGACTGTCTTGGCCGCCGAATCCACAAAGCATTTCCCGCGGGTTTCCGAAGGCTTGTACTCTACGAACAGGGTTATTTCCGGGCAGTATTCGGCCGCTTCGCGGAAAGCGCTAACCAGGTTTTTCCAGGCGGCGGCGTAGTCATACTGAAAAGCGAATTCGTAGCCGTCACCCAGGGGGCAGCAGGTTACCTTGTCCGCACCGACTGCTTTGGCATAATCTTTGGCTTCCTTGATGAAACGGACAGCCTTGGCCCGTACCGCCGCATCGGTGGAGGTAAGACCGCCATTACGGAATTCCGGTTCGCCTTTTACGTTAACGTTTATGGCCGCTACCTGCAGTTTGTGTTTTGCAAGCAAGGCTTTTAGTTCAGCAGCCTGCGGTGTTTCGTAAGGATACACCACTTCTACACCGGAATAACCGGGTATACTGCTGAGCAGACTGAATTTGGCATCCAGATCCAGTTCTTTGTTGTATTCATGAAATCGATCTTTGGTTTTACCGAGGAACCCGGTGATAACGGCAAGCTTCATGCTTTCTCCTTGTTTTTCTGTGCGAGCAGGTTTTTAC
>JAHIWF010000017.1 GCA_018815555.1 Spirochaetota bacterium | reverse complement strand
TACTCAGCCGAGCAGTACTAATCCTTCGTGAGGCTTGACCATATTATAGTTAGCTCTTTACAATGCAAGCATATACGCTTGTAAACGGTAATCATTGTGTGTTGTTGGCGGCCTTAATGCGGCCGAATCTGTTTCCCCCGCCTGTATGAGCCTTCGGGCTTCTGCAGCATCCCTTGACTTTGTGCTTCTGTCTTGCTTGTTCTGGCTCTCCTGAGCGCGTCATCTCTGATGACTGCTGCCGGAGCTGAGCAAAGCAAAGACTGAAGCGAGTAATGTAGTAAACATTGCCCGGTGACTATGATGAAGAGGCCACACCCGTTCCCATTCCGAACACGGAAGTTAAGCTCTTTAATGCCGATGGTACTGCCTTTGGGTGGGAGAGTAGGTCGTCGCCGGGCTTTTTTTTATGGCGCGGAATCTACTGCGTTGAAAAGGCCTTTGAAATCCTCGACGTGCGATAGCACGCCTCCGGTTTCAAAGGCCTTTTCGCCTTGTATCTTCTCGCGCCATAAAAAAAAGCCTCTTGGTGTAGGTGATGGAGACTGTTTGCGGATTGGGCTGCGCCAATCCTGAGGGGATTCTAGTTTATTGAGCTGCGCCAATCTGGGCTTATTTAGAGTTTTAAGAAATCTATTTTGTTCCAGGCTATTTTGCCGTCATCCTGTACCAGGGAGGCATCGGCGTGTACGTATTCGATCTTTCCGATGAACATTTCATGTGAGCCTGTGACTACGGAAGAGACCACACTGCATTCAATAGATACGGGGCAGTCCAACAAAAGCGGAGCGTTGATTTTTATGCCTTCTCCGATTCTCATGCCGAGTTTGGTCAGCTTGTCTTCGTCTCGGCCGCTATGTGAGCCCAGGTAGTCAAACTGTGTTTTTAAGTTTGCCGGCACCAGGTTAGCGACGAAGCAGCCGCTTTCTTTTACCAGTGTGTAGGAATGACGGGATGGGACGATGCCAACCATGATCATGGGCGGGTCGAAGCTGCAATTACAGCAGTATACGACTACTAATGCGTTGTTTTTGCCGTCTTTGCCACGGCAAGAGACCAGCAGGGGTGTTTTGGGATTCAATACTGACCGGAAATCTGCCGTTTTTTTTTCTGGATACATGGTTGTTCCTTATGGTTTAATTGTAGGCCAATCTAGTTTCTTGGTCGTTCATGGTGGCTTGTAAGCGCTCGTCCCAAATAGGGGCATTCCAGGTGTTCAGTTTTTCGTGCATTAATTTATACTTTTCCGGAATAGGATGGGTGCCGCTTACAACTTTGAAATTATATCGTTCATGAAGATACTTGCTGAAATAATCAATATTTGGGCAGGGTGGATAGCCGACCAGGAGTCCGGTTGCAAGATGAACGCTGGTTATGCCGTTTTTCGCCATTTCCTCCCCGAGATACTCGATATTAGCTCCGGGGCATCCGCCACAGCTGGTATAGCCGGCTATTTCCGCTTCTGCATTTTTATAGATCGAGAACGCTCCTTCGCGGTTTCTGAAGGCGCGGAAGCATTTGCCGCCAGCACAGTTATGATACCGATTACAGATTATTATGCCTATTCGTTCAGCGCTCATGGAACCCTCCGCCAGGAAAGTGTAAACCTAGTTTTAGTTATTGTCAAATGCTCATTATGGTTGGATGTTATGAACTTATGCCATGATTCATTTTTATTTTGCCGACTCACTTTAAAGGGTTGCTGAAAAGATATGGATGCGATACCGTTCGAACTTCTGATTTTTGGTCAGGTGGCATGTATGCTGTGTGTTGTATTTAATACTTGTATACAGTTCCTGCGCGAAGTGGGGTGTACACAGGAAGGTTTTTTAGCAGATCCAGGGCTTTTTCTCCGGTACAGTGACCAAAGCTTATTTGCCGGCAAGCTGTTTTCTTCAAGTAATCAATACTTAGCTTCAGTCTCTCACTGTTAGCTTCCTTCAGATGCGAGCCTCCCAGAACGGCCAGTAGTGGTTTATCGAAATGGTTTTTGATACTGGCCAGCATGTTTACTATACCTGGATGGGCACAAGCGAGCAGTACTATCAAGCCCTGATCCAGCGATATAACCATGGCCATCTCATCACGGAAGTCATCTATTGGCTGTGTTCAATTTCTATTAACCAGAAAGTGCGGGTTGTAGGTTTCAAACCCGCTAGAACGGGTAAAGCTATGCACTAGAAAACAATGTGGACCGATTTCTGTACAAGGCTCGGCCGGCATTAATAAATGTGCTGTGTCTTTGGTACTGTATTGTTTCTCCAGCCAGTGTTGATCAAAATCGATACCGTTGGAATAGGTAGTGCCTTCTTTTAGGGCCCATTTGGGATCCCAGAATCCGGGCCCTGCATAGACTTTTCCGGAAAAGGCTGTATTACTGAAAAGTGGCCGTACTCCGCCGCAATGGTCGTAATGTGCATGGCTGAGTATTAGTGCAGCTGCACAGCCGGGATCTAATGCCAGTGCTTCGGCATTTTGCAGAAAAAGGCCACTTTGTCCTGTATCGAAAATATAACTCAATCCATCGTGTTCAATAAAAAATGACAGGCCGTGTTCTATTGCAAACCTGCTTTCTACCGTAGTGTTTTCGATAAGCACTGTAATGGTCAGCACACGGTACCTCCCTGTTTCCCGTTTTCCGGATTTGCGCTACAGCGTTTGCATAAGGGTTTCCAATGCGATGTGATAGAGGGTTTCCAGGCCTGAGCCGGTTTCTTCAGCGAGAAATTCGGGTTTCCATTCGGGTTCGGCCAGGGAATCACTGATTGTAAAGCACGATGCCAGTTTGGCTTCACGATAGCGCGCTACGGTAAACAGGGCACTGGCTTCCATTTCTACTACTACTGCCCCGCGTGATATATGCTGGTCCATTTCGATTCTGGTTTCACGGTACAGGGCATCGATGGTCCAGGCAAGGCCTTTGCGGGGCTGTACGCCGGCTTTCTGCATGTTTTTTTCCAGAGCGCTTGTCATGGTTTCATCAGGGAGCGCCGGACCACCGCCTGGTATATAATGATAGGAAACACCTTCGTCACGCAGGGCTCCGGTACAGAGAACCAGGTCGCCTGGATGCAAACCGGGAACAAGGCCGCCGGCTGTCCCTAGCGATATAAATGAGTGTGCGCCAAAGGCTATCAGTTCTTCCAGCATCATCGCTGCAGCCGGAGCGCCAATGCCGAAGCGGCCGGCTATGGCAATCTGGCCGTCGGTTTCGTCAAGAAAAGCCAGGTGGTTTTTGAAGTAGCCATCGTGGAAATGAACTGGATGATTTTTAATTACGTAATCGAACAGGGATCGTTGATAGGACAGAATGACTGCTTTTGGGGCTTTTTCATGTTCTTTAAGCAGGCCGGAGCGCTGCATATAGGCAAGAAAATCGCTTGGTCCGAAAATTGATGCTTCGCGGTATTTTTCAAAAACTAGGGGTAATGCCATAAATGACTCCTGTGAAATGGTTTGTTTTACAAGATGGTAAGAGAAATTTAGATGCTGCCATCTTATTCTGCCAATATATTCCTGGTCTGTCCGGTTATTCGAGAAATTCCGCTAATAATGCTGGATATATACATTAGTAGTTAGTACTAATATGGTGAACCGGGTTACCAGGAGTATAATATACTAAGACGGACTTTGCCAGACCAGCCCTTTTCGGTATTAGCTGAAGCCTGTCTATGTATCAAATGCTTTTAATTCAGTATCAGGCTGCATTTAGAATGGCTGCCTGGTTCAGCCAGCCTGGGGAAAATCTGGTCACACTGGATTTTCTGCTTTTTTCAATATATAATCGCTGTAAATTACCGATGTATATATAAGATGCCCCAACTCAGCGAGATTGAAGAGTTTAAAGCCTCATTACGTACTCTAGGTGACGAAGAAACCACTCTGGAGCGTTGGGGCGAGTCCATGGTTGATGATCCTCTGCCCGAGCAGGGGATGCCGGACGATCTTGCATCGCTGATGACTGATTCGCTGGATGCAGTTGCCTCCTCCGGCGCTGGGCTGGATGAGCCTTCGCCTGATGAGCTTCTGGATGCCGGCAGCGACGATTTAAATAATTTCTTGCAGGATTTGCGGTTGGAGGACGAAGGTGGTGCTGAAGATCAATCATCTGTTCCTGCTGATACTTCTGATGCTGATCTTTTTTCCGGACTTGATACTAGTGACTACAGTAACGAGAGTATGTCAGATCTAGACAGCATTATGGATCAGTCGGCTGATGTAGAGGATGCCGAAATTTTTGATGCTTCAGCGCTGGATTCAGCTCTCGATGGTCTTGATCTTGGTAATACGGATGCCTCCAATCCGGTGGATATTCCAGATTTTTCCGATCTGGATGAGATAGCCGCACTTGATGCGCCTGATAGCAGTTTCGCCGATTCCGTAGAGCCAGTCGACTCCACTGAAACTTTAGACTCCTCAGATTCTTTCGGCCTGCCCGATGATTTTGCCGACTTCAATACTCCCGAGGCTGAAAGTATTGACGAGCTTGGTGATTTTGAAGCTGATGCCGACTTAATGGATACAGCTCGTGCCGATGTGCCGGATTCAGCGGTAGATGATCTAGGTGGGCTTGATTTAGGCGACATGGATTTTAACACTGCCCCCGACCCGGCTGATGATAGTATTAACGCCCTTCCGGATGCAGAGGTACCGGAGGAACTGGATGATTTCGATTCTTTCGATTTAAGTGGGGAAAGTGCCTCTGGCTCTTTGCCGGATCTGGATGCTCTGGATTTGGGCGGTGCTACTTTTTCGCCGGCCGGAAGCGCTGATGATCTGGATAATCAACTGGCTGCACTCGACGAAGCAATTCCGGAAACTGATAACTTTTCGATAGACAATGCCTGGGGGAATGATTTTCATATACCGGGCTTCGAGATGAATGATCCGAAGGAAGCAGCCAAGCCGGCAAAACCTCTAATTACTGATACTGCTTCGGCTTTTGCCGCAAAAGACGCTCCTGTTAAAGCCAAGCCGGTTGAGTTGAATGAAGAGCAGGTTGATGCTTTGCAGGATACCCTGCTGTCCTATCCGCTGAATGTGCGATTGGCTATCGAAGATATTATTGCAAACGATAAGGGTACACTGGAGCAGCAGCAAGCCTTAATCTGGATGCTGGTTGATGGCGAAGCCGCAAAAGAGGCTGCTAAAATCGCCAGCCGTATATTCAAGCGCACAATTCAGGTGCCGCCCGGTTATGAAAAGCTTACCGGTGCAGCGCTGGAAGCCGAAAAGAGCACTCTATCCTATATTTTCAGGCACAGCATTTTGCCGGCATTGCAGGTTATTCTGCTGGTCGCCGCTGGTTTGGGTGCCTTGTTTTTCCTTGGCTATAACTTTGCCTTCCGGCCGCTTTACGCGCATTATCTGTACGACCAGGGTTATGAGCAGATCGAAGCCGGTAATTATCCACAATCCTGGACCTATTTTGAGAAAGCTGATGGGTACTGGATTTTTAAAAGCTGGTATTACCGGTATGCAGAAGCTTACCAGGAAAATATGCAATATGATCGCACTGCCGATTTGTATTATTTGATTCTGCAGCGCTGGGCAAAGGAGTATGATTCTGCCCTGGCCTGGGCCAGAATGGAGTCGGAAGAGCGCTATAATTTTGCAGAAGCAGAGCGTATTCTTAACACCCATGTTCTGAACACCGACTATTTTAACCGCTCGGCCTTGTTGCTGATGACGCATAATTACCTGAACTGGGCCGATTATGAAGAGCAAAAATATGATGGTGGCAACCGGGCTTTTATTACAGAGCGCTATGAACGCGCGCGTATCCAGCTTGCCGGCCTTATGGAAAAATATGGGCAGCAGGACGCGTATATTGAATTGCTGATGCTTTATTTAATACGCCTGGAGCGGACTGCTGGGGGCAATAATCTTTCTGTGGTACTTCCACTGGCTGATTACTATCTGGCTAATATGAAGCGCAGTAATTTCAGTGCCGCCAGCCTGGCCGAATTGTCCGCTTATCTGGTGGGACATGGTCAGCGGGACCGAGTCTATGATCTGATTATGGCCGCCTGGGCTAAAGATGAATATTTGCCTGAGCTGCATGTCGCCAGTGCCGGCTGGTACCGGCTGACCAATATGCCCGAACGTGAACGCGGTGCGCTGGAAAATGCTGTATTCTCATATAAACGGGTGCAGGAACAGAATCCGGTGGAACTGACTCCACGCCGGCTGCAGAATTATGTCCGCAGTATGATCCGGCTGTCCGAATTGCGTAAAGCTTCCGCCGAATATCTGGATTCAGAAGCAATTCTGGTACAAGCAATCAGTGAATATGAGCGTGCGGTAAAAGGCCGGCGCTTTAAGGCTGCGGCCGAATTCGGGAAAGCTTATTCCCACCTTGCGGACATCTATTATGAACAGCACGCCGATTATGCGCGCGCCTTGCTTGAATATGAAAAGGCAGAGCTGAATGGCTATCGAACTCCGGCTACTGATTATCGCCGCGGTTATATTTATTATGATTCTTATGAGCTCGGCAGCCGTGACCATGCCAAAGCCCTGGAGCTTTTCTACCGGGCCGGGCTGGAGGAGCTTCCCGGGCAATATCTGCTGCTTGCTACCGCTAATACGCTTTATCAGCGTGGCGACTGGTTTGCCGCTCAGGCCTATTATAATCTGCTTATCGGCCAGGTGCAGCAGAAGCTGACAGCCATAAGCCAGCCACAGCCGCAGGAAAAAGCATCACATGGTGAATTGGTGGAGCTTATGATGATAGCCCGTAACAATATGGGCGCATCGCTTTATCGCATTAGCCAGCGAATGGGTGATCCTGAAAAACGCTCGGATGCCATGTATGCCTTCTCTGAATCTGCCCGTCTGTATGATTCGCTCAGCCGGGATCAACTAAGCATGGTGCGTTCAGAGACCAAGAATATGGGCTACCTGAATATGGATTTTGTACTGCATCCGGGACGCGGCATCGACATAGCCATATATCCTGAAATTCCGATGGACATGTAGTTTGTGCCAGGGTGAGACCGTTTGGCGGACGAGTCCAGCCGCGGTCACAAGCGCGGCCATAGCCGAGCGCGGCATGCCTCCGATGGCTGTGGGCGGGATCCTTCGGCAGCCTGGTCTGGCTGCCAGCCACCCTTATCGCCCCTGTTGCAGGTCCGCCAGTTTGCAGGCCAGATATTCAGTTTCCTGCTGCCAGAATCCCCGACTGCCCCAGCCGGGAAAGTGACCCAAAAAGCCGCTGTCGTGGCGCTGCCGGCTTTGCCATACCCAGAAATGCATAATACGCAGCAGCTGCAGCGCTGGTGCCAGGGCAAAGCTGCGGTAATCGAAGGACATGAACATTTCATACCCCTCAAGCAGGGCATCGCGCTCCGCCGCGGCCTTTTCGGGGCGGTCGGGCAGCAGCATCCACAGATCAAGTACCGCCGGTCCCTGGCTCATGTCGTCAAAATCGACAGCACTCAGACTGCTACCGCCGCAATCCAGGATATTGCCGCGGTGAAAATCGCCGTGCAGCCGGATCGAACTGCCTGCCTTGGCCGCAAGCTCTCCGTCTATAAACACTGCCGCAGCCCGCAGACTGTCTGCCGCCTGGTCAAACAACTCCGCCGGAATAAGGCCTGGTTCCAGCAGTTCTGCTGCCAGGCTTCCAGCTAAACCTGTTTGTATGCGCAGGCGCTGCCTGGCCGGCCGCAGTGCCCCCACCGCATGAATACGGCCGGCCAGCGCACCCAGCCGCCGCATGTCATCAAGACTGTCGGCATCAAAAGAGCGGCCGGGCCGTTTCGGAAATAGTGCATAAGGGATTTCAACTTCGCTGTGTTCAGATTCCAGCACCAGACTGGCCAGGGTGTTCCCCTCGTTATCGGGCAGCGGGCACACCACCGGCACCTCGGCTGCCGCCAGCTCCTGTAAAAAGGCATGTTCTTCCAGGATCGCGCTTGCCGACCAGCGGCCGGGCCGGTAGAATTTTACCACAAAATCCCGTTCATCCTCGTCACGCAGGCCATACACCCGGTTTACATAACTGGGATAGGCAAAAAAACTGCCGTCGCAACGCAGTTCCCAGGCTTCTTCTACCGCGGAAATAGCCAACTGCGGACTCAGCTCGCTGAACGCCGCCGAGGCGCGTTTCAGTGCCGGCGTACTCTGCCGGCCATCTTCCCCTGGTTTTTCGTTGTATGTATCCGGCGGCTTGCTCATGCCAGCATTGTGCCTTAAAACCAGCCCTCCTGCAAGCGCACCAGCCGGCTGTGCCCAAGCTCGCACCGGCCGTTGGACCCAAAATCGGATACTGTTGTCTGTTTTGCATGGCAGCCTGAAGTCGCTTAGTCGGCTGCCCCGGCCCATGGTTCAAATCCATCCCGGTATGGAAAAAATTGTTTAAACAATTCTGTCATATTTACAAGCGCGCAAACTTGTGGCATAGTATGCTTCGAGCAGTTTCGCATGGCGGGACCAAGCTCCATTCTATCGCGCACAGCGCATCGTTATTGACATCGAAACAAAGGGGGACGCCTACATGTCTATTTTAGTAACCAGCTTCAGCGGTTCGGGCACTGATCTTGCCTGCACCTGGCGTATCTTCGGCGTACAGTGAGTAGCGAAGCGCATACAACCAAGCGATCCGTCAATCCGGCGGAAAATGGTTTTCTTTTATGAAAAAATGCGTTTCCCCTCATAACAACGCCGAATGCAACTATGGTTTGTTAACAGTTATGAGGATGAAAATGGCTGCGTATGTAAAGGCAGAGGAAATTCTGCCACAAGAATTACTTGATGAGATACAGAAATATGTGCAGGGTGCGTTGGTATACATACCGCGCCCACGTAAAAGCCGCCTGGGATGGGGCTACAAAAACGGAACCAGGGCCTTCCTGGACAACCGCAATACGGCAATCCGGCAGGCCAAATCGGCTGGCCGTACCATCGAAGATCTGGCGAACGAATACAATCTTTCGCCGGACGGCATAAAAAAGATACTGTATGCATCATAACAGGATGCCTGCCCGAGCCAACGCTGCCGGGCAGGCTTTTTTTTATTGTATGGAGTTTTCTGGGCGCCTTCCGGCCTCTGGCCGGAACCGGGCCATATGCGGGTAGTACGATCCTCGCCCGCTGCTCCTGCATCGGACTGCGGTTCGGGCTACCCGCTGCTGTCCCTGGCGCGCTGCCGTCCGGTCGTTAGAATACCGAGAACAGCGCCTTGCCTTTGATGCGGGATTCTTCGAGTGTAAACAGTTTCTGGTAGCTGGAATATAACAGCGAGTAAGCGTCTTTGGCGTACAGCGGCCGGATGCGGGAGTCATGATGGTCCCAATGCCGGAAGTCGATCGAATTATAGCGGTTATCGCCCATCAGGAAATATTCCCCCTCCAGCAGAAAATCGTCGGCCGGGAAGGGGGCAAAATTGCGCCAGTCGAAATAATACTGGATGTAGGTCTGAGTGCAGGAATTCAGTTCGCGAACTGGCTCCTGCCAGTTCGCATTGGATTCAGGGAAAAATGATTCTGAGAACGCTTCAAGTGCTTCCATAAATTTATACTTGAAGAGCAGATTGGTATGCAGGGCATTGTCCTGGTACAGCGATGAGGGGCCGGCGGAGGCTTTCCATCCGGTAAGAAAACCTTCCAGCTCGCGCATGAAGTTTGCATTGTCGCTGAGGGCCCAATACAGATAAGCTGCCATAATTTTATCACTGAATATGGTGTTGGCTTCGATGGAAAAACTTAGATTGCTCAGTACTGCCCGCGGCAGGCGGGCGGGATCATATTCGTAGCGCTGCCACAGTTCGGGCAGCTGGTCGAAATAGCTCAGCCAACGTTGGGTTTTAGCGCTTAGCAGGGCTTCGGCTTCGTTTTTCTGTGTGTCCCAGTCCAGTACGGCTTTTTTTACCACCGGGTTTATTACCGGACGTTCTATGCGTCGGGCATCGGCTACAACGTTAGTGCTAAAATTATAGGCATGCAGCTCATCGCCGGCCAGTTTACGGAAATCGCCTCCGTCGCGGCTGCGCACGTACACGGTGTCGTCCACCATCATCAGCTGTTCGCCGGGTAGGCCGATCAGCCGCTTAATCAGTGGATCGGCGATTACCTCGCCGTACTGGTCGAGCTTCGGATTTTTAATAAGTGTAAAACTTATCATGTACAGAAAATTGTGCAGGAAATCTTTCAGTACTTCTTCTTTTTTATAATTGAAGCGCGGATTGCTGATTACATATTGGTCGAAGCGGTTGATGCCGGCGGTTACCGGAATGCGTACCAGCGACAGCGGTATCTCCGGATTGGTAAACGTTTTAACCGTGAATACCCGCGAGCCGACATACAATTCCGGCACCATCGATTCGGAAGGAATCTGGTACAGCTGAAAAACCAGCGAGTTGATGAAAATTACTACGGCACTGGCCCACACCAGGGCGTCTACCCAGGACAGGAGGCCGGGGAAAAAGCCGCGGTACACATTCAGCGGCCGGTATTTTTTGCGGCCGTTTTTGGAAACCACTTCCATGATGCCGCGGTCCACCTGGTTTTTCTTGCTGTTAAGGGTAAAGTAGACTGGCGCATACGAGAGTACGATAAGGGCGTTGCCGGCGTACAAAAGGTAGTAGGGCAGGTCGCCGATGCGGCTGGCGCTCCAGGCCAGCACCAGGGCTATGGAATGATAACAAAATTGTACAAAAGCCGCATAATTGATGAGCTTTTTGCTGGTAAAAAAGCTTTTTGGGCTGAACCGGTATTTGCTGGTGCTGGCTTTGGCCGTCCAAAGCTGCAGGGCAACGTGGCCGCCCAAGTGCAGCAGCCCGGCTATAAGTATGCCGGCCCGGGGTATTAAAATCATGACCAAAAGCGTAAAAAGCACCGATAGCAGAGACCAGAGCTGCAGATACAGCCCCTGAACACCGGTTTCCTTGTAGAGCCATTGCCGGATATCCAGTATCTTTCTGTAGCCGCCGGATTTTTTTGCTTCTGCCATGATTATTCACTCCTGTAGCCGTGCTTGCAGGGCTGTCCCTGACTCCGCCAAAAGATACTATAAAAAAAATGCTTTGCAAATAGCCGCCGGACACTTTATTTTTCCGTCGTGCTGGACTATGCTTTGCTTATGATAGAAGCAAGCAGTTTGCAGAATTATTCCTTGTTTGGGGGCCTGCTTACCGAACAAATCGAGAAGATTCTGCCATTAATCAGCTATTTAAGCTATGACAGCGACAGCTTGATCATGCAGGAAGGGCAGCGCAACGATTCCATCTATTTTATCCTGCAGGGGAAGGTGGAAGTATCCAAAGCCGGGCATCATATTGTTGATTTGCCGGAGGGGCAAGCTTTCGGCGAGATGGAATTGCTGGATGTTATGCCTTCTGCCGCTACAATCCGGGCCCTTGAGCCGGTTCGGCTGGCGGTAATCTCCAATACCAGTCTGCATAAAATCTACTGTCTGGATCTCTGTGTGTTTTCGATTATGATTATGAACCTGGCTCGCGACCTTTCGCGCCGCCTGCGCCACATGGATGATGTGGTAAGTCATGACTGCGATGACAATATAGGAAGTATTGCCGACTGACACAGCCAGCCTCCTGTGTTATAGTTTTTCCTTATGATTACTACTACCACAACCTGTAATGTTCTCCGCGCCTTCGGACGGAGTGCTTGTTCGGTGTTTTTGCTCTTTGGGCTTTTGTTGTCTGCTGCTTGTTCCGGCGGCTCAGGCACAAGTGAGCAGAAAAATGGCCCGGTACCGCAGCTTGCTCAAAATAACCCAGTAAAGAGTGTGGATCCAAATAGCCCCGATAGACAAACCCTTCAGCCCCAGCTTGCTTATTTTCGTACTCAGCTTGGTCCGGTCGGCTTTTCGCCGCGCCTGCAGCAGGAGCTCAGCCAAGAAATCCGCTCTCGTTCCGGCTTCCTCGATCTGGTGCTGGAAAATTTCCGCCGGCATTCCGAAGCTGGTTTTGTACCGCTGGTTTCCGGAAGCGCCCCTGCCTGGTTGGCGGGGCCGCCAACTGAGCTATCCATTGCGCTCAGCTTAATTGAAAGCGGCGTGGTGCTACTGTCCGCGACCGAAAACCGAGCCGAGTCCAGACAACTTAGGTTGCCGGCGCTGGCTGATGGCAGCCTGCCGGGCCTGGTCTTCGCCGAAACTGCAGCTTCAGGCCGCTATCTGGCCCTGGGTTGTGCGGCCACCGGATCAGAGCAGTTTTCCGGTTATGGTCTGCTGCTGGATCTGCAGCAGAATACTTACCTGCAGATAAAATTTGATGGTTTGCCCCTGGCTGCTGTACCCGGCCCTGACGGCAGCAGCCTATGGATAGTCCGGCAGGGACCGGATGCTGGAGCGCAGCACCTGCAGCTGGTACTGCCCGATGGCCGTGCCAGTCCGCTTCCGCCTGATGCCGCCATGATTGCCGCCGGCTATGTCGATGCTGTTTATATAGAAGAAAGCGTTTCCAGCTCTAATCCGGCTCTGCTTCTGCGCTATCATGATGGCGCTTCGCTGAGTCACCTTGTATATGATTTCGGAGAAGGCTATGAGCGGGCTGTTTACCGTGAAGATCTGGAGCGTGCCAAATTTCCGCCACTGCCGGCTTTGTTGCGCGAGGGGCCGCTGCCAGATGCTGATGCGCAGGAACTCGCCGGCTATATTCCTGTAATCGAAGCCGAACGGGCTGCCAAAGATCTTTCTGATGCAGAGCCGCCAGTTGAAACTTCTGCTGCTCCTGAAAGTCCGTTCCGGCCGCTTGTAGCCGCTCTGAATCCCGGCCGTAGTGGTCTGGCTTTCCAGTTGCCTGGCTATCAGCTGCAGCTGCTGGATGTGCTGCAGTCCGGAACGGCTACCCTTGTGGCTTTCAATGCTGAATCCAGCGTTCCGGATTCCTCGCCGGAGCAGAAGTTGAGCCGCGCTCTGGCCTTGTTCACTCTGGCTGTCGATGGCAGTGCCGAGCTCAGTATGCTGCTTGACCTGCCGGAGAACTGGGCTCGTTCTACCGAACCGGTGCTTTTTGCCACCGAAAACTATCTTTTTATACTTGGCCGCGGTTATGATGCCGCTTTGTATCTGAGCCGCCTGCCGCTGCACGAAAGTGCCGCCGCCACCTGGACAATCAGGATTCCGGAACTGGTGCAGGCGGCCAGTCCGCAGTACAGCCTGCAGGCCATGGCCGACGGGTCCTGTGCCCTGCTGCAGTCGGCCTACGACATCGACTCGCCCTCCAAACTGGTATATATCAATCCTGAGGGGCAGCTGCTCTGGGCCAAAATTCTGGACCGTCCTGTCGAACTTCAGGGCCAGCGCACTCTTGCTCTACCGTTGATGGCTGCTGTAAACAAACAATTACAGCTGTTTTGGCCGCCCATTAAACCGGAAGGTCTGGATGCGGCCGCTGGCAATATTCCGGCCGGTCTGGCCAGAACTTCCTGGCTGCTGGAGTTTGACCTAGCGGACGGACGTACCCGCAGCTGGAAGCTGACCTTGCCGGAGCTGCCCTGGTTGCGGCTGTTGCCACTGGCCTCGAGTAGCGATGGCTTTGCCTTTTTTGAACCACTACGCGGCCGCTATGTAAAGCTGAGCGGCGCTGGCGGTGCGATGGTTCTGCACAGTTTTGTACTGCCGGAATTTATTACGGCCAGCCAGGAAGGCTATGATCTGCAGGGATTGGAAACCCGGGCGCTGCAAGTGCAGTCGGGTCCGGGAGCGGCACTGGTCTGGATGGGGCCGGCCGGTCTGCCCGATCAGCTGCGCCTGCAGGGTTATATGCAGTGGGATGATGCCCTTGAGGCCAGCCAATATGGCTTGCTGCAAGAGAGTGCATTGCAGATTCCGGCCGGAATGGCCAGGCCCTTTACCCTCGGTACTGTCGCAGGCTTGATTTTTCAGCCGGCCGACGCTCTGGCTGGTGTCAGGTCCGGTAGTATAGTGGCGGTAGGAATTCCGGCCGCCGCCCTGGGGTCCGCTCAGGCGGCCGCGACCGGTGCGTTGCAGCAGCCTGGCGGCGAACCGGAATTCATGCCGCGCAGCGAGGCTTACAGCCATCGTCTGGCGGTGGTGCGCGGGCTTAAGATAGAAGCCGCCGACGGGCCGGAGCTGTTGCCTGTTACCATGAGTGGTCCTTCGCCTGTTACCAGTTTTCCGCTCATTCCGGCGGGCAGTGACCGCGACTGAGGGTTGGTCAGCAGCGACTGAGTGCTTGCCGGCAGAAACTTAGTTTCCACTGCTTGATGCTGCTTTACAGGTGTCGCCGGAAAAATCCGGCGACTTTTTAAAAATTGTATGCTACACTGTGGCAACAATGCCAATAAAAGAGGAAATTTCTATGCAGCCAAAACTTCATCTGCCTGCAGACCGGATTGCTCATGCGCGCCTACTGGCTACGCGCATCGCCGCCCCGGTCCAGGATTTTATCGATTCCCACAGTTCAGTTACTGTGGAACGGGCTACTTTACGTCTGGCCGGTGCCGACGGTGCCAATGCCGACGGTGTGCCGGTGCCGAACCTGGTGGTAGACCAGGTTCGGGCGGCTGATCCAGCCTTGCTCGAGGATGGCGTGCTTCTGCGCTATGTAAATGCTCTGCTGCGCGGCGGAGATTCAGTTGAAACATTAAACCGCAAGATTGCCGAAGGCTTTGATGTGATGAGCCTGCCGCTGGGTGACCGTGCTGCTTTGGAGAAGAAAGCCGCCGAACTGGTCGAAACCGGTATGGGCCGGATACAAAGCATGCGCGAACAGCGCAAAGGCAAGCTCGATGAGCACAAAGACAAGAATAATTCTCCCTTGCTGTATCTAATTGTAGCCACCGGCAACATCTATGAAGACGTCAAACAGGCTAAAGCTGCCGTAAAGCAGGGGGCAGATGTTATTGCCGTTATCCGTACCACGGCGCAGAGTCTGTTGGATTATGTACCCTTCGGGCCGACCACAGAAGGCTTCGGCGGTACCTACGCCACGCAGGAAAATTTCCGCATCATGCGCAAGGCGTTGGACGAAGCCGGTGACGAAGCTGGTCGCTATATCTATCTGACAAACTATGCTTCCGGCCTGTGTATGCCGGAAATAGCCGCATCTGGCGCCATCGAGCGGCTGGACATGATGCTGAACGATTCGATGTACGGCATCCTGTTCCGCGACATCAATATGTACCGCACCTTTGTTGACCAGAAGTTCAGCCGCATGATCAACGCCTTTGCCGGCATCATCATCAACACCGGTGAGGACAATTATCTGACTACCTCCGATGCCGTGGAAAAGGCCTACACGGTACTGGCCAGCCAGTTCCTGAATGAACAATTCGGCTTTTTGGCCGGTATGCCGGCTAAGCTGCTGGGGCTTGGTCACGCCTTCGAGATGGAACCGGGTATCAAGAACGGCTTCCTCTACGAGTTTGCCCAGGCTCAGATGGCCCGCGAGATATTCCCGGAGCATCCGCTAAAATACATGCCGCCGACCAAGTTCATGACTGGCGATATTTTTAAAGGCCTGGCCATGAACACCATGTTCAATTTTGTTTCCAAGGCTACCGGCCAGGGGATTCATCTCTTGGGCATGCTTACCGAGGCGGTGCATACCCCCTTTATGATGGACCGATATCTGGCGGTTGATAATGCCCGTTATGTAATGAACAACATCGCCGACTTTGCCGAGGATATCGAGTTCCGCAAGGACGGCATCATGGTCAAACGAGCGCATTCGGTACTGGCAGAAACCATTTCCTTTATGGAAGATATCGAGAAAACCGGCCTGTTCGATGCCATTGCCAAAGGCATGTTTGCCGATGTAAAGCGGCCGAAAGACGGCGGCAAGGGCTTGGAGGGGCTGATCAAAAAAGGTCCGGCCTATTTTAATCCATTCGAAACCTACCTTGCGTCCGCGCTGGGTCTCGGGAAATAAGGGAGGCTGAATCATGAATGTTATACGACCCTATGGTGATACCCTGGACGACGGAAAGATACAGCTGTCCTTTACCCTGCCGGTAGCCGACGGCGCAAAAGGCCGTGAGGCTGCGCGTAAGCTGGTTCTGAGCCTCGGTTTTCTGGATTGCGAAGTAGTGCATTCCGCAGCCCTTTCGGCTGATTTTTCTTTCTATGTAGTGTACGGCAAAACTGAAGCCTCCATCGATTATGACAGCGTGGTGGCGGACGAAGCCAGTGCCGACGCTTCGATGGGCATGGACGAGGTAAACGAGTATATCAAGCAGAAAATCGGCCGCAAAGTGGTGGTGGTAGGTGCCTGTACCGGCTTTGATGCCCATACTGTTGGAATTGATGCCATCATGAATATGAAGGGTTATGATCATCATTACGGCCTGGAGCGCTATCCGGAGATGGAAGCCTACAATCTCGGCGCTCAGGTTCCCAACGAGAAACTGATCGACTTTGCCCTGAAGGTAAAGGCCGACGCCATCCTTATCAGCCAGGTGGTTACCCAAAAGGATACCCACATCCACAACATGACCGAGTTTGTGGAATTGCTGGAAGCCCGCGGCCTGCGTGACAAATTCATCTGTATCGTGGGCGGTCCGCGCATCGGCAATAAACTGGCGGTGGAACTGGGCTACGATGTCGGTTTTGGCCGCGGTACCTTTGCCAACGATGTAGCTACGTATATTGTAAAAAAGATGGCCGGAGAACTTTGATGGCTTTTTCTGTTGACCCATCCTTGCCGCAAGCAAGGTGCTGCTGATGCGCTGGTTTTATATACTCCTGCCCATTGTGATGCTGGCCTGGGTATTCATCCGCGGCCGGCATTTCCGGCGCGAACGCGGGCATCTGGTTAATCCGCCGAAGGATTTGTTCGGTCGCTGGGAAGCTGATGGCTGGCAGGTAGAGATAGCGCCGGAGCAAGTGCGGATAGTGCGGCCGGATGGCAGCGAACTGCCGATCGATGCGGTACTCAAACAGAGCTACAAGCGCGCCTACGTTATTGTACAGTCACACGGTATTCTGGTGGAGAAAATCGCTTTTATTCCAATGGAAATCAACGAGAAGCGAGTCTGCACCGGGCTGCTGTTCATGCTTCAGAAGGATGTACGTACCCTTACAAAGCTGATGCTGCGTCGTAAAGTCTGATTTTTTGCTATTTTTATTCCAACCCGGGGTGCAGACTCCGGGTTTTTTGCATCTCTGTTACTTAAGTTTTCCTGACATATTTTGTTGTTTCTACTTTTTTCTGGGTTGTTGTGTCGGATTTATTGATATTTCACCGTAATTTTAGCTCCTGATTGCCGGAAAATGGCGTATTTCTGCTAAAAAAGACTTGCTTGTTTGGCTACTGATGATATCATGGAACGGCAGGTGGTCCACTGGAGGCACTCCCTGCTTTTTAGTGCCGTCTTCGTTGAAGTGCGGTACAAGCGGCTGGCCGTCCGCCAGCCGGAGTCTACAACACAATAAAAGGATGTTTTATGGCTGAAGCAAGAATGCCGAAAATCTGGCAGGCACTGATTCCTGTACTTGCCCTGATTGCCTTCCTGAGTTTCTCTATTATTCTGTTTGGGTCTTCCCCGCACATTCCGATCATTGGCGCTACCATTGTTGCGGTAATCGTTGCCATGGTGCTTGGGCACAAATGGAAGGATCTGGAAGAAGGTATTGTTAATACCATCAAGATGTCGATGCAAGCCATCCTTATTCTGATGGTTATCGGTATGGTTATCGGTTCCTGGATCCTGTCCGGTACTGTTCCGGCTCTGATCTTCTATGGTCTGAAGCTGCTGTCGCCGGCTATATTCCTGACCGCCACCTGTCTGATTTGTGCTGTAGTTTCGCTGGCTACCGGTTCTTCCTGGACCACCGCCGGTACCGTTGGCGTGGCTCTGATGGGCGTTGCTGCCGGTCTGGGCGTTCCTCCCGGCATGGCCGCCGGTGCCATCATCTCCGGCGCCTACTTTGGTGACAAGATGTCTCCGCTCTCTGATACTACCAACCTGGCCCCGGCCATGGCAGGCAGCAACCTGTTTGATCACATCAAGCACATGGCCTATACCACCGGTCCGGCCCTGCTTATTGCCCTGGTTATTTATACTATTTTGGGC
>JAHIWF010000131.1 GCA_018815555.1 Spirochaetota bacterium | reverse complement strand
CCACAGCGTTCCGGTAGCCTGTGTTTTCGGCATAACCCGTCCGGAGCAGGCCAAGGCCCTGCTGGACGGCAACCAGACAGATTTGGTAGCCGTGGGCCGCGGCCTGCTGGCTGATCCGGACTGGACCAATAAAGCCCTGGACGGCCAGAGCGTTGACGAATGTCTGCACTGTCCGGGCGGCTGTCGCTACCGGACAGACGGGAAACTGTGTCCGGTACAGCTTGCCGCGGCTAATACGGCAAAAGCGACCGGCTGAAGCGGCATGCAGCTGGACGTCATCACCCTGTACTGGGTGCTCGGCCTGAGCTACGCCGCAAATCTCATTTTTGCGGTGCTGTTGTACAATACCGGCATACTTTTCCGCGGTGCCCGGCTCTGGCTTTCGGCTCTGCTTAGTTTGGCCCTGGGGGTTCTCCTACTGGCCGGACGGACCGGACTACCTTATCCGGTGCTGGCCCTCGGCAATACGCTGATTATCTCTGCCTATGTGTTATACGCCCATGCTGCCTGGTCTTTCAAAGGCGGAAAGCGTTTCCGACTTTGGTTCTATCTGGCCATACCGCTGTTCCTTTTTTTGTTCATGGTTCCGCTGCGCAATGCTCCGGTAAACCTGCGGACAGCCTGGCTGTCGATATTCTCTATTGTCGGCAGTGTGGCTATTTTCGTCATTCTGGATCTGCGCATCAGGGACTGCCATTATCGCGGCGCATGGTGGGCGGCCTTGCCTTTCTTGATAGTAGCCCTGGGCAATACCATCCAGTTGTACGCTGCCTTGCGTTTCCCTGATACTTTTTCTATTAATCAGATGAATCCGGTATACCCGGTGGTTATATTATTTTCCGTGCTCACCGCTCCAATCAGTCTTTTTGGATATTTTTTGCTGGCCGGCTTGGAACGTCAGGAATACATGGAGAAGCAGCAGGAAATAATCCGGGCCTCAAATGTCATGTTGCGCAAGACCAACCAGACCAAAGATATGTTTGTTTCCATCCTTGCCCATGACTTGCGCAATCCGCTGGCCGGTGCAGCCCGCTATGTTCGCAAAAACCTGCTGGCCGACGGTGTCGACCTGGATCAGAAAAAAGTGGCTCTGGAAACGTTGGCGGTATCCTTGGAGAAAACCCATGTGTTTCTGGAAAACGTTTTGTGGTGGAGCCGGGCTCAACGCGAAGACTGGGCCGGCAAGAAAACCGAGCTTAATCTTGACGAAATTCTGCAGATAGCCATCGCCATGATTCTACCCATGGCTCATGATAAAAATATTACTATTACTGTGTCAGGCGGCCCGGTAATGGCCTTCGCCGATTCTGATTCGGTTTTGCTGATCCTGCACAATCTGCTTTCCAATGCATTGAAATTCAGCCTGTCCGGTACGGTGGTCGAAACCGGAACCATACTCGACAGTAACGGCCAGCCTTGTCTGTTTGTAACCGATCACGGCATAGGCATAAAGCCGGAGCTGCGTGAAAAATTGTTGCAGATAGAGACCAAGATAAGCACGCCGGGAACCAGAGGTGAAACCGGTTCCGGTATGGGACTTATCCTGTGCTGGGAGTTTGCCCGACTTAATGATGCCAGACTTATTCTGACCAGTGAACCGGGTATTGGAACGACAGTTCGTCTGACCTTCAAGCAAATCCGGCCTTGAGCGGCTTTTATTGTTAAAAAGCTGTCACTGTGTTCCCAGCAAGCTCGCTTCGTTGTAGGGTTTTTCCAGATAGGCGGCTGGTCCGGTTCGTTTTACCTGTTCGGCTACTTCGGTATAGGGATAGGATGATAAATATACAATCGGTGTTTTAAAAAATCCGCGAATACGCAGTGCTTCGTCCAGACCGCTGCGAAAGCCGAAAAGTTTTATGTCCATAACCACCAGATCCGGTTTGTGCCGCAACACCCCAGCCAAAACCATATCACCGTCATTAATACTCGGCGGCACCTTATAGCCATGTTTCGTCAGATCCTCACACAGCTCCAAGGCCAACAGTGGCTCGTCTTCTACTACCAGAATCGTTTTAGTGTCCATGACCAGTCCTTTCAAGCCCTATTGTAAAAATATACACAACTGAATCCAGTTTGTCGTATAAATAATGATCAATTCTTTATACGACTAACACTATAATTGGAATTTTCAATAAACCTGAGTTTATTGAAAATAATATCCCCATTCGACAATTATGACAATACAAAAACCGCGCAGGCAGTGAAAAAGTGCATAAACACCGGAGTCATAGTTTCTTCCAGTCCAGTGAATCTCCAATAAAGTAACTTTGCAGGCTGCACATCAACTGATATACTGGCTGGATGAATATGATGTTCCTTGTAAAGCTGTTACTTGGGCTTGCCATGTTGTTATGCGCGGCTTATTTGCTCTTGGTTTTTTACTCCTTTCGCAGCATGTTCCGTCCTAAAACCGCCAACAGCAACTGGGTGCTGGCTAGCAGTCTCGAGTCCGGCGACCTGCGTCAGGAAGTTGTGGATCTGCCCTGGTTGTACACCCATATTGACTCGCCCAAGGGCTATCAGCTTGCCGTGTATGCCTTACGCGGCCGCAATACCCAAACTGCAATCTTTCATCATGGCTTCAGCTGGTGCTGGTACGGCATGCAGCGCTATATGGAAGCCTTCATCGCCCGCGGCTGGAACGTAGTGGCCCTGGATTCGCGCGGGCATGGCCAGTCCGGCGGCAAGCATCCCAGTTTCGGCCGTTACGAAAAAGAAGATCTGAAAGCTGTAGTCGATTGGACCCTGGGTCAATATCCGGATACCAGCTTTCTGCTCAGCTACGGCGAATCGATGGGGGCGGCCACCGTGCTGCAGCATGCTGCCATAGACGCCCGGGTGCAGGCTGTTATTGCCGACTGCCCCTTTGCCAGTGCCGACCGTGAACTGGATCACCAGTTGTCGCGTTACCATATACCAGCCTTTTTGCGCACCTTGATAATTCGCGGCACCGACCTTCTGGTGCGCACTCTGGATGGCTATTCAATGTTCGAAGCCTCGCCCCAGAATGCAATCATGCAAACCGCCGTACCGATTCTGTTTATTCATGGCAGCGAGGACCGGTATGTTCCCTGGAAATTTTCAGTGGAAATGTACGAGCAGCGCCGTAGTTTTGCACCAACGCAGCTCCTGCTGGTGCCAGAGGCCCGGCATGCCCGTTCGCGGCATAGCGACCAAGACTTGTATGACCGCACAGTCCGCGCTTTCGTCGACTCGGTAGTGCCAGCTCATCGCTGAAATTCTTCAATGGCTTGACCAAGGTCGGCGTCACGTTGCATAGTAACAATAAGCCGGAATACTCGAACAAGTTCTCCGGTACACTTTCTGACAGCCACTAGTCCGCTGCCAAAATCAGGAGCCCCTATGTCGTTTCCCGTAGAAACCATTCGTCATTCTTTGTCTCATGTGATGGCTCAGGCCGTCATTACCCTATATCCCGGAACCAAAGTCGCCATCGGCCCGGCCATCGACGACGGTTTTTATTACGATTTTCAGCTGCCGTCGCCCCTCCAGCCGGATGATTTTGCCGCAATCGAAAAAGAAATGCGCCGGATTATTGCCGGCAACCATGCTTTCGAGCGCCGCGAGATCAGCAAGGACGAAGCCAAAAAACTTTTTGCAGACGAACCTTTCAAGCTGGAACTGATTGACGGCCTGGAAGACGGCACCATCTCGGTGTATAGCCAGGGCAGTTTCACCGATCTGTGCCGCGGACCCCATGTAGACAGCACCCGCGACCTGCGCCCGGACTGCTTTAAGCTGCGCTCCATCGCCGGTGCCTACTGGCGGGGTGACGAAAAGCGGCCCATGCTCACCCGTATTTACGCCTACGCCTTTAGCAGCAAGGAGGAGCTGAACGCCCACCTGAAAATGCTGGAAGAAGCCGAGAAACGTGACAACCGCCGCCTTGGCAAGGAACTTAACCTGTTCAGCACCCATGAAGAAGCCGGCCCCGGTCTTATTTACTGGCACCCCAAAGGCGGCCGTTTCCGGGTAGAGCTGGAAAACTGGTGGCGCGACGAGCATTACAAAAACGGCTATGAACTTTTATTTACACCGCATGTTGGCAAAAGCTGGCTGTGGGAAACCTCTGGTCACCTTGGCTTTTACAAAGAAGGCATGTATTCGCCAATGGAGATTGACGAGGAAAAATACTACGTCAAGCCGATGAACTGTCCCTTCCATATTATGATCTATAATACCGATGTGCATTCCTACCGCGACCTGCCGCTGCGCTGGGGCGAACTGGGCACTGTATATCGCTACGAACGCGCCGGCGCCCTGCACGGCCTGATGCGCGTACGCGGTTTTACCCAGGACGACGCTCATATCATCTGTACCCCCGACCAGATCGAAGACGAAATCGCCGAGGTGCTGCGCTTCAGCCTGTCCATGTGGAAGACCCTCGGCTTCAAAGACATTAAAGCCTATCTGGCTACCCGGCCGGCCGGCGACGGCGCGGTTGGCGCAGCGGAACATTGGGAAACCGCGCTCGAATCTCTGCGTAAAGCCGTCGACAAAGAAGGCCTGCCCTACGAAATCGACGAAGGCGGCGGCGCGTTCTACGGTCCCAAGATCGACCTTAAGGTAAAAGACGCCATCGGCCGCGAATGGCAGATGACCACCATCCAGTTCGACTTTAACGAACCGGAACGCTTCGACATGACCTATGTAGACAGCGATGGCCAGAAAAAGCGCCCTTACATGGTGCACCGGGCACTGCTCGGTTCCATCGAGCGTTTCTTTGGCGTGTACATCGAGCACACAGCCGGAGCCTTCCCGGTCTGGCTGGCTCCCGAGCAGGTAGCGGTTATTCCGGTAGGCACCGACTTTATCGACTATGCCAAAGAGGTAGGGCAGCAGCTGCGCGCCGCCGGTTTGCGCGTGCGCATGATGCTTTCCGACGAGCGCATGAATGCTAAAATCCGTCTGGCCCAGGCGCAGAAAATACCGTACATGCTGGTAGTCGGTGCCAACGAGCGCGACAATAAAACCGTAGCACCGCGGCTGCGTGACGGGCGGCAGCTGGAGATCATGCCGGTGGCCGACTTTATGGCTCATGCCCAGTCTGTAATAAGCGAAAAATCACTCGACCTGTAAAAAAGGCCGAGTCCGACAGGAACAAACAATGCGCAAATTTTTTGCCGGGCATGCCCGCTTGCTCCTGGTAATAACGCTGTCTTTTCTCTCGTTGCTGTTTCTGGTATTGCTGCGCTATGCCCTGGCCCGGCGTTTTTCCCAGGGTTATTTACTGTGGAACCTGGTACTGGCCGCAGTGCCGGTGGCTATAGCCACCGGCGCGCATACCCTGATTGAGCGTTTTTCCAAACGCCAGACTGCCCTGATTTTTGGACTAAGCGCATTTTTTCTGTGGCTCTTGTTTTATCCGAATGCGCCTTATATTTTTACCGATTTTATTCATGTAATCCGCAAATCCAACCTGGGTTCCATTTCAGCCGCCTGGATGTCGCAACTGGATCTATTGTGGTTCGATATTGTTATGAACGCGGCTTTCGCGTTTGTTGGCCACTATATGGGGCTGATATCGATGTACCTGATGCACGGTATTATGCGCCGGCTCTTCGGCCGTCTGGCCGGTTCGCTGTTGATGATACCGCCGGTGCTGCTTTCCGGTTTCGGCATTCACATGGGGCGTTTTTCACGCTTTAATTCATGGGATCTGATAGCCCATCCCATTAGCGCCGGGCAAGCCTTGCTGGCAACCCTGGCGCAACCCTCGGCCGTCTTGTTTTCGCTGGCTTTCTCGTTTTTCATCGCAATTACCTATCTGATATTTTACCTAGTAAAAAAAGATAACTCCTGGGACTAAACCTCGTGGCGGCCAGTTGGCCGCCTGCAATTGATGGACAGCCGGCCAAGCAGCCGGCTGCCTAATGGGTCAATATTTAAACGAACTTTCGCCTATAAATTCGCGTACTATGCTGTCGTTGGGCACAAACTGGGCCGGAATCGGGGCGAAGTAGGCCAGAAAATTTAGCAGCCGTTTGGCTTCGGCGTATTCCGGCTGCATCGGCTTGATAGTGCGCAGTATCGGCTCGGCATAAATCTTCAGCACCCCCAGCTCATAGTCCAGTGCCGAATTAAGCGCGGCATCGGCCGAATTCTGGAAAGGGAAGATATGCAGGCGTTCGCCGCGCTGCACGCTTGGCCACATTTTTATGGTCTGCAGAGCTCCGTGACCGCGGAACTGGTTGTCGCGTACCATGCGGCGCAAGAGCCGGTTGTCGGTGGTGGAGATGCGGTTGTGCCCGTCCATGTTTATCTGGGTGAGCGCTGAAACATAGATGCGCATTTTCTGCTCCACCGGCACCTTGGGCGTCAGCCGCTCGTTAAGGCCGTGTATTCCCTCCATTACTAAAATATCACGTTCTTCCATGCGTATGCGCCGTCCGGAAACCCGCCTGGCTCCGGCCTTAAAGTCATAGATGGGCAATTCCACCTCTTCGCCGGCAAACAGCTGTAGCAGTTGCTCGTTCAGATAGGGCACATCCAGCGCTTCCAGGCATTCAAAATCCAGTTCGCCGTTTTCATCAACCGGCGTGCTGTCGCGGTTGATAAAGTAGTCATCCAGTCCGATTATTACCGGATTAAAACCCAGCACCTTCAGCTGTATGGCCAGTTTTTTTGAGGTTGTTGTTTTACCCGAACTGGACGGACCGGCTATCAGCACCATCTTCAGCGTGTCGGCCCTTTCGGCCACCTGGTCGGCAATTTCCGCCACCCGTTTGTTCATGAGTGTTTCCGAAACCTGAATATACTCACGCATTTTTTTGGCAGTGTTCAGGCGGTTTAGAGCACCGACAGAACTGACACCAAGAATAAAAGAGCGTTTACGGGCGTCATCGGTAATCTTGTACAGCATCGGGTCGTCGCGGAATTCGCCAAGCTCGTCCAGTTTTTCTTTCTTGGGATAGCGCAGCAGAAAGCCCTGGTCGTAAGCCATCAGCTCAAAAACCTTCAGTACGCCGGTAGACGGCACCAGCGGACTGTTGTGCAGATCACGGAAGCCGGCGCATTCATTGAGGGCTATTTTGGATTCATTGGTAAGCTCCAGCAGCAACAGCGTGTCGGTTTGCTGCTTGCTCTCAAAATAAGCCACCGCGTCTTCATAGCTCCACCACTGGCGGGTTATGGGAATGTCATCCTTAACCAGCTCATGCATTTTTTTGCTTAAAGCGGCTATTTCTTCCGGTTTGGCCGGCCCATCCTCGAAATAATGGTAAAAACTGTAGCCGATAGTCTGGCCTACCAGAAGATTACGCTCCGGGAACAGCTGTCGATTGGCAATAGCGGCCAGATAGCATAAAGAATGACGGTAAATGGCCGCCCCTTCGCGCGAATCGATAAGTATGGGCGAAATAGTGCAATTAGTCATAAGGGCCGCATCCAGTGATACCAGCTCGTTGTTCAATAGCACAGCCGCAAGCGGGGCTCGCAGGGCGCCAAACCCGGAAACCACCGCCGATATTTTGGTTCCGTAAGGATACGATTCGGTTTTGCCCGATGAAAAGGTAACATTGATCTGATGCATGCGTACTCCTCTGTAGTGGCTTGAACCACCTGTGTATGTTAATTCTAGTACGAATATGCCGGGAATAAAAGACTAATTGCATATTTATCAACAAGCCGGGTACAGCCAGTCATGGTATACTATATAAATACTGGCAGATTTCAGATTGACCAGAATTTGGCCGCCGCGGCCGGTTTATTGCCGGGCAGGCGGAAAGGAAGCCCAAACTGTCGGAAGATGCAAGACCGCTAGCCGATAAGCTGTCCCTGCCTGACTGGTATCCCTCTTTTTTGGTAGAGGGAGCGGACCGGCCGGCGCTGCTACAGCGGCAGCTAAAACAGGCCGGAGTACGTTCGCAGCTGCTGGAACTGGCCGGCGGACGCTTCCTGCTGGCCTGGCCCAAGCAAAACCGTCGCGACGAAGCCTGCCGCCAGAAGATATTTACCGCCCACCACGACCGGGTTGCCGGCACTCCCGGCGCACTGGATAATTCGGCGGCCATATTGCAGCTGTTCAATTATCTGGTTTCCGGCCGGCCGGCTGTGAACACCCTGGTTATCTTTACCGACCGTGAAGAGCTGTCCGGTACCGCAGTGGAGGAACAGGGGTCCTGGGTCCTGGGCCAGGCTTTTGCCGGCATGGGCTACAAAAAACCGCTGGTTTTTTCCCTGGATGTTTGCGGACGGGGCGATACCCTGCTGCTTTCCAGCGCTGCCGAGACGCTGCGTGCGCGGGTAGTAGAATTGAACCCCACGGAGGAGGATCTGCACCAGCATTCTGCCAGTGCAGTACAGCAGGTTGCCGAGGAGGTAAAACAGCTTTCCGACGGTTTGCAGCGGCTCTTGGGTTCCAGCCTGCCGGTACGGCGGGCCAGAGTGCCCTTTGGCGAGGATCTGGGTTTTTTATGCGCCGGCCAGACAGCCTTAGTGCTTACCGTATTGCCGCGAGCCGAATATGAGAGCCTTACCGGCTTTTCTTTTGATGCCGACACAGCCGCGCCGCTGCCCCCCTGGGCTTCGCTGCGCGTGCCGGGCATTCCGGACACCTGGCGCTACCTGCACAGCGCGGAAGATCGCCCGAATCTGTACACCGCCGACGCCTTTGCACTTATAGCCAAAACCTTGGACGCACTGGGCCGCTGGCGTCTGCCGGTTTATCTGAACTGAGTTTGTAAGCCGCCCGGCCGCTGGTTTGCAGCGCTGCACTGGTTGGCGTGACCAGTTTACCTGCTTTAAGTATTTGCGGACAGTATTCACGTCAACCTTTACGCTACGGGCTATTGCTGCTACCGATTGCCAACCACGGGCCATTTGTTTAATACTGTTGATCTGGGGCATGTTGAGCACCTCTCTTGATCCTCCCTGTCTTAGTTGGTTCTTCGATCAGGGATTCTGGATATTTAGGAACAGTGTTCAACTGCCCCTGATTTTTTCCGGGAATTTCCCGTGATGAAATCAGGGAACAGCACTTGGTGTTTTCCGGTAATTTCAGCCTACTATAAACAAAATTCTACTGACCGCCTGCGGTCAGTAGCTGAAGGATTTCATACGCCCAAGCAGTGCATCCACGTACTCTTTCACTCCGACGTCATAGCTTTCCTTCGTCACTCCATCTATGCCTGCGGCCTTTCCGCTGACCTGCACCCAATGTTTTGCCATCAGGTTTTCACTGTTACATAGTGCATGAGCGTCTGCATCTTCGTGTGGCTCTCCGACAACCTCCTCAATTCCCCATAGCTGTTTTCCACTTTTCCTGAACCTCCGGTGCTCTTGGTGTTAGCCACAAAAAATACGTTTTGTGCCCAGACCCCTTCGCTCCACCGACTTTCACCGGTTTCATCGCTACTATGAGTCTGTCCGACTGCTGATGCCCCCATACAGGTTTCTTGACTCTTCGCCTTTACGTCCCCTCTTAGTCCAATGGACAGGACATCAGCTCTCCCAGGTACGCTTGATCTACCTTGTGTACTCGCCATGTTCACAGACCCCGTTGGGTTTTCTGCGCTCTCGCCTATTACGAGCGCTTCTTCCTGGTTTCTGTCACATGAAAAACATCACCACCCAATCTATATGGTATCGAGGCTTAATCACGTTCACCCTTTCGGCTTATGGCTCTCACACTCCTTTGCCTACGCTTAAATCTCACCTCACGGCTTTGGCTCCAAGGTTAAGTACCGGCTGTTGGCTAGACTTATACCGGGCAGGGTGTCTCACCCTGCTATATATCAAGCGCCGAACTGGCACACTCAAGGCGTTATTATATCATTAATTGATTGGGTTTTTCGAGGTGTCTTAATCCTATTCCGTTCTTGCAAAGCGAAATCCCACATTAAAATCCTCATAATCGGTTGGTGCATTATTCTCATAACCAACATAAATATAGTAAGCACTATTATAAAAACTACCCCCACGCAAAACACGCTTGGTTCCAGTATAAGTTGGATGCCAGTCATAGCACCATTCCCATACATTTCCGCTCATATCATAGACTCCAAGTGAATTCTCCATTTTAGTACCAACACACTGGGTCTTTGTTGCATTCCCATTTGGATATGTATTATTTCCATACCAAGCGTATGGATCATAACTATCATAATCTGTAGTGGCAGTACCAGTATACATACCAGTACCACCACTGGCAGCTGTACCAGCAATCCAATTCGTTCCATCTTTATATTTAGCTGCATACTCCCATTCTTTACTTTCTGGCAAGCGAAATCCTTTTGCAGAAGAATTAATATATGGATTATCTTGTCCTCCAATTGGAGAAACACCGGTACTGGAATTATTTGCGCTGCGAATCGGTGTAACAAACAAGCTATCCGAATAATAGACACACTCAAAATCGTCATTTGTACCGTTATTTTCATTATAATATTCCGTCAAAGCATTACACCAAACCATAGCTTCACGCCAGTTTATTGTAGTTACCGGTTCGTTTTTATCGGCAGTAGGATCAGCACCAAGGCCATCGCTTATTATTCCATCATTTCCTTCTCGACCTGGATTACCATCAAGGCTGTATCCATTTGCCCGAGCCCATGTACGCACTGTATACCATAATTCGTAGGTTACTTCGGTTTCAGCTACCCAGAACAAAGAGTTTAAATTCACATCAGTTCCAAGATTTGTGAGAATTGTATTATTCGTAGTTCCATACGGAAAAACTCCACCAGGAACAAATCTCATATTAAAGTTCAGATTCTCGGGAAGCTCGAATAGGCAATTTTCTCCCGCAGGAGGTAAAGTTTTAGGAAAAACTGCCGTAACGTCACCAGATCCGGCTGAATTAGATACTGTTTTTGCCTGGCTCACTGTAAAAAAATTTTCGGCAATACCACTTAGACTATAACCTGCTTTAGCTGTTAAAATTATTTGAGCGGTATATTCAGTCCTTGCGGCAAATGGATCAGTTACCGGATCCCATACGATAGTACCTGTATATTCAGTAGTTTCTATCCCGGAGGTAACTGGACTTTCTCCCGTAACAGGAACAACCACTCCCGGTATCATTGCTATTGAAATAACTGAGGGACATTTAAAAACCTCTACTGTTTTAGGAGATCCACTTATTAAGTACGCGGAGGGGCTGTCAATGGTTACTGTTAAAATTTCACCATTTGCAACACTTATTTCTGAAAGCTCCAATATTCTAATTAAACCCGAACCTGATAAACTACCAATAGTGGCACCGTTAACAGTGATATGTTCAGCCGTTAAAGTGCTTGGATCATCGCTAAAATTTAATTCCAAACCTGTTGTTGTAACATTTTCAGATATTCCGCCTATCTGTGTTACACCTAGAAAAGTTAGCTCTATGAGAGGAGTCATGGGTGGGGAAACAGGTGGAGCTAGAGCGTCACCTGAACTTGGATTTGGACAGCCAGTAAAAATTAGGACTGTCATTGCAATTACATAAATTCGGATCATTCTTTTCATGTGTTCAACCTCCTGGGAAAGCAAGTACTCAGCTTTCCCAGAAAAGATAACACCAAATAAAAAAGTTCTCATTGAGTATTACTACTCAATGATTACGACCTTACATAGCGTAAAATAAGGTGATGGCCTCATTACGGGATGACACGTGCATTCGTTTAAAGATGCGGTACGTGTGATTTTCTACAGTTCGTGAGGATAGGCATAATTCAGTAGCAATATCCTTGGTTGCTTTTCCGTCCAACAACAAAGATAATATTTGACACTCACGCGGAGAAAGATCCCATTCAGAAAGGAATCTTTCCTTATCAAGACCACGGACTATTCTTTTTGCTTCAAATATTGAAGCAGACTTGTCTATTGCAACCGCTTTCTTGTGATATAAAAGTGCATTCTCAAATTTTCCTAGCGATTCATACATTTCGGTCAATTCTGTAAATATTTGAACAAGTAATTTATTTGAGTTCAATTCAGTTGCGATTTTTTCGGCCCGCTTAATCAATTCAAGTGCTGTATCCTTGCGGTCTGATCGATAAAGTGCAACACCAAATTGAATCGCTACTCGACATTCGTTATAACGATTTCCCGTTCCTTCGGCGATTTTTAAAGCAGATTCATATAAAATAAAAGAATCAGTAACCTTTCCGACATGTTCAAGCAAAGCGGCTCTTTGACACATAATAGACAATTCAATAACTGGGTTTTTCGTAAAGGCATTTTTTTCTGATACAATCGTTATATATGATTCAGCTTCTTTATATTCACCTAGGCGAAGGCATACATCTACTAAATTCTGTAAGGGATACAACTTGCCTTCTTCCATACCAAGAGCGTCGCACTTATTAAGACATTTTATAAAAAAGGATTTTGCTTCGGCAAAACATTCCAATTGTATAAAGATTAAGCCAAGATTATTACTTGTACGAGCCTGTCCAAGCAAATTCCCCTCTCGTACCGCTACTTCAAGGCTGCGTTTGTAGTACTCAAGGGCACGATCGTATACTCCAACCTCATAATACACTGTACCAATGCCATTTAATGCTTCTTCCCGTTTTTTCCAGTTTTGAATGCGTTCATAATAGGGCAAACAGCGTAGATATAAATTTAGCGCATCCTCATACTGTGAAAGTAACAACAGACACTTAGCCTGACCATGTAGAAAGGTAAATTCTCTTTCATCTTCTCTTAAATCCTGAGCAATTAGCATACTATCTCTAAATAGTACTAATGCTTGGCTTGTATCACTTTGCCAAATTCTTTCGGCAAGCTCATGGGCATATTCCATTTTCTTTTTTTTATCAGTAGATGATTTTATTAAAACCTGTAATTCATCATTATTTATTTGCCCTAGATTAACAGCCATGCCGCTATTATACTTTCTGAAATAATAAAAAACAACATCTCATGAGCAAGGATTAGTATGCAGCGTAAAAGTAGGATTTGGAGTAATAAAATAGTCTTGAAACAATCAAGGAAGATGCTCGGCCGAACGGTAAACTAGTCACGCTGACCAGTTTACCGCCCGGCCGCCGGCCGCTGGCGTCGTGCTGCTCGGATGGGTGGCGTGGCTGTGGCCCGAGACGAACTGTACTTTTTATAAAAAAGCCGGAAGCAGAAGCTTCCGGCCGTTATCAGATTTTTGCAGTTTGTCAGCGTTCCAGTTTGCGGTGCACGTAGCGGTGCGGCCGGTCAGCCTCCGCTCCCAGCTTTTCGCGGCGGTATTCGGCGTACTCGCTCCAGTTGCCGTCGTACCAGATTACCCCGTCGTCCTCGAAGGCCAGCAAGTGGGTGCATACCCGGTCCAGGAACCAGCGGTCGTGGCTGACCACCAGCGCACAGCCGGCAAACTCATCCAGTGCTTCTTCCAGCGCACGCAGCGTGTTAACGTCCAGGTCATTGGTCGGCTCGTCCAGCAGCATAACGTTACTGCCTTCCTTAAGCATGATGGCCAGATTCAGCCGGTTGCGCTCGCCGCCGGACAGAACACCGACTTTCTTCTGCTGGTCACCACCGGAGAAGTTGAACCACGAGCAGTACGCCCGGCTGTTTACTTCTTTGGTGCCGCCCAGTTTAATTATATCCAAGCCGTCGGACAGCTGCTCCCACACGGTTTTATCCGGATCCAGGCCGGCACGCATCTGGTCAGCATAGGCCAGTTTTACCGTATCGCCCAGGCGCAGCTCGCCTGAGTCCAGTTTTTCCATATTAGTAATCAGTTTGAACAAAGTAGTTTTACCGGCGCCGTTCGGCCCGACTATGCCTACCACCGCTCCCGGCGGCACTACAAAATCCAGGTCCTTGAACAGCAGATTGTCGCCGAAGGCCTTGCTGATTTTCTTGGCTTCGATAACCACCGAACCCAGGCGCGGTCCGGGCGGGATAACCAGCTTGGTGTCCTTTACCTTTTCGCGCTGACCGTCGGCCAAGAGTTTTTCGTACTGGGTAATGCGCGCCTTGCTCTTGGCATGGCGGCCCTTGGCGCTCATGCGCACCCATTCCAGCTCGCGCTCCAGGGTTTTGGCCCGGGCGCTGTCGCCCTTTTCTTCCAGCCGCAGCTGTTGCTGCTTTTGGTCCAGCCAGCTGGAGTAATTACCCTTCCACGGAATGCCCTCGCCGCGGTCCAGTTCCAGAATCCAGCCGGCCACATTGTCCAGGAAGTAGCGATCATGGGTAACCGCGAT
>JAHIWF010000130.1 GCA_018815555.1 Spirochaetota bacterium | reverse complement strand
CTCTTCCCGTCAACTGTAACCGAAAGCAGCCCCTGCTGCAGTCCTTCGGGGTTTACGCAGAAAATAATATACGTATTACCACGGAACTTCCTTGTAACCCGAAACTGTTTCCAATCCGGACTTATGCAGGGATTAAAGCGTAGGCCAGTATAATCAGCCTGCAGGCCAAGTATGCATTCGGTAAAGGCTGCATGCATGGTAGGCGCAGTCCCGGTAAGCCAGGTATGCCCACCACGGCCGTGATGCGCGGCGCCGCGGCCATGAAGGTATTCGGCATATACAAAAGGTTCGGCTCGATAGCGCTCGGCATCTTCTGCCAGCCGGCTTGGCAAGGTTTTCTGGAAAAGTTCCACAGCATCGCGGCCACGCCCGGCCAGGCAGTAAGCTTGCACCAGCCAGGCGTTTAAGTGCATGAATATTCCGCCATTTTCTTTCATTCCCGGCGGTTCCTTCTCGATATTCCAGCTACGCTCAGGCAGCTGCCGCTGCTTGGACAGTTTTGTGAACAGAGGATAACATAGCATGGCTCCGTATTCGGTATCCAGTTTGGCTTGTACTGCATTCAGTACTGTATCTATCCCGCCATCGGCGCTAGGCGGCAGTGTAGCGCAGAGTCCTGAGAGCAGGGCGAATATCTGTGGTTCCAGGAAGATGCTGCCTTCGCTGCTGCCGCTCGATCCAAGATTTTCCAGTTTTCTGCCGGAAGGCGCTAAGGCTCTCAGATAGTAGCCTTCTTTGTCCAGGCAATATTGTAGAATTGCCATCCGCAACTCTGCTGCCCGCCCGCGATATTCTGATGCCTGTGCTCTGTTTTGCTTATACGCTTCTAGCAAGCCAGCGAATTCCAGCAGACAGCCATAGAGTTGTTGGGCTACCATTACTGATTCATAGCCTTGTTGCCAATCTGCCGACGCTGCAGCTTCGTTCAGGTCGTCATTCCAGTCGCAGCTTTTCATCCAGGGCAGCCCCCGTTCGGAGCGGCTTTGCCAGACACGTTCCAGGCCGGCTATGCAGTGTTCAAGGATGCTTGCACTCTGCTGATCGTGCTTAGCGTCGGCCCAGGCTGCCTGGTGCTCCAGAAAGCTGAAGTCAGCGCTTTCTTTTATGTAACGGATTACTGCCGAGCAGAACCACAGCGGATCGTCGGAGGCTTCGATACTGTCGTTGCCGGCCTGGTTTATAAAAAAGTTATGAAAGCAGCGGCCGTTACTGAACATCTGGGTCGCGACAAAGCTCAATGCTTCACGGACAGCTTTGTCGTCATAGGGCAATAGATAGAGAAGATCCTGCAGGATATCGCGAAAACCCCAGCCGTATTCATAGCCGGTGTGGTAGCGCGATTTCATTCTATTAAGAATATATACGGTCTGGCATTGATATTGCAGCCAGGGGAAGGCCTGGTTTATCTGCACATCTGGTGTTTCGACCTGCAGCAAATGCATGTGCTGTTTCCACCATGACTGAACCCCGTGCAGCATGGCCGATCGTTGTTCCGGCTTCTGTACAGAGCGCAGGATTTTCTTTAGTTCTTTTGCGTCGTTGTGGTAATAATCGTGAGTGGAACCGGCGGCCATTACCAACGCAAAGTTCAGGCTTTGACCACTCTCTAGTTGTATTGCATGGCGGAAAGCCACACAGGCATTACGTAAATGGTCGGTGTCAGTCGAGCACAGGCGGTCCTGCCTGATTGCTCCCGGATACCCTAAATTACAAAAGCGGTTGCCAAGGAAGTTTTCATCATTGCTGGTGTATTCCACCTGATTGCTGCCGGTATTCAGGGTAGAATGGAATAGTACTACATTGCCCAGGAAGCCCTGAATCTGATCCGGGTTGTCGTTCACAGCGATTCCGTGATGCCGGCGTGCTACTACCGACCGCAGTTTTTCATCCCAGGCAACACCACCGAACATGGCATCGTTGTCGCCTGCCAGCAGGCGGGTGAGTGCATCGCCCATATGCAAGGGCAGATAAGGATATATTATCAGCTGCCGCGGTTCCGGGCTTTCGTTGCGTATTGTAATGTCCTGTATCCAGCCGTCAAAACAACTTGGTACGAACATCGTGGTAATTACGCTTACCGAATCGAGCGAGGCACGAGCTTCCAGGTAGCCGAAACCCAGTTTGGCTCTATACTGTTGGCGTGGATGGCGGATTGGCTGCCAAAAGTTTGACCAGAGTTCACCGCTGTTCTGATCATGAATATAGAGGTAACGGCCTTTGTCGTCGGCATCATTCATATGCAATTTCGTATCGACAAAGGTGTTTTCATGTGTTCCGCGCACGTCAAATCCACCGCCGGCATAGCTAACGCCGCTGGCAAATGTCTCGGTGCCTTTCTGGCCCGGTCGCAAAAGGTAGTGCAGCCATGGTTCCGGTGTTCTAGGCTCAGTTATTATAAAGGCATTATCAGAATCAAAATATCCATATGTATTCACTGCAGTTTTCCTTTTTTGCTAATCGTGGCCGCTATGGGCGAAAGCTGCAGCCAGGCATCCCTGCTGCCGAGTACCAGTCCTTCCTTGCGCAAGCCATGTATTATTGATTCAAAATCGCTGTTACTGACTTTTGTACGCTGGCTCAGGATTACTGCTGCCCTGGCCTGTTCGATTTTTATTCGCCCGACTTTTTCAAGATATGACAGCAGGCAATTACCGATCTGGTTTTCCAGTCGGTTCTCCTGCTTTAGGTACTCCCGGTGACGCAGCCATAGGGTTTCAGCCAGTGCGGACAGGCTCTGGCTAAGTTCAGGCAAGCATTGCAGATAGACCGCATGTTTGTCCTCAGTGCCCGAGTTGCGTGCAAAAACAGCTGCCACTTGCTTGCCTTCGCGGTGCAAAGACCAGTAGAGCAGGCCGCTGTCATCTTTGGTTTCCAGTTTGGCACAGAGCCCGGCGGGTAATGTTTGCGCTGCCATCCACTGAATACTGTCCTTCCAGAGCGAGCTGCCAGCCTGGAATAGCTGTTTGTCTATAAAGTATACATAACGGGTCTGGCTGAAGCCGCGTTGGTAGGGCATGGTGATGTACTTGATTCCGGCTTTGCTCCGGACGAGTTCATATACCGCCAGCAGCAGCGACCGGAACCCATTGCCGGTCAGTAGTCGCTGTTTTTCGCCGAACCTGTCTTCTACGTCTATCGGAAGAACCAGATGCCCCGATGATTCTAGGCCGAGCAGCAGCGATTCGGAATCGGCATGTGCTATCCATTTATCACCAACACCCAGAATTACTGTCTTTAAGCCCAAGACATCTTCCATGTTGCGTGCGCACATAAGGTCTGATTCTACGCTCAGCGTAACCAGTGCATTCTGTTTTTTTGTTTCTTTTTGCATGCCAGCGGCAAGGATAAAACCCAGCGTATCTCCGTCCAATATGTGTATCTGTTTTTCTGCGTTCTGATAGGTCAGGAGAAAGCCACGGTCGCCATCACCATCCAGGGCCATTCCCCAGCTGCGTCTGGCCTGGGCGGTTTTTGCTGTATCCAATAAGCCGCGGACAATTCCGGGCAAAGCTGACAGAGTCTCATCATTTTGCGGCTCTGGTAGTTCCAGTACCCGTCGGCCTTCGAGTTCGGCTGCGCCGCAGTGCAGATTAATATTGCTGCCGTCCGGTTCCAGATCTACACTGTACCAGTCAAGATTCAGGCGGTCCATGACTGCAGCAGCCAGCCAGTGAAATGCTCCATTGGCGCTGTCTACTACAAAGCGTTCACCAGCCAGAACACGAGCTAGATCAGCCGGCAGGCTGGCTATAGTCAGTTCCGCCAATTGTGCAATACTAGTTGCGAGTTTTGTGCGTACAGCGCTGTCGCTTATTTGGTTTTCCGTTCCAGTTTGCACTAGAGCCGGTCTTTCTGCGGGATCGGTTTCCAAGGCCAGAGCTATCATCCAGGCACTCAGGCTAAAGTCGCCTATAAGGCCTTCGGGCAACAATTTCTTTGCCTTGTAAAAAAATTTTATGCCATTCTGTGCTGACGGATTATGGCTGGCCGTAAGCATTGCGCCACAGCTGCAGCCGGATCTCAGCATAAGCCAGGGAACATAGGGGGTAGGTATGATCCCGTTGTCTTCAGCGCTGAAGCCAGCCAGAGAGCACCCATCCAGCACAGCCTGTAATAATTGCCACTTGTTGGCTTGGTCACGACCATCATTGCCGATTATGATGCGCCGGGCAGTGCCGTCCAGGTCGGCAGTGCCGAAAGTCGCTTCGCCGATCATGGTGCAAAAAGCCTGGCAGGCAAGTTGCAGCAACAGCGGGCTCAGACTCTGTTGTCGAAGGTACTTTCGGAGGGAGGCCATTTTGTCTGCTTGCGTGACTGAACAAACCTGCCCGCGCATGCCGTCAGTGCCCATAAAGGAAATTCGGGCACTGGAAAGAGCCTGGTTTACAGCTTCCGCATTCGGCTCGGCTGACTGCAGCAGCTGCTGCAGTGCCAACGCAGCATCGACTGCTACTGGATGTGGATAATCGCCCCACCATGAGCTTTCCATAAGCAGCTTGAGCTGTATCGGATTCGAGGCGGCTGAGTACGCTTCATCTGATTGGCTCATATCAAGCAGGAATTGTCTGCGGTCTTTTCGCTCCAGATAGATCATGATATTCGTACCTCGATAGTATTCTCAATGGCGCTGCAGTTGGTCTCTGTAAGAAGGTTGCCATCTACGGAGCTGCCGTTAATGCGTAATGATATCTGTCCGCTGCATATTCCCTTGCTTTTAAAAAAACTGAACTTCAGGCTGCGACCGCGCCATTGTCGGGTTAGCTGCCATTCGCTCCAGTCCGGATGCACGCAAGGCTGTATTTCCAGCCCGTCGTAGTTGCGGCGCAGCCCCAAGATCCAGTCAAGCAAAACACCCAGACGGGTAGGTGCTGTGCCGGTCAGCCAGGTATGGCCGGCTCGGCCATGTTCATAACTGTCCGGTCCGGATACATATTCGGGGAAAACAAAAGGTTCTGCAGCATAGCGCCAGCTGTCAGCCGCAGAGCAGCGTGCCGGCAAGGTCTTTTCAAATAAATCCCAGGCTTCGCGGCCGTAGCCGAAACGGCACAGGCTGGCTATATACCAAGATTCGAGATGCCTGAATTCGCCGCCATTTTCCTTCTTCCCGGGTGCGGAGCGCTTCCATGCCGAATAATCATCCGGAATGCGGCGTTCAGCAAGGCTGCGGTCGCCCCGGCAGATGGCAATGCCAAACTGGTCGTATAGTTTTTCTTCACAGCATCTTTTAATCTGGGAAAAGCGTTCCGCGTCGGCAACACCGGAGTAGGCAGCCCAGGCCAGCGGCTCAAAGAAAGTATTAGCATCAGTTTGCAGGCTGCCCAGATCGATTTCGCCTCTTTGGGTTGCGAGTGCACGGATATAGCTTCCATCACCCTGGCTGGCTTTACGTTCAATTTTATCCTGAAGTATTGCTGCCTGTGCGCGCCAGACAGCAGCTTGTCGCTGCCAATTTTCCTGATTCTTAGTGCTGCCTTGCATGTGCTCGTGCAACTCGGCCATATCCAGCAATGCCTTGTGCTTTTGCATCGCACAAAGAACGGATATATGTTGCTGGTAATCAGAAAGATCATCATTCCAGTCGGCCATAAGCATCAAGGGCATCCCGTCATAGGCCTGTTCCTGAACACGCCGCAGTGCTGTGTGCAGATGCTCCATAATACTGCCGTTTTTGACTGGCAATCCTTCCTGCTGGTCGGCATACGGCGCGATTACATCCAGAATTGAATAATTACCGCTTTCCTTG
>JAHIWF010000016.1 GCA_018815555.1 Spirochaetota bacterium | reverse complement strand
GCTGCTGGCACTGGCCGGCGAGATATACCGGAACCATAAATATCTGCTGCAGGAGGAATATGCATGATTGTTATAGAAAAAGTACCGCTATTGCATTTTTCTCCCGGTTCGGTCTCCGAGCCTGTGGACATTGTAATTGATAGTGGCTTGATTAAGGCTGTGGGCAGAGATGCCGGCAAAAATTGGCCGGAAGCCGAACGCCATGCTCCTGGCGGCTACGTAAGCCCCGGTCTGGTCTGTTCGCACAATCACTTCTACAGCATGCTGGCC
This sequence comes from Spirochaetota bacterium, assembly GCA_018815555.1. Lineage (GTDB taxonomy): Bacteria > Spirochaetota > Spirochaetia > Treponematales > UBA12059 > UBA12059. Next base: position 9,494 of record JAHIWF010000016.1, on the reverse strand, counting down.
CGAGGGCTTAATGTAGCCATTAAACCCAGCAAGGATTTTGCCCAGCAGCTGGACCATATGTGGTGGCGCTTGGATCGCGCGCTGGATGAAGAAATTGTACGGGCCAGCGGGCTCAGTGCCGCTGCGGAGGCTTTGTTTTCCGGTGTTACTTCGGTGGTGGATCATCATGCCAGTCCTTCTTTTATAGAAGGTTCACTGGATGTGTTGAAGGAAGGTTTTGATACTACCGGTCTGCGCGGGCTGTTGTGCTATGAAACAACCGACCGCAACGGTAAAGCCGGTGCAAGGGCCGGGGTTGCGGAGAACCGCCGTTTTGCCAAAGCGGTCGATGCCGGGCGCAAGGCGGGGCGGCCGGTGATGGTGGAGGCTGCAGTGGGGGCTCATGCGCCTTTTACTCTGGAGGACGACACACTGGCCGACTTGGCCTCGGTCTGTGCCGAAACCGGACGTGGTTTGCATATTCACGTGGCAGAGGACAAATTTGACGCGGTGGACAGCCGCCATAATCATCAGGCTGATATCGTAGCCCGCCTCGACAAGGCCGGTCTGCTCGGAAGCAAGACCATTCTCGCCCACGGCTTGTATCTGACCGAAGACGAGATTGCGCTTATGAACGAGCGCGACTGTTTTCTGGCTCATAACGCCCAGTCCAACATGAACAACAATGTCGGGTACAATCATCAGCTGCCGAGTTACAAAAATGTTGTGCTCGGTACCGACGGCATCGGGTCGGACATGATGGCTTCGGCTAATTGGGCCTTCTTCAAGCACCGCGATGCCGGCGGTCCCTTATGGATGGATGCCTTTCTCGGCTACATGCAAAAAGGGAATCTTTTACTGGAGCGTTATTTTGACGGCATGAAATTCGGACGCATTGAGCCGGGTTACGCAGCCGATCTTTGCTTCTGGGATTATGACCCGCCGACTCCGCTGCTTGACGCCAACGTGGCCGGTCATGCGGCCTTCGGCATGAACAGCCGCATGGTGCGATCGGTTATGGTTGGCGGCCGCTTCGCTATTAAAGACAGACAGGCTCAATTCGACGCTGGCAGTATTATGGCCCGCGGACGTGAGCAGACTTTACGTTTATGGAAACACATGGAGGAAATCAAATGAACATCAGCAACGGAAACGAAATCAAGGCCAGGGCCGAAGCCCTGAAAGACTGGACAGCCAAAAATCTTTCAGACATCATTAAAGTACCGGCCATGAGCAACAAAGAAAAGGATCGCATTCTCTTCCTTAAGGAAATGTGCGAGAAGGCCGGTTTTGACGAAGTACGCATCGACGGACTGGGCAATCTGCTGGCTCGCGTGGGCAATGGACCTAAAAAGCTGGTAATTGACGCTCATATTGATACTGTCGGTATTGGCGATAAAAGCCAGTGGAAAAAAGATCCCTTCTCCGGCGATATCGAAAACGGACTGGTGCACGGTCGCGGTACCAGCGACCAGACTGGCGGTGCTGCCTCGATGATCACTGCCGGCCGCATACTCAAAGAGCTTGGCTACAATGGCGACTACAGCATCTGGTTCGCTTTTACCATCATCGAAGAAGACTGTGACGGTCTCTGCTGGAAATATCTGATACATGAAGAAAAATTTATTCCGGATCTGTTTGTGTCCACCGAGCCGACCAGTCTGCGCTTGTACCGTGGGCATCGCGGCCGTATGGAGATGGAAGTACACATCAAGGGTGTTTCCTGCCATGGTTCGGCTCCCGAGCGCGGTGTGTCGGCCGCCTACAAGGCTGCCCGTGCGGCTCTGGCTATGGAAGCCCTGAATGACGCCCTGAAACCGGATGAAGATAACTTCCTGGGTAAGGGCAGTGTGGTTGTGTCAAAGATCGATGTGCATGGTCCTTCGCAGTGTGCCGTCCCCGATCAGGCCATGTTGTACCTGGACCGCCGCCTTACCTGGGGCGAGACCAAGGATATTGCCATTAATCAGGTTAAAGAAGCCTGTGCCGCTGCCGGTGTGCCGGATGCCGAGGTGGTTATGCCCAGTTACAACATTCCCAGCTGGACCGGCATGGATTTCGGCCAGGAACTCTATTTCCCGACCTGGAAATTCCCGGCCGACCATCCTTTGGTAAAAGCCGGCGTAGAAGCACATCAGGCAGTCTTTGGTGCTGCTCCGGTTGTGGACAAATGGACCTTCTCCACCAATGCAGTAGCCGTAGCCGGCGAGCATGGCATTCCAAGTATCGGCTTTGGTCCCGGCGACGAGAACCAGGCTCATGCTCCCAACGAAATTACCCGGGTAGACGACCTCTGGAAAGCTGCCGCTTTCTACGCCGCACTCCCCTATGTTCTTGATGGAAAAGTTATAGGAAAGTAAGGTTATGAAACCGATGCAATGGTTCTATGAATGCAGTGACTGCAAGGCGCGCTATCCGCTGAAGCCGGGTTTGTATCTGTGCCCGGCCTGCGCTGAAAGGCTTGGCCGCAAAACCCAGGTAGAGGCGGCCGCACGGCCGCTGACCGGGGTGCTGGAATGTGTCTGGGAGGGAGAGTTTAGCGGCGACGCTGACGAAATACCGCTGCCGGTTCCAGGGAATTATTTTCCGGAGCTGCCGGTAGGACACACTCCTTTGTGGGAGCCGGAACGCCTGCGGACGGAAAGCGGTTTTGCCAATCTGTATCTAAAGGATGACAGCTGCGAACCGAGCGGATCTTTTAAGGACAGAGCTTCCTGGCTGGTGGCGGCTTTCGCGCGGCAGCACGGCATCAAAGAAATTGCATTGGCCAGTACCGGCAACGCCGCTTCCAGTATGGCCTGCATCGGGGCGGCTGCCGGGTTGGATATCACCGTATTTCTGCCTAAAGCCGCGCCGCAGGCAAAACGCGTGCAGGTGCTGCAGTACGGTGCCAAGCTGAAAGAAGTGGACGGCACCTACGACACTGCGCTGGAGGAATCGCTGGCATTCAGCGCGGCTACCGGCGTATTGTCGCGCAACACCGCCTATAATCCGCTTACGATCGAAGGTAAAAAAACGGTGGCTTTTGAAATGGTGCGCGATCTGGCCTGGGCTGTGCAGCACCACGGTGTCCAATCCAGCCATTCAGCTGCTGCCTCCGCCTCCGCCGCAGACAGCCCGGCTGCCGAGTTTATCGCCCCGGATCATGTATTTGTACCGGTAGGGGACGGCGTCATCATTGCCGGCGTGTATAAGGGCTTTGAGGACCTGGTCAAACTTGGCCGTATAGCCAAAATGCCGGTAATCTGGGCCTGTCAGGCCGAAGGCAGCAGCGCTATTGCCAGAGCGCTGGAGAGCGGACACTTTAAGGATGTAGTTGCCAGCAATACTTTAGCCGACTCAATCTCGGTGGACGTGCCCAGTAACGGCAGCTATGTGCTTAAGAAGCTGCAAAAATACGGGGGAAGAGCCGCGGTAGTTTCCGACCGCGAAATTTTACTGGCCCAGCGTGAGCTGGCTTCGCGGTCCGGCCTGTTTGCCGAGCCGAGTTCCAGCGCGGCCTGGGCGGCTTTCTGCAAGGTAAAGGAGCTGCTGCCGCACGATGCCCGGGTGGTGGTTATGCTTACCGGTTCCGGGCTTAAAGATGTGGCCGGAGCGTTAAAGGGGCTGGCGCTCGAAGAATGAGCGCATTCTGACAAAGACAAGTACCGGATCGCCATAGGGTTCGGCATTTTTAAGGCGTCTGTTTCTGTGTTAGGGAAACATTGCGCCTCGGGTGACAGTGCGCGCATCAGCCGCGCTACTGCCGGAGAGCCTGCTTTGCAGGCTGCGATCCGCCTGGCGGGTCGATAAATGCCACGAAGGAGTATATGATGATCAATCTGGAAATCAACGAAGCCGGACGCAAGAAAAACATCCAGCGCTGCAAGGAAAAAGGCATTCTTCTCCCGACCTATGAGCAGATGCGTGACCCGTCCAAGATACCCCAGTCGATAAAAGACGAGCTGAAAGGCATAGGCCTGTGGGATGTACACAGCCGAAACCTGTTTCGTGTAACCTGGAAAAACGAAGCTGCCGAAAAGGGCGGTCTTTTCGGTGATGTAAATTATTTTGAACTGCCGAAAGAAATAACCAACACTAAAGCCCGGATTGCCGGAATCGTAGGAAAGTGGTTCCCGACCGGCGCGCATAAAGTAGGAGCGGCCTATTCTTGTCTGGTGTCCGAATTGGTTACCGGCCGCTTTGATCCGAGTACCAAGAAGGCTGTCTGGCCGAGTACCGGCAACTACTGCCGCGGCGGCGCTTATATTTCCCGCCTGCTGTCCTGTCCTTCAGTTGCCATTCTGCCCGCAGAAATGAGCCGCGAGCGTTTCGAATGGCTTAAAACCATGGCTGAAGAGGTAATTGCCACTCCGGGTTGTGAGTCCAATGTTAAAGAAATATTCGACAAGTGTATCGAAATCGAAAAGACCCGTCCCGATGCCGTGATATTCAACCAGTTCGACCAGTTGCCAAACCATCTGTGGCATTACAGCGTAACCGGCCCGGCCATGGATGATGTGTACAAGAAAATGGCGGCCAAGAACAGCCACCTTGCGCTTACCATGTACAGTTCCGGTTCGGCCGGAACGCTCGGCGCCGGTACCTATCTGAAAACCATGCACCCCGGTACCCGCGTCGGTGTAGGCGAGGCTCTGCAGTGTCCGACCATTCTGGAAAACGGTTATGGCGGTCATCGCATCGAGGGCATCGGCGACAAACATATCCCGTGGATTCATAATCTGCGCGATACCGACGTTGCTGTCGGCGTGGATGACGAGATTACCATCCGGCTGCTGCGCCTCTTTAACGAACCGGCCGGCCACAAGGCCCTCGCCGAAGCCGGTGTCAGCCAGGATGTGCTCAATCGCCTTGATTTAATGGGCATCTCCGGTATTGGCAACCTGGTAGCCACCATCAAGGCTGCCAAATATTACGAGCTGAACGAAGAAGACGTAGCCCTGACCGTGTTTACCGATTCGCTGGCTTTGTATGGCTCACGTTTACTGGATCTGGCCAAAGAGCGCGGACCTTACACCCAGCGTGACGCCGACCGCGATCTGGACATGCTTAAAAACCTGTCGGTTGACTATGTGCTGGACATGACCCATACCGACCGCCGCCGCGTACATAACCTCAAGTATTTTACCTGGATCGAACAACTGGGTAAAAACCTGGAAGAGTTGCGTGACCAGTGGGACAACTACCATGATTACTGGGAAGGGTTGCATGCCCAGGCCGATACTATCGACACCATGATCAGGGAGTTCAACGCGGAGGTACTCAGGTGATATTGCTGAAGAACTGCTTCCGCGTAGTACGTCCGCGTTATGGAGCCGGCAATGCTGCCGGCTCGGCGTCGGATGATCTTTCGGGAGTGGATATACTGATCGACGGCAAGCGCATAAAAAAAATCGCCGCCGGTATCCAGCGACCGGCCGGCTGTGTGGTCATCGACGCGTCAAGACATGTAGTGATGCCCGGCCTGGTCAATACACATCATCACTTTTATCAGACGCTTACCCGGAACATACCGGCAGTACAGGATGCCAAGTTGTTCAACTGGCTGGTGTATCTGTACGATGTCTGGCGGCATGTCGACGAAGAAGCCGTGTACTGGTCCAGTATGCTGGCTATGGCGGAGTTGGCAAAAACCGGCTGCACGCTGACTACCGACCATCATTATCTGTATCCGCAGGGCTTTAAAGAAGATCTGCCGGGCTTACAGTTCAGTGCGGCCAGCCAGATCGGACTGCGTTTTGCGCCGACCCGCGGCTCCATGTCCCGTTCAAAAAAAGACGGCGGCCTGCCTCCCGATACCGTGGTGCAGGACGAAGATACTATTCTTGCCGAAAGCGAAGCGGCGTTACAGAAGTATCACGACAAGTCTCCGGATGCCATGCGCAAGCTGGCGCTGGCGCCCTGTTCGCCTTTTTCGGTCAGCGAGAAGTCGATGCGCGACGCCGCCGACCTGGCCCGGCGCTACGGTGCCCGGCTGCATACCCACCTGGCCGAAACGATCGACGAAGACAAGTTCTGCGTGGAAATGTACCAGCGCCGTCCACTTAAAGTAATGGAAGACTGCGGTTTTACCGGCCCGGATGTCTGGTATGCCCACGGCATACATTTTAACGACGACGAGCTGGAAGTACTGGCCCGCACCGGTACCGGCGTGGCTCATTGTCCTTCCTCCAATATGCGGCTGGGCAGCGGTATTTGCCGGGTGCGCGAAATGCTGGACAAGGGCATCGCGGTAGGTCTGGCGGTTGACGGCTCAGCCTCTAACGATTCATCGGATATGCTTGGTGAAGCCCGCCAGGCTCTTCTGCTGCAGCGGGTTCGTTACGGCTCGGCTGGTATAACCGCCCGCGAGGTGCTGGGGCTGGCCACCGAAGGCGGCGCGCGCATACTCGGTTATGAACAGACCGGACGCATGGAAGAAGGCGCTTTGGCCGACCTGGCACTGTTTGACGTTATGCAGATGGAATACGCCGGGGCTCTGTCCGATCCGGCCGCTGCCCTGCTTTTTTCCGGATACAACCATGGGGTCGATCACCTGATCGTGAACGGTAACATTGTGGTAAAAGACCGGCGCTTAACCGGCGCCGACGAGGAGATGATACGCCAGGAGGCTAATCGCTGCGCGCGTCGTCTGCTCGAAAAGAAAGGAATCAAAGCCGGATGGTAAAGGAATATTATCGCCCCGCTACTCTGGCAGAAGCTTTTAAGCTGCAGACTGCTGCATCGGCCTGGCTGGCCGGCGGCAGCAGTCTGTTGTGCACTGAATCTCCCTCGGTACCGGGAAATCGCACTATGGCGGATGTCCCTGAGCGGCTGATCGATCTGAAACTGATCGTGCCGGCCGCGGTAGCTCGTGAAAACGGAAATCTGGTAATCGGTGCCGGATCCAGCTTTCAGGACATTCTGGACAGTGACCAGGTTTTTGCGGCTCTGCGTGCCGCCGCCGGCAGTATGTCCAACCGCAATGTGCGCAACCGGGCCACAGTAGGCGGCAATCTTGCCGATAACCGCAGCTGTGCCAGTCTAACTCCGCTGTTTTTGGCCATGGGCACCAGTTTGCAGATTGCGAGTTCCTCCGAAGTTATCGAAACTGTACCACTGGAAGCCTGGCTGGTTCAGCCGAAGGGGCTGGTGCTGAAAGTAATAGTACCCTGTCCGGAAAACATGCTGGCAGTCAGCCGGCACTCCAGCCGTACAGCCTGTGATGTCGCCACCGTAGTTATGGCTGTTTCGTGCAGGCAACATGATGGCCGGCTCACTGATCTGCGTATTGTAGCCGGCGGTTTCGGTCCTCATGCCGAACAGCGCAGCGACCTGGAACGTCTGTTTGAAAACCAGACTTTGCCTGAGCGACCGGCCATAGAAACGGCTGTACGTCCTTTACTGAAAGCCCTGGATGATGTGCGCGGCAGTGCCGGCTTTAAAAGCCAGCTGGGAGCAGTACTCCTGGCTGATCTGCTGCATGAACTGGCGGCCCGTCCGGAAAACTTCAGTTTGCAGCCCAGTCCGGCGACCCGTATTCCGGAGGTGCGCTCATGAAAACCGACTTCTCGCTCAACAAGCGTTCAGTCTCCTGGGATGTCGAACCGGCCGAAACCTTGATGGACGCCCTGCGCCGTAAAGGAATTATCTCTGTACGCAACGGCTGCGACGGCGAAGGCACCTGTGGCCTCTGCGCCATACTGCTTGACGGCAAGCTGGTCAATTCGTGCCAGCTGCTTGCCGTACAGGCGGAGGGTAGCCGTATTTTAACCGTCGATTTTTTCAGCAAGGACCGCAAACTCTCAATTGTGCAGAAAGCTCTGATTGACGCGGCCTGTGTGCAGTGCGGCTATTGCACTCCTGCAGTAGTATTGGCCTTGCACGATTTGCTGGAGCGCAGCCCCGAGCCGACCAAGGCCGAAGTACAGGATGCCCTGTCCGGAACCTTGTGCCGCTGCACCGGCTACGAACAATTTTATAACGCTGCCCGCATAGCCTCGGCCAAATTGCGCGACCCCGGATATTCGGAGGCTGCTTCCGAGCAGTTCCGCCCCGATCTGCGTCATGTGGGCAAGGACCGCGACAAGGTTGATGCCCCGGCTTTGGTGCGTGGCGAACGGGCTTTTGTGGAAGACCGGGTTGACGCATCCGCCTGTCACCTGCTGGTTCTACCCAGCCCGCATGCCCATGCCTGGGTAAAATCCATCGACACCACTGCGGCCGAGTCCATGCCCGGCGTAGTCACTGTCCTGACCCATCAGAATTGCCCTGACCTCGTGTACACCACCGCCGGGCAGGGCTTCCCTGAACCCAGTCCGCACGACCAAAGGATGTTCCCGCGCAAGGTGCGCTATGTCGGCGACCGTGTAGCCGCCGTGCTGGCCGAAAGCCTGGACGAAGCCCGCGCAGCTTTGGCCGCTATCAAGGTGGAGTACGAGCTGCTCAAGCCGGTGCTCTCCATCGCCGAAGCCAAAGCCGACGGTGCTCCAGTGGTGCATCATGGCGAGGTCCAGTATGTGGTTGGCGACGCGCCGGCCGGCAGCTCGGTAAAAGGCGACGGCCGCGACGATCCCATCCTGTACCAGTTTCCGCTGCACGCCGATCCGCACCGCAACCTGGCCGCCAGTGTTTCCGACGGCATCGGTGATATCGAGAAAGGTTTTGCCGAAGCCGATGTGGTTATCGAACGCAGTTACAAAGGCAACCGGGTGCAGTGTACGCCGCTGGAACCGCATGTCGTATACGCCAAGGTAGACGGCGGCCGCCTGGTCATCCATGCTTCCACCCAGGTGCCCTGGCATGTGCGCCGTATAGTCTCGCGGGTTATCGGCATATCTGAAAACAAAGTGCGCATCATAAAAGAACGGGTAGGCGGCGGTTTTGGTGCCAAACAGGACATCGTGGTGGAGGATCTGGCCGGCTATCTGGCCTGGAACACCGGCCGTCCGGTGTTCTTCCGCTACGACCGCGCCCAGGAATTCAATGCCAGCCGCACCAGACATCTGATGGAGATTACGGTAAAGCTTGGTGCTAAAAAAGACGGCACACTTACGGCTGTGCACATGAAGCTGGATGCCGACACCGGACCGTATGGGCAGCATTGCCTTACCGTGCCGATGAACGCTATCAGCAAGAGCCTGCCGCTGGTGCTCTGCGACAACGCCCGCTTTGACGTAAAAAGTTATTACACGAATCTGTCACCGGCTGGTGCCTACCAGGGCTACGGCGCGCCTAAAGGTTCCTTTGCGCTGCAGACGGCTTTGGCCGAGCTGGCTGTCGAACTGGGGCTGGATCAGCTGGATCTTCTGGAAAAAAATCGGGTGCGCTCGGGTTCTACCATCGAGATTCTGCGCAGTCTGGGCGAAGGCCGGCCGGGTTCGGCTGTTACCCTGGGTGAATGCGGCCTGGGCGAAATGATCGCCCGTGGACGTAAAGCCTTTAACTGGGAAAGCAAGCCTGCCGCTGGTGCAAAGCCGGCCGGCAGCACCAACCCTTCAGGGAATCTTTCCGCTGATGGTGAAGCTCCGGGGCCT
>JAHIWF010000015.1 GCA_018815555.1 Spirochaetota bacterium | reverse complement strand
GTGCTGGTCGTCGCAGTGCTGGCCGGCCGGCTGCTGGTACTGGTGGTGGTGCTGGTGGCGGCTGGAGCTGTAGTTCTGGCAGGGGTGGCCGGAGCCGGGGTGTAGGGTTTTGATGTGGTACTGGAGCTGCCGGACGTAGTTGCCGCCGCGGAAGCTGCCGATCCGCCAGCTGTTGGTGCCGCTGTGCTGCCGGCAATGGTGGCCGGATCCGGATTGTCTCCATAAATGATATACAGGTTGCCGCCGCCGGTACTTTGGGTTGCTTGGGTAGTTTCTGCTGCACCACTGGCTGTGGCTGCTGCGGTCGTTTCTGTTCCGGCAGCGCCGGTGGTACTGGCTGCCGCCGCTGGCGGATTGGCTGTATCGCTTACAGTTCCGGCAGTACTACCTGCACTCAGGGCAGGATGTACCCAAGCCTCGCCGATGGATACACTGCCCGGATTAACCGTGCTGGTAGCGGGCAGTCGTGCCGCCTGTTGTCCCGGCCAGTTGAACAGAAGGGCAATACCAATGAATACAATTAACACAAATGAAACGGACAATATGATAATAGGTACTTTGCGCATATCTTCACTCATTGCAGCCCTCCCGTCAGCTCGCTCAAGCGCTGCAGATCCGGAATATGGACCTGCGGCTTCATTTAAGTATCGGGTTTTTAGGGCATAAGTTGAGGCAATTATGCCGCCGTACGCTCAAGGCGCTGCTGCATGTTCCAGCCAGACCAAAGCCTCACGCAGCTGGTCCAGGCTGCCGTTATTGCGCACAAAAAGCAATTTCCCCGAATAGCGGTCACGCAGCTCCAGGATAGCTGACTGCCGGCGCATCCGGTCCATAATGGTAGCCCAGGGCAATTTGTCGCGCTTGCGGGCTCTGGCCAGACGCTTGGCCAGTGAAGCTTGCACTTCCAGTATCCAGTCGCATTGTTTGGCCTGCGGCATGCGGTATAAAATTGCCGCGTTGATGCAGGCCGGCTGCTGCCGTTTGGCGGCGGCGGCGATTTGTGCATCGACCAGCTTGAACATGGCCGGGTGCACCAGTGCTTCATATTGTTTCAGCAGACCGGGTGCGGCGAACACCTGGGAGGCGATAAAACGGCGGTCGGCTATGCCGTCCGCGCCGGCTGCCCGTCGGCCCAGCAGTTCGCACACCGCGGGCAGCACCTGTTCCAGTGCCTGATGCCCAAGTTTGTCCACATCGATGCAATGCCAGCCTTTTTCGGCCAAGATGTCTGCAACCGCACTTTTTCCGCTGCAGCAGGCACCGGTCAGTCCTATCGTCAATGTATATCTCCCCAAGACCTGGCAATTTCGACGCTGGCACGCAGCGGAACCCGCAGCTGGTAGGCGGCGGACATCAGGGTTTTAATCTCGGCAGCCAGTTTTTCCGCTTGGTTTTCCGGTGCTTCGATGATCAGTTCATCGTGTACCTGCAGCAAAAATCGGGCGTCTGGCCAGCGTTCACGCAGTGCCTGGTCTACCTTAAGCATGGCCAGCTTCATGATGTCGGCGGCCGAGCCCTGTATCGGGGTATTTACCGCCACTCGTTCGGCTGCCTGCCGCTCATTTGCGTTACGGCTGTTGATGGCCGCAATGGGCCGGCGTCGGCCGAGAATGGTCTCTACATAACCGCGGCTGCGAGCCTGTTCAACACAATTCTGGATAAAACCGGCCACGCCGGAGTAACGGGCGAAATAGGCCTCGATAAAACGTTGGGCGTCCTTGCGCGGAATACTCAGTTCCTGAGCCAGGCGGAAGGCCCCCATGCCGTAGATGATGCCGAAGTTGATGGTTTTGGCAGCGCGGCGTTCCACCGGGCTGATGTCCTCTTCCTTGATGTTGAAGATGAGGGCGGCAGTGCGTCGGTGTACATCAGCCCCGTCCAGGAAGGCCTGGCAGAGTTCTTTGTCTTCCGCCAGATGGGCAAAGACCACCAGCTCGATCTGGGCATAGTCGGCCGATATGAGCGTGTTTCCCGGGGCGGCTACAAAGGCTGAGCGTATGCGCCGGCCTTCTTCGTCGCGTATCGGAATGTTTTGCAGGTTCGGTTCCCGGCTGGAAAGGCGGCCGGTGGCGGTGCCGCTCTGCATGTAATGCGTGTGGATGCGCGGTTCATGTTCGCTGAGTTCCAATAATGCGTCAACATAAGTGCTTTTAAGTTTTTGCATGCCGCGGTGCTGCAGGATCAGGGCGGGCAGGGGATCCTCGCGCGCCAGTTCCTCAAGTACTGAAACATCGGTGCTGTAACCGGTTTTGGTTTTCTTGCCGGCACTCAGCTGTCGCTCCACAAACAGCACTTCCTGCAGTTGTTTGGGTGAATTAAGGTTGAACTCATGTCCGGCCAGCTTCCAGGTTTCCTGCTGGGTTTTTTCCAGCTTTTCAGTCAGCTCAATGCTGAAGGCGGATAGCGCCTGGCGGTCTACCAGGATGCCGTGGCGTTCCATCCGGGTAAGTAGAGTCAGGACCGGCATTTCCAGATCGGTAAAAAGGCCCAGCAGGTTTTTGGCGGTCAGCTCGGATTCCAGAACATTTTTCAGCTGTAGTGTCATGTCCGCATCTTCGGCGGCGTAGGTGCCGGCCTGCTCCAGCGCTACTGACGAAAAAACGCTGTTTTTGGGAACAAGGTCCTTAAAGGCTATGCCGCCATAGCCCAGCCAGTACTCGGCCAGACTTTCCAACTTATAGCTGCTGCGTTCCGGATCCAGCAGCCAGGCAGCTATCATGGTGTCCCAGCAGCGGCAAACTGTGTTTATGCCCCAGTTTTCCAGAATATGCAGATCGAACTTCAGGTTTTGGCCTACCATCAGGCATTCTTTGCGGGCAAGCAGTTTTGCCAGCCGCTTGCGTACCTCTTCGGCATCCAGATACTCGGTTCCGCCGGCCTTTATCGGCACATAACAAGCGGTGCCCGGAACGATGCTAAGCGAAAAACCGACCGGTACCGTATTCAGCTCGTCCAGCGAGTCGGTTTCGCAGTCGAAGGCAAAGCAGCCGGCCCGTGCGGCCGCGTTAAGCCAGCCTTCCAGCTCCTTAAGGCTCTGCACGATGCTGTATTGCTGTGTCGGGCGGGGTGGCGGCAAGCGCTGGCCGTTCTCGTTGCTGGCAGCCACTGTGGCCGCAGCACTGAAAGCCACCGAGCCTTCTGCGGAGGGCTGGCGGTT
>JAHIWF010000014.1 GCA_018815555.1 Spirochaetota bacterium | reverse complement strand
CGGCCGTGAAAGGGGTCGCCGTACCAGCTGGCCTGGCCAGTTTCGTGCACCGGCAGAACAACGGTGGTGCTGCCGGTGCTTCCGGTATTGCTGTCCGTATCTGCCGCCGGGGTGGCTCCAGCCGCCGCCGGAGCACTTACTGAACCAGCAGCCGGCTTGGCCGTGGCCGCTGCAGACGTCTGGCCAGCAAGCGGCAAATCAGCAGCGCTACCAGTCTGACCCGCCGCCGGCACCACCGCAGAGGCGAGCAGTGCCAGCATCAGCAATACTGCTGCCATCAGGCCTTCATGCCGGCAGCGGCCTTGTAGATGGTGCTGTACAATTCGTCAATATCAGCCTCTTCGATACAGGAGAAGGCCACCCGTAGCCATTTTTCCTGCAGCGAGATGGTTCCGATGCCATGCTCATCCAGCAGACGCAGGCGTAGAGCCTCGGCAGAGTAGCCTTCGCAGAGGAAGCACATAAAGTAGCCGGAATTAAAGGGCAGGGGCCGCAGTCCGGCCGGAGCAGGATGCGTCGCCAGCCAGCGTTTTACGGCATGGTAACGAGTTTCCATCAGAGCAGCATATTTTTCCTTCTCGGCCAGATACCCGGGATGCTCCATGGCCTTCATCATGATGTACTGGGTAGGCGCAGCCGGGCTGGAAACACTGGAGCGGATTACGCCCATCAGTTTTTTTACCAAAGCCCCGTATTGGTGCTCGTCCAGGCCCTTGCCGGCAAACGTAATAAAGCCGCCGCGGAAACCCCACACATAGTCTTCTTTGGTGGAGCCGTCCACTTTGGCGGCCAGAATGCGCTCATGCGCGCCGGCCAGCCGGGCAAACATCGATTCGCGCAGATTATCGGCTTCGTACTGCAGACCAAAATAAGCATCGTCCATGATGACCAAAAGGTCGATGCCGCTGTCCGCCAGGGTCAACAAAGTAGTCTGGATGGCCGCTGCCTCGCTAAGGCTAGGCGTATAGCCGGTAGGATTGTTCGGAAAATTCAGAATGACGATGCTGCGCTTGCGTGTGGCCGCGCTTTTACGGATCGCCGCTTCCATAGCTGGTACATTAAAGCCGCCCTTGTCGTCAAAAAAGCTGTAATGCTCCATCTTGGCGCAGTGCCGCTCTTCAATAATAAGGCGGTAATTCGGCCAGAACATGTCCGGAACCACTACTGTATCTCCAGAATCGATGAACAAATCAGCCAGATAGGATACTCCGGCAGTCAGGCCAGGAACCGACACCGGCAGGGAACAGGCCTTGCCTTTCATCGACGGATTTTTTCGCAGAATCTCCTTGCGCCATAATTCACGAAAAGCCATTACTCCGGAAGTCGGACCATACGCCACTGCTTCTTTAGGTGAAAGGCCGGGCAGTTGCTGGCGTACCCCTTCCAGCATAATGGGTTGGCCGCCGCTGTAGGCCATTCCCACAGTGGCGTTGAATTTATGCGCGCGCTCGGTAGCCTCGGCACTCTGGGACAATAAGCCTTTAGGAAAAAACATTCGTTGCCCAAGGTCCGACAAAAGCCGACCGGCACAAGTTCCGGAAAGGCTTCGATTCAGTTCTTCTGCCAAGATATTCAAAATTTCCCCCTTTTGCTGGCGACCGCAACCGGCAGTGGCTGACAATACCGCCACCTTTGGTATATCCAAGGACTCCACGACTGTCAAGCCACGCCCATTCAGCCATTTTGATGAAAATTTGCATTGTATATAATTTTTGTTTACACTTGTACTGTGCATCCTCAGCAAAGAACCAGAAGAAAAAGGTATGCGCCCGTGAATGACTCAGGAGGACTCGATGCTCAAGAAAAAGTATGATACATCAGGCGGGTGCTGTACGGTAACCTTTACCATTCCGCCGCAGCAGGCCGCTGGAGCCACCTGCGCCCATCTGGTAGGCGATTTTACCAACTGGGACCGTAACGCCCTGCCCATGAAGCAGACCAAGGACGGCGGTTTTCAACTCAGCATAGCACTGGATTCCGGGCGTGAGTTTCTGTTCCGCTATCTCTTCGATAATGTCCGCTGGGATAATGACTGGAATGCCGACAGCTATGTCGGCAGCCCCTACCACGATTCGGAAAACAGTGTAGTTACGGTGTAAGCAGCGGCAGGGAAAACAAGCGCAGCTGGTTAATCGCACAGGCTTCGATTAATTCTTCGACAGTAAACTCGGTGCGGCTGACCGCATCATAACAGAACAGCCTGTATTCACCATTTTCGGCAACCCAAGGCAGCAGCAGCAGGTTGCGCGAAGGATGCCCCTCTTTACAATTGACCAGAGCCAGGAACAGCCGGCCGGTTTCGAAAGGAAGTACCGCCGGGAGGGCGGCCAGGCTAAAGCCACTATCAGCCATCCAGACCGGAATAGCCTGTACTGCGTGCACACGTGGATCCGAAGGATCCGCCTGCTGGGCAAACGGCAGCTGGACCAACTCGGCAAACTCACTGAGCGGCCGCCCGGTTTTCTGCAAATACGCGCCAAGCCGCTCCGGATTGGCCGCAGCATGCACCAGCTCTGCCAGCGCCCCGGACAGAGCCGCTGTACCCCTAGGCAAAGCACGCAAACCTTCCATCAGACTAAGCGACGAATCCGGCCCCGTCGGTGGAAACGCCAGCTTCCAGTTTATGGCCCGCTGCAGGCTGGAGTGCAGATGCGAAAAAGGCTGCAGCAGAAAATAATAGATCATCACATTCACCGACACCGCGCGGTTAACCACCACACCGGCCACCACATAATCTACCAAGGTACGCTCGTTTCTGGCCGACAGCGACACATAATTGCGTCCGTCGTCACTCAGCACCCATTTAATATTTTCGATATAACCGGTAGACACCGCCCGCTGAATGATTATGTTGCCTTTGGCTGCATAGGGAT
The DNA here is from genome assembly GCA_018815555.1 of Spirochaetota bacterium. Classification (GTDB taxonomy): domain Bacteria; phylum Spirochaetota; class Spirochaetia; order Treponematales; family UBA12059; genus UBA12059. Next base: position 4,081 of record JAHIWF010000014.1, on the reverse strand, counting down.
ATTCACCGTCACGCTCGTACTGGAACAAAACAAAAAACTTGTCACCCTCGCGTTCTACCGATACTCGAATCCGGCCATGGGCAGTATTGCGGTATACCGGGCGGAAACGCAATGCCAGCGATGGAGTAGCAGTTACAACCTGGGAAAGAAATTCCGAGCGTACAGCAAGCGCGTCCGGGAAGGCTTGCAATTGGGCCGACGAAAGCGCCGCAGGCAGAATCAGTTGGGCTGAACTGCTTTGTGCAGCCAACTGCGCCACTGCGGCAAGCAGCAAAACGGCAGCAGCAGTAATAAATTTAAAAGCAGTATATGTATAACGGAAAGACCGTAAAATCATGACAGACTCCAGTAAAAATGAATGTAGAATAAACAGTCCGATAATACCATAAACAAGACAACGATAGCAAATGATACAAATATTCCCCAAAAAGCAGCTGCCGGATGCGGACAGCCGGACTGACCGTCTATTGCTCGACCGGATTAACCGGCTACTTGTCTTAACTTAGGCGATGGTATACTCTTTTTTGCGATGATACAACTTGATACAAAACAACTCAGCGGAAAGACCATAGCAGTCGGTCTTTCCGGCGGGGTCGACTCCAGTATAGCCTTACTAGCCCTGCGTGATGCCGGCGCCAAGGTAGTCGGCATAACCATGAAAATATACAATGCCGCAGCGGTACAGGGCCTGCCGGAGGGTGTAGACGCCTGCTACGGCCCCAACGAGGTACAGGACATCCAGACCTGCCGCGATTTATGCACCGCCGAAGGCATACCCTACCACGATCTGGATCTGGCCAGCGAATACGAATCGCGCATCCTCGACTACTTTAAAGCCGAGTACCGGGCCGGACGCACGCCCAACCCCTGTGTGCGCTGCAATATCGACATGAAATTCGGCTTTTTGTTGGAACGGGCACGGAGCAGCGGCATCCAGTTTGACTACTTTGCCACCGGCCATTACGCCCGCATCCAGGAGCGCAAGGGCATCCTGCATCTGCGCAGTGCGCTGGATACCAGTAAAGACCAAACCTACTTTCTGCACCGCCTGCCGCCGCAAACCCTGGCCGGGGTTATCTTTCCACTGGGAGAAAGCACCAAGCAAGAGGTAAAAGCCATCGCCCGCCAGTACGGTCTGGCTACCATTGCCGACAAGCCGGAAAGCCAGGACTTTATCGGCGGCGATTACAGCGTTCTGTTCGAAAACGAACAGGAAGGCGATATTGTTGACGAAAGCGGCCGGGTACTTGGTCGCCATAAGGGGATTGTACATTACACCATCGGCCAGCGCCGCGGCATCGGCATGAGCCTGGGACCCACCCCGATGTACGTGCTGGGTCTGGATGCCGCCAAAAATCGGGTAATCGTTTCGGCCAATGCTGACTTGTTTTCGGCAGGCTTGCTGGGCAGCAGTACCATACTGCATGATGCATCTATTCCGGCCGATGGCATGCAGGTGCTGGTACGTATACGGCAGAACCACAAACCCGCCCCTGCCCTGCTGCACATCCAGGACGACCAGACCACGATACACTTCGAGTCACCACAACGCGCCGTAGCCCCCGGACAGTCGGCGGTTTTCTACGACCAGGATGGTTTTGTTCTGGGCGGCTGCATCATCGACAGCAGCATCCGGCCGGGAACTGGTCAATCTGAGTAATACCAATTAATCTTTAGCAAATAAAGGATACACTATGTTTACAGGAATCGTTCTGCCAATTCTGGCTGTTGTTGCCGGGCTGGCCCTGCTGGTCTGGAGCGCTGACCGTTTTGTAGACGGAGCAGCCGCGACCGCGCGCTTCGGCGGCATGTCGCCGCTATTAATCGGTATGCTTATCGTCGGCTTCGGCACCTCCGCACCCGAAATGGTGGTATCGGCATTTTCTTCAGCCCAGGGTAACCCCGGCCTGGCCATGGGAAATGCCTACGGATCCAACATTGTCAATATTGCGCTGATTCTGGGTCTTACCGCCCTTATCAAGCCGATTATGGTAAATTCTTCTATATTAAAGAAGGAACTGCCGGTACTTACCGGCATCACCCTGATATCCGGGCTGCTGCTGCTTAACGGGATGATCTACCGCTACGAGGCCGTAATTCTGCTGATACTGTTTGCCGGGCTGGTTGTTTTCTCAATCTATACTTCGGCTAAAAACCGTGGCGACGTACTGGCCCAGCAAAACGAGGCGGAACAACACGGCAAACAGCTTAGCCTGAAGATGGCCATCGTGTGGCTGCTGGTCGGCCTGGCTGCCCTGGTTATCAGTTCGCGCATGCTAGTCTGGGGCGCCGTTATCATCGCCCAGAAGATGGGAGTTTCCGATATCGTAATCGGCCTGACCATCGTGGCGCTGGGCACCTCGTTGCCCGAACTTGCCTCTTCCATTGCCGCTGCCCGCAAAGGCCAGAACGACATTGCGCTGGGCAACATTATCGGCTCCAATATGTTTAACCTGCTGGCGGTGGTGGGCATTGCCGGCGTCATACACCCGATAAATCTGCCGGCCGACTTGATACGCAACGACTGGACGGTAATGATGGCACTTACGGTTTCGCTCTTCTTTATGGGGTTCGGCTACAAGAAGCAGGGCCGCATAAACCGTTTCGAAGGCGCTCTGCTGATGGCCGCCTACTTTGCCTATACTGCCTCTCTAGTGTACCGCACCTTGATACAGACAGCCTGAGCAGATTTTCCTAATAGGCCAGGGTGACCAGCTGTCGGCCGGTCGCCGTGCCGGCATAAAAAAAGCGACCCGTTAATGGGCCGCTTTTTTTATGCCTTCGACTACAGCAGAAAGGTTTAAACCGGCAGACATTGCTTAATAATGTCGGCACAGGCCTGTTTGATAGCCTGCGCGTCGCTCTGCACCGGTATAAATTCCTGCCCGCTGATGGCTTCGTAGGCTTCGATATAGCGCACCGCAGTCTGCAGGCGGATTTCATCAGGAATTACAGGGGGCTGGCCATCGCCGGAAAAACCCTGGTCGAGCAGCCAGCGGCGGAAGGTTTCCTTGTCCAGCTCGCGCTGCTGCACCCCGGTGGCAAAGCGTTCCTGGTAGCTGTCGGCATACCAATAGCGGCTGGAATCAGAAGTATGTATTTCGTCGGCCAGCGTCAGTCGCCCGTCGGAAAGGCCGAATTCATATTTGGTATCTACCAGAATCAGGCCGCGTTCGGCGGCAACTTCCTGCCCGCGCCGGAACAGAGCCAAGGCGGTTTTTTCCACCTGCTGCCAGAGTTCGGCTTGCACCAACCCGCTGGAAACAATTTCGGCACTGGATACCGGCTGGTCGTGCCCGGCAGCCGCTTTGGTACTGGGCGTTATGAGCGGCACCGGAAACTTCTCGCAGAAATTGAGGCCGCGCGGCAGCTGAATGCCGGACACACTGCGGCCGGCCTGGTAATCTCGCCAGGCGGAGCCGGTCAGGTAGCCGCGCACTACTACCTCGACCGGCAGCATGTCGCATTTTTTGGCAACCACACAACGGCCGCTGAGTGCCAGCGGGTCAATACCCAGCTCGGTATCGGACAACAAATGGTTGGGTACAATATCGGCAGTCTGATCGAACCACCAGGCAGACAGCCGGCTAAGCACCTCTCCCTTAAAGGGAATAGTGGATAACACCCGGTCGAAAGCCGAAATACGGTCGCTGGCCACCAGAACAATACGGTCTTTTGCGGCGGCCACATCGCGTACCTTGCCTGTATACAGACTTACCCCGGCAGGCAGCTCCCGGGCGGACAGGCCCTCGAAACAGGTATCGAGAGCCGTTTCGATCAGCTGGATCTTCATACTCCCAGCTCGCCCCGATGGTGTGCCACCCGGGCCACCAGACCATAGGCCACCGCTTCTTCGGCGTTCATCCAGTAGTCACGGTCGGTATCTTTAACGATGCGCTCGATGGTCTGGCCGGTCTGTTCGGCAATCATCTTATTCAGCCGGTCGCGGGTGCGTTCCAGCTCGCGGGCATGAATTTCGATGTCGGTCGCCACACCGCGCAGCCCGGACAGCGGCTGATGAATCAGGTAATGCGAATTGGGCAGGGCTATACGCTGCTCTTTGGGAGCGGCCAGAAGTATG
>JAHIWF010000013.1 GCA_018815555.1 Spirochaetota bacterium | reverse complement strand
TGGTCAACAGGGGATTTTTGTGCAAAGCACATTATTTTTTTCAGGAGGAACGTGTATGAAGAAGTTACTGGTTATCGTACTGGCCATTATTATGGTCGTGTCATTTTCGGTTTCTTGTAAAAAGGAAGCAGAAACACCTACTATTACCCTAATGCAGAACAAGCCCGAAATTGACGCAATGCTAAGTGCCTATGCTCAGGCTTGGGGTGCGGCAAACAATGTCAATGTGGTAGTAAAATCCATCGGTGGTGCATCCGGTGGCATGGGTCCGCAACTAAAGGCTGATTTTGCCGCCGGCGACATGCCCGACATTTTTGCCTTTGATGGCCTGCAGAGTTATAAGGAATGGGAAAATCTCATTCTTGACCTGAGTGGCGAGCCCTGGGTTTCCAAGACTGCCGTTGCCTTTACCTATAATGGCAAGACCTACGGTTTCCCGGTTGCCGTAGAAGGCTGGGGAATGGCCTACAACGCCGACGTTCTGGCCAAGGCCGGAGTGGATCCCAAGACGCTGGTAAATCTTGCTGGTTATAAAGCTGCGTTTGCCAAGATTGACGCGATGAAAGCCGAGCTTGGCCTGGATTCAGTTGTATCCATGGCAGCCGGTATTGAAATGGGCTGGGTAACCGCCCACCATAACTTTAATTCACTGCTTTCCAACGGTCTGCCCTATGGTGACCTTTCGGTAGTGAACAATCTGCTGGCCGGAAACGTAGACGCCAAGCGTCTGGCCGAGTATGCCGACTGGGTAGAGCTGCTGTTTATGTATGCCGACAAGACCATTCTGACCACCGGTAACTATGATTCCCAGGTTGGAGCTTTTGCCACCGGCAAGGCCGCCTTCCTGCATCAGGGCAACTGGACCGATCCCAACATGAAGGCTGCCAACGCCACCTTTAAGATGGCTTTCGCTCCGCATGGTTCCATGGCTGCCGCCACCGACGGTATCTTCGTGGCCGCCCCCTCGTTCTATGCAGTTAACAAAGAATCCGCCAACGTTGCCCTGGTCAAAAAATTCCTGACCGATCTGGCTACAACACCGGAAGGCCATAAATACATGGTAACTGATGCCGGCATGATCCCCGCCTATTCTGGTGTAAGCCTGCAGCCCAGTGGCCAGCTTTCACAATCGGTACAGGCTTATGCCGCCGCCGGAAAAGTATATTCCTGGAGCCAGTATTATTTCTCGGAAGACTTCCGCGACAAGACTCTGAGCCCGATCTACAACCAGTTTGCTGGCGGACAAATTGATAAAGCCCAGTTTATTGACCTTATGACCAAGGCTTTTATTGCCAACAAGCAGTAAGAAACTAACACGAGCTATCGCCGGGATCTTCGAGATCCCGGCTTGCGGGCACAGCCCGGCAGCCGGCCCGGTCCGGCGGCTGTGCCTGCTGTATATACCAAGGAGGGATTATGACAATTAAATCCGAGCGGCGTTTTTCATTCTGGCTCTTTTTAGCGCCGGTATTGATAGCGTTTACAGTAGTGATAATTGTGCCCTTCATACTTGGTATTTTTTATTCATTTACCAACTGGACTTCCTCCGCCCGCGCCGACAACGCGCTGCGCTTTATCGGTCTGGAAAATTATATTGCAACGTTTAAGGATGCCGCCTTTGCCCATTCGTTCGGCATAACGGTTATTTATACCTTTATAAACATGATAGCCATAAACGTTATGGCCTTTGCCTTGGCTTTACTGGTAACCAGCAAAATAAAACTGAGAAAATTCTACCGGATCGGCTTCTTCCTGCCCAATTTGATAGGCGGCTTGATCCTTGGCTATATCTGGCAGTTTATATTTAATAATGCCATTCCGTCGCTTGGAAAAATCATTCCACTGTTTTCGTTTCTTGCCAGTCCTGAAAACCTTATGCTGGGGAATCCTTCCTCGGCAATTATCGCTCTGGTTATTGTCGGTACCTGGCAATATGCCGGTTATATTATGATGATCTATGTGGCCGCCATCGAAAACATTCCGGCCGAGCTGACCGAGGCCGCCATGATTGACGGGGCCTCTCCGTTCCAGCGGCTGCGGGCCATTACCCTGCCGATGGTAGCGCAAGCCTTTACGGTTACTATGTTTCTTACGCTGGTGCAGAGCTTTAAGCAGTTTGATGTAAATGTATCGCTCACTGCCGGCGGGCCTTCCACAATCTTCCTGGACAAGCCGATTCTGGGAACGGAGCTGCTGGCGCTGAATATATACAATACCGCCTTCCGCTCTAATTTATTGTCCATGGGGCAGGCGCGTGCAGTACTGTTCTTCCTGGTGCTCACGATAATCTCGCTCATTCAGGTAGCCATAAATAAGAAAAAGGAGCTGGAATTATGAAGTTGGCAAAAGTTGGACGCACAAGCGCTGAAATATTTACCCTGCTGATGTTTATTGTTTTTCTGTTTCCTTTTGTGCTGGTATTCATCAACTCTGCCAAGACGGCCTTCGAGGTAACCCAGTATCCACTGGCCATGCCTGACCAATGGAGCAATATTTTTAAAAATATTGCCAGTATCTGGACCAGCCCGAATATCCGTTATCCGGCGTCCCTGTTTTCTTCCTTCTTTATCACCGTTCTGTCACTGGTGCTGATCAACCTGCTTTCTTCGCAGGCCGCCTGGGTGCTGGTTCGCACCAAGTCAAAAACCTCGACTGCCATATTCTTTATCTTTGTGGCCGCGATGGTCATTCCTTTTCAGATTGTCATGCTGCCGCTGCTTTCCTGGCTGCGTACCATTACCGATTTTACCGGCATCCGCCTGCTCCGTACGTATACCGGCATGATACTGGCATATATCGGATTTGGCGTGTCGCTCTCAATTTTCATGTTTCACGGCTTTATCAAGAGTATTCCGCTGGAATTGGAAGAAGCCGCAACTATTGACGGCTGCACCAGATTCCAGATTTTCTACAAGATAATTTTTCCCATACTTACACCCATACATGTGACTGTGCTTATCTTGAACGGTATCTGGATATGGAACGATTATCTGCTGCCGCTGCTTATCCTCGGTAAAGGAAACGCTATTCAGACACTGCCGCTGGCGGTATCGAATTTCGCCGGGGCTTTTGTAAAGCAGTGGGATTTAATACTCACTGCCATTCTTATGGCAATGATTCCTGTTGTGCTTTTTTTCCTGCTGGCCCAGAAATATATCGTTAAGGGTATGGTTGCCGGTTCCATAAAGTAAAGCGCCGGCAGACTTCCAGGTCGGTCTCCGCCGGATGAAGGAAACTTGTAATGAAAAGGATACTCTCCTATTTCCAGGACCAGTGCAGCCTGCGCTGGGCTGCCCGTGGCTTAACAAAGTCCCCCCGCTGGGCGGAATTCGCTGTAGGTCTAGAGGCAGAGCTGCCGCGTCTGATAGAGTTGTTGTGGTCATTGTACGGCAGCCGGCCCGATTTTGCTTTTCAGTTCGAGGAACTGATAGCTGAGACCTTTGAAGCTTTCTGCGCGCGGCCAGGACAACTGCGTGAGTATGACCATATGCATCCGCCCGAAACCGGCTTGCAGACCGATGGAAGTCAGGTTGGTGCGGTTGCCTATGTAGACCGCTTTGCCGGAAGTTTCCGCGCTGTGGCTGAACGTATTCCGTATCTGCAGGAACTGGGTATAAGCTATCTGCATCTGATGCCTTTTTTTCTGGCTCCGGACAAGGAGAACGATGGTGGCTATGCGGTTTCCAGTTACCGGGAGACTGATCCTGCTTTGGGCAGCATGGCTGATCTGGAGGCCTTGTCGCTAAAACTGGCTGAAGCCGGCATTGCCCTGGTCGTCGATTTTATTTTTAATCATACTTCCAACGAACACGAATGGGCGCTCAAGGCCCGGCAAGGCCAGCAACGCTACCAGGATTTTTATTACATGTTTGCTGACCAGGCTGAAACTGTCGAATATCAAGCGCATTTGCGCGATATTTTCCCGGAGCACCGCAAAGGTTCCTTTACCTGGGATGGCGAAATGGCGCGTTGGGTCTGGACCAGTTTTAATTCGTTCCAATGGGATCTGAATTACCGTAATCCGGAAGTGTTCCGTGCTATGGCTGCAGAGATGACCGGGCTGGCTAATCGTGGAGTACGTGTGTTACGCCTTGATGCCGTGGCTTTTATCTGGAAGCAGGCGGGTACCAGCTGTGAAAATCTGCCGCAGGCACATACCATCATCCAGGCCTTTCAGAGCCTGGCTCGGCTGGCCTGTCCTGGTCTGCTTTTTAAATCCGAGGCGATCGTCCATCCGGATGAAATCCTGAAATATATAGACCTGCGCGAATGCCAGCTTTCTTATAACCCCCTCTTGATGGCGGAACTCTGGGAAGCTGCTGCCACCAAAGATGTGCGACTGCTGAGTCTGTCCTTGGCCAAGCGTCATCATCTGCCTCCAGGTTGTGCCTGGGTAAACTACGTGCGCTGTCATGACGATATTGGCTGGACTTTTGCCGACGAGGATGCTGCAGAGTTAGGCATTAAGGGATCGGATCATCGCTGCTTTCTTAATGATTTTTACCTGGGACAGTTTCCCGGCAGTTTTAGTCGCGGGGTTAGTTTTCAGTATAATCCCTTGAATGGTGATCGTCGAATCTGCGGATCGGCGGCCTCGCTGGCCGGCATCGAAAAGGCGCTGGAAGAAGGTTCGGCCGCCATGCTGGAAAGCGCAGTGCGCCGCCTGCAGCTGCTGTACGGTATTGCCTATTCGGCCGGCGGTTTGCCGCTTCTGTATCTGGGTGACGAGCTGGCCGTGCTGAATGATTACAGTTATCTGCAGGAACCGGCTCATGCCGCCGACAGCCGCTGGGTGCACCGGCCGCGCTGGAGCGAGTCACTCTACAAACAGCGTACAGACGAAGCTAGCGTGGCCGGTCGTATTTTCCAGCAGCTCAGTCTGTATGCCCGGTTGCGCAGACGTTATAAACTCTTTGCGGTGCAGGCCCTGACCGTGCTGGACAGCGGCAGCAAGGCTGTTCTGGCTTACCACAAGCAGGCTGAGGGGCAGCTGTTGACAGTGTTGGGTAATTTTTCGGAAGAAGCCGCTGTTATCCCGGCCTTCCGGCTGTCTGCTCTTTTGGGAGAACGCCAAGGCGAGAATTTGCTGGATGGCCGCATCATTCTGCCACATGAAGATTTGACATTAGAACCTTGTGAACTGCTGTGGATACTGACAGATTTTAGTGCCGCTGATTGACCAGGCCCGGGGCGGGGAGCTGCTGCTGCCCCCTGGAAGACCCCTGGAACTGGCCGCCCCGCTGTTGGTTGTAGTCCGCCTGCCGTCCTGCTGCTGCTGCCGGTCCCGGAAGCCCCTGGCCGGCTTGCCCCGCTGTGGGTTGCAGCCTGGCTGCTGCCACTGAGATAGCTCCCTTGTGATTGCATAAAAATCCCACTGTTCATATACTGCCCACATGAGTGACATTACAGCGCCCCTGGTGGGCATAATTATGGGCAGTGATTCTGACCTGCCGGCCATGAAACCGGCTGCCGATATTCTGGATCTGCTGGGGGTTGCCTGGGAGATGCTGATCGTATCGGCCCACCGCACCCCGCAACGACTGTACGATTACTCCACAGCTGCAGCCGGCCGTGGTCTGCGGGTGCTTATTGCCGGTGCCGGCGGTGCTGCCCATTTGCCGGGCATGACAGCGGCCATGACCGACCTGCCGGTTATCGGCGTTCCGGTACGCAGCCGCACCCTCGACGGGCTGGATTCTTTGCTGTCCATTGTGCAGATGCCCGGCGGCATTCCGGTGGCTACAGTTGCAATCGATGGCGGAAAAAATGCCGGCCTGCTGGCGGCGCGCATTCTGGCCACCGCTGATGCCCGGTTGTCTGCTGCCCTGGCGGCCTATCGCCAGGACATGGAACAGGAAGTGCTGGCCAAGAGTGCCGTGCTGGAACAAAGCGGACCGGAGTCTTATCAGGCTCCACAGCGACCTGCTGCCGGCTGGGCCGGGCTGGATGGCCGCAGCCGCCAGTTTCCGCTCGGCTGAGTT
>JAHIWF010000129.1 GCA_018815555.1 Spirochaetota bacterium | reverse complement strand
TTCTTCAAGTTCTTCAAGTTCCTCGACTTCTTCGAGCTCTTCCAGTTCTTCGAGCTGGTCTTCTGTATCGCCTGCCGAAGCCGGAATAGTTTCCACCAAGGCTACAGACTCGGGTACAGGTATCTCAGCGGAGGCTTCTTCCAGCTCCGGAATTTGCTCTGCTTCTTCTACAGCTTCTACAGCGTCTGCAACTTCTATAGTTTCGTCATCTGCTTCTAATTCTTCTAATTCTTCAAGCTCTTCAATTTCTTCAGGGACTTCAAGCTGTTCTGGTTCTTCAACCGGTATAGCCTCAGTCAATTCACAGGCATTCTCAAATTCTTCAAGTTCCTCGAGTTCTTCAAGTTCCTCGACTTCCTCATCACCTGCAGCCTCTACCGTAGAAGCAGGCTCTTCCGCGAGTTCGGCTACTTCTTCTGCTGCGTTTGCATCATCCGATCCGGCATGCTCGGTAAGCTCCTCGGCATCCTCGAAGGCTTCAACTTCATCGATATCTTCAAGCTCGTCAAGTTCCTCGAGGTCTTCAGCACCATCCTGGCCGGCAGGAACTGCGGACGGAATGGACCGAGAGGGCACGGGCGCAGCCTGAACTGCAAAGCTGCTGCGGCTCATCAGCTCTTTAAGCATGTGTTCCAGACGCTGCATATCGATGCCGCCGCCACTGGATACCTGCGGCGTGCTGGCAGCCCGGCCACTGAGCAGCTCGATAATTTCGTCCCAGTTGCGGTTTATCAGGGCATCGACTTCGGCACTGCGGCGTTTGGCCAGCCCCCGGGCAGATTTGCGTATCCGGGTGCTAACCTCGGCCCGACGGGCTTCCAGCTCGCGCCGCCAGCGGGCCGGGTCCATCTCCATGCCGATAGTAAAATAATCCTGCAAGATATTGATCTGCAGGCGTTTTATGCGTGCCGAGAGTATGGCAAAATTATCCTGCCGTATGTTAAGCAGAAAAAACAGCAATAAATAAACAGTAACAAAAAAAGCCGCCAGCAGTATCCATTGCATGTACCGCGGAAACTCGAACATGGATTGCGGAACCAGTTGGCCAAGCGGCCCGGTAGCGGTATTGCGGGCAAACAGCACGTAGTCAGCCGAAGCCGCCGCACCGCCAAACATCCTCAGGTCGGCTGCCCCCGGCAGGCTGGCGGCCGGAATACCGACGGCCAGCGGCTCGGAACTGATGCCACTCTGCCAGAATTCGGCAATCCGACCGGACAGTACAGTCTCGGCCCAGGTGGGCATACCCAGAATCAGACCGGTTCCGGCCAGGCGCAGATCGTCGCCCAGCGGAATAAGCTGAGTCTTTACCAGCTGCTCCAACAAACCACTGAACTGCACGTAAAATACGGCGTAGCCGCGATTGATACCAAAACTGTCGATAAACGGCAGAGAGTAATAAAAGAGGCGGCGGCCATCGGCCAAACCGATCCGGCTGGTCTGTCCCTCACTGAAACCTAAAACGCTTACCGGATCATCGCCGGCAGCCTCGCCATAATTACGGTAGACTATTTTCAGGTCTTCGGCCTTGGCAATATCGGCGGCAAAGGTACTGAAATGAATACGTTCACCGCTGGAGTCGATAAAGCGGGTACCCAGATAGCCGGGCACTTGTTCCTGCAGACCGCCAAAATCGCGACTGCGTTCAAATACATCGGCAGCACTCTGATTAGGCAGATATATTCGCTGAATGTGCTCTTTTGGCATAAGGCCGGCGAACACATTCAGGGTCTCAGCGTGATAGGTATCGACCGCAGCTGCCAGAGCGTCCAGCTTGGCGTCAACCTGCCGCCTCACCTGCTGGTCAAAAAAGCGGGTTTCGATGGTTTCAAACAGGCCGGAATAAGCAACCCAGGCAAAAGCTACAGCCAGAACAGCGGCGATGAGAAAACTGATTGCTGCTTTGGGTCCTGTAGTCATATGCTCCCGATCTTCCGGATTATGTGCCAGCAGAACCTGTGAGCCCGACGCAATGCATACGCAAAACACGTGGCGGGAACAGAGGTATTCCTGTAGATTGTCGGCATTCTTAAGTATAACACTTAGTAGATTAAGTTGCGAGCGCTTGAGTTTTCCTCTTGAGTTTTAAGACAATACATCTTGCCGCCGGCTATATTAGCTCCTATACTGGTATTAGTTCCGGCCTGTAGGCACCTCGCGTACAGACGGCAGTTCAGCTCTGGAGCAGTCAATGAAACACATCCGCGATATAAACTTGAAAGCAAAAGTATTGATTCTGGCTTTAACCGGCATAGCGCTTTTATCGGTTATCATTTCTCTTCTATATATCCGCGATATCAGCCGACAGGCTACCCAGGGCATACTCGAAAAAAGTCGGGCAATTGTGTATATGGCCGAGTCCGCCCGCGAAGCCATGGCCGAGAAGCTGGCTTCAGGAGTAATCACCGATCTGAACACACTGGCGCAAACCAACGACCGCAACCGTTTGCTGGCAGCGGTACCCATCATCACCGCCATCGATGTGGCCACAAGGGTAGCCGAACAGGGCGAGTTCGAGTTCCGGGTGCCAAAATTCAGCCCGCGCAACCCGGTCAATGAGCCGGTCGGTGTTGAAATAGAAATACTGCGCGAACTGGAAAAAGGCCTGCTTGAGGAATATGTCCTGATTGAGGATGACCAGATACGCTACTTCAAGCCGATAAAACTCACCCAGGAATGCATGCTTTGCCATGGTGATCCTAAAGGCAGCAGAGACCCGGTTGGCGGTATTATGGAAGGCTGGAAGGTCGGCGAGATTCACGGCGCCTTCGAAATAATCAGCAGCCTGCGCAGCGCCAAACAGACCCAGGGCCTGGCCACCATCAATATTATATCTTTTACCGGCGGCGTCATGCTTATTCTGGGGCTTGGACTCTTCTTTATCATCCGTTTGGTGCTGAAACCCATCGTACATTATGTAGACGCCTTTAAACGGGCTTCTACCGGCGATCTTACCGTGCGCGCAAAGGTAAATGCCAATGACGAAGTTGGCCGGATAGCCCTGTTCTTCAATGATTTTATTGGCACCCTCGAAGGCATGGTGCATGAAGTAAAGGAAGTAAGCGGTAAGGCCGAACGGATTTCCAGCAAATTGGCCGACAGTTCTGGTCAGACTGCGTCCGGCCTGCACGAAATACGCATAAATACCGAAGGCATGAAAAACAAAATCGTCCATCTTGACACCGAGGTTTCGGCCTCCACCAAGTCGGCCAGCGATGTGGGCGAATATA
>JAHIWF010000128.1 GCA_018815555.1 Spirochaetota bacterium | reverse complement strand
TCCATATCTGCCGCGAGCGGACAGCATCGGCGTTAAAGGTACGGTCGACAAATTTTATAAGGCGTGGCTGATGCCTGAGCAGCTCATCCAGCTCGGAACACACCGTAGCGCTGTCTTTCAGCTGCAGGCGGTGCGCTTCATTGGAGGACAGGCAATAGCTGCAGGAAAACGGGCAGCCCCGGGATGATTCATAATACACATAACGGGTGGCAAAATCGGCAAAATCAGCGGCAGCATATGGTTGCACAAGAGCGCGGAAATCAAGTGCCGGGGCCGGTAATACCTTGTCCGGCCAACATAGGCAATCCCAGCCAGCGGCCTCCAATGCGGCCATTGCGCTTTCGCCCGGACCACTCACCACCAGATCGGTCTGTGGAACTTTGTGCAGCCAGTCTTGCGGCTGCCAGGCAACTTCCGGTCCACCGACAATGATGCGCAGGCCGGGCAGCAGACTGCGGACATCCGGCAGCAATGCGGCAAACTGCCGGGAATTCCAGATATACACCGAGCACAGCAATACATCCGGCTGCTGCATAGCCAGATCCAACACAATCTGGTGCATATTCTGGTTTATTAGATATTCGCGCAGAATTACTTCATGGCCGCTATCACTGAGGGCAGCACGCAAATACCGCAGAGCCAGCGAAAAATGAGTATAGCGGGCGTTCAGCGTGCAGAGCAGCAGCTTCATGCAGGGCCCGGGCCGGAACTCTTGGCCTTCTGCTGCGGCGCTGCAAGAGACAGCAGACGGCAGGCTTCTTTAAGGAAAGCCAGGGCAGTTTCATTGTCGGGCAAGGCAGCCTGGAAAGAAGCCGGACCGCCACCACCCCTGGCTCCGCTAAAGGCAGACGGACCAGATTTGCCGTCCTTAGCAGGCAGCAAGGGCGACAAGGTTCTGCCTAGCTGCCAGCTGCTATCCGGAGCCACTGCCACGACTGTCACTACCGGCACAGCCAGCACCAGGGCTACTCTGCCATGGCCTGCCAAAGTTTTGGCCAAAAGCTGGGCCTCGGCCATATCCAGAGCAGCTGCCCGAATGCCAATGACTGCATCGGTCGAATAGATCAAATCCAGGCCGGAAGACTCAATACTCTTATCTGTTTGTTCTGCCGGTTTCGCCGCCAAAGCCAGCAGATACTCAGAACGACAGGCGGCAAGCGCAAGCCGCTGTGCTGCCAGCTGCCGCTCCGCCGCCTGCAGTTTTTCGGCTTGCTGCTGCACAAAGAGCGCAATATCAGCCTCGGCACAGCCAAGCAGGGCGGCGCTGACGCTGCTGAGCTCCGCCAGTTTCCGGTAATCAGCCACTGCCCGTTCGCCGGCCAGAAAATACAAACGGGTCATACTTTTATATTTTTCTGCCCGCAGCAATCTGAACAGCCGCAACTGGGAGGTATCGCCTACATGGGTCCCACAGCAGGGAGTAAAATCAAAGCCGTCGATCTCCACAATTCGTAATTGGTCTTCATCTGCCGGAGGCAGGCGGCGTAGATCAAACTGCTCTGCCTCAGCATGGCTGCATACATGGGTATGCAGAGCATAGCCATTGTCGATTGCCGCCTGTACTTCAGCTTCAATCAGGCGGCTGGTCTGGCCATCTACCTGCGGACAGTCGATATCTATCGAACAGTAATCCTCGCCAAGATGAAAAGATTTGGTAGCTGCGCCGATCAGCCGTAAAACTGTTGCACTGAGCAAATGCTGGGCACTATGCTGGCAGGTATGATCCTGGCGACGGGCACTGTCAACACTGCAATGCACGGTGCTGCCAGCAGCCGGAAGCTGAGCCGGATCGCGGCAGTCAACATAATGCCGATGCTCCCCTTCTACGATTTGTACGTCCAGCACTGCCAGGCCGGCGATTCTGCCCAGGTCTGACGGCTGCCCGCCGCCTTCCGGGTAAAAAGGGCTTGCATCCAGAACCAGATACAAACGTTTATCGGCAGCGGCACTGGAGAGGACCAGGGCGTCGATTTCCATACGTTCAGGCTGGTCATGATACAGGGCTATGGTTTTCATCTGCTACCTCAATCCGGGAAAGTGTCGTTCCATCCAGGCTATCCGCTCCAGGGCCATGCGCCGGAAACGGCTGCGCGGATAATCATCGCGAACGCGCCCATAATACTGATGTGATAATTTTATGTCGCGGAACGAGGTATCCAGCTCGTAGGCCAACCCGTACAGGTATAGCAGCTCGTCCTGTCCGGCGGTCAGCGGACCGGACAGAATAGCCAGCCTATTCAAGGCCTCCAAACCAGTTGCCACCCGATTGGCATTGAGTTCAGCCCTGGCAAAGGCCAGCAGTTCAGGCGGCAGTGCCGCCAGTGCCGGACCTAACACAGGCTGCTCCGCTTGTGTTTCTGGTGCTGGCTCAACGGATACAGGCACAGTGTTAGCAGTTCCAGCGTCGGTACTGGTGATATTGCCAGTATTCCTGTCAGCGGAGACTGCCGCAAGCGGCGCAGTAGAAGCAGTCTCGACGACTGGTTTTTCAGCTGGCGTAATGCTTGCAGCAGGCTCTGTCGGCCCGCTAGCGGCCGTCGGTGC
This sequence comes from Spirochaetota bacterium, assembly GCA_018815555.1. Taxonomy (GTDB): domain Bacteria; phylum Spirochaetota; class Spirochaetia; order Treponematales; family UBA12059; genus UBA12059. The sequence continues at coordinate 240 of JAHIWF010000128.1, read as the reverse complement.
GTCGCTAACAGCCCGTGCCGTCGGGTTGGCGTTAGCTGCAGACTCAGCTGGTCTGGTCGCAGCAACTGCTGCAGTGGCAGCCACGGGTTCCGCCGAAACGCCGGGCGCTGGGTCCGCCACCGGCGCTTGATCGCTGACTGTTACCGCTACCAGACTGGACTCCATCTGCTGATTTAGAGGATTCTGCCGCCTGAACAGCAGCAGATACTCTCCAGCCTGTAAAGGGGCCAAAGAAAAAAT
>JAHIWF010000127.1 GCA_018815555.1 Spirochaetota bacterium | reverse complement strand
TACTGGAAAAAGTGGGCAGCTTTATGGCATAATCGTCGAGACTTCGCAAAAACCGGTAGCGCGGAACTGCGTGTCGTATTTTTTATGTTAGAGGAGCTTCCATGTTCAAACCTGTAGACAACAAAGTCAGCTTCCCCAAGTTGGAAGAAGAAGTGCTGGCTTTCTGGCAGGAACACCAGGTTTTCCAGAAATCACTTGATCAGCGCAATGGCTCGCCGGAGTACGTTTTTTTTGACGGCCCGCCTTTTGCTACCGGCCTGCCCCATTTCGGGCATTTTGTTCCGGGTACGATCAAAGACATTATTCCGCGCTACAAAACCATGAAGGGATTCCGGGTAGACCGCCGCTTTGGCTGGGACTGTCACGGGCTTCCGGTCGAATACGAGATGGAAAAAGAACTGGGCATTTCGGGCAAGCGGGCCATCGAGGATTATGGTGTGGCCAACTTCAACGAGGCCTGCCGCTCGATCGTGCTGCGCTATACCAAGGAATGGCGCACCATCATGACCCGCGCCGGCCGCTGGGTGGATTTTGACCGCGACTACAAGACGATGGATCCGGACTACATGGAATCGATCTGGTGGGTGGTAAAGCGGCTGTGGGACGAGGGGCTGATATACGAAGGGCACACAATTATGCCGTACTGCCCGCGCTGTTCCACGGTGCTGTCCAACCACGAGCTGGCCCAGGGCGGTTATAAAGATGTTCACGATCCGGCTATTACGGTTAAATTTAAAATTACCGGCAATCCCGAAGCTGCCGCTGCCGGCAGCCCGCTGGCGTCGCTGGCGGACGGCAAGACCTTCCTGCTGGCCTGGACTACTACCCCCTGGACGCTGCCGAGCAATCTGGCTCTGGCGGCCGGGCCGGAAGTTGACTACGTGCTGGTAGCCGACGGCGACGAGCGCTATGTGCTGGCCGAGGCTCGCCTGGCGGCATATTACAAGGATCCTGCTTCTGTACAGATACTGGCCCGCTGCAAGGGCACGGACCTTCTGGGCACAGCCTACGAGCCGCTCTTCCCCTATTTCGGCGAGCATGCCGCTTCCGGCGCCTTCCGGGTATATCCGGCTGACTATGTGACCACCGAAGACGGTGCCGGTATCGTACATACCGCTCCTGGGTTCGGCGAGGACGACTATCAGACACTGAAGCATACCGGCATTCCCACCATCTGCCCGGTAGATGGTGAATGTAAGTTTACGCCCGAGGTTAGCGACTTTGCCGGGATGTTCGTTAAGGACGCCGACAAACCGATCATCGAGCGACTGAAAACGGAGGGCAAGCTGGTAAAGCGCGAGCAGTATCTGCACGCTTATCCGCACTGCTGGCGCTGCTCCAGCCCGCTGATCTACCGCGCCATCTCCAGCTGGTTTGTGAAGATTGACCCGATCAAACCCAAGTTCCTTAATGCCAACCAGAAGATAACCTGGGTGCCGCATCATATCCGCGACGGCCGTTTCGGCAAATGGCTGGAAAACGCCCGCGACTGGTCGATAAGCCGCAACCGCTACTGGGGCAATCCGCTGCCGATCTGGAAATGCGACAGCTGCCAGGCCACCACCTGTGTGGGTTCGCGCGACGAACTGAAAGCGCTGTCCGGCACCCGCCCGGACGACCTGCACAAGCACTTCGTGGACGACATCAGCTGGAAGTGCAGCTGCGGCGGTACCATGCAGCGCATCCCGGAGGTACTGGACTGCTGGTTTGAATCCGGCTCCATGCCTTATGCCCAGGTGCACTACCCCTTCGAAAACAAGGAACACTTCGAGGCCAATTTCCCGGCAAACTTCATCTCCGAAGGTCTGGACCAGACCCGCGGCTGGTTCTATACGCTGACCGTGCTAGCTGCCGCCCTCTTCGACAAGCCGGCCTTCGAGGCCTGCATCGTGAACGGCTTGATTCTGGCCACTGACGGCAAGAAGATGAGCAAGAGTCTGCGCAACTACACCGACCCCACCAAGGTGATGCAGGAATTCGGGGCGGACGCTTTGCGCCTGTTCCTGATGAACTCTGCGGTTACCCGAGCCGACGACCTGTGCTACAGCGACGATGGGGTAAAGGATGTTATAAAAAGCATACTGCTGCCGCTGTGGAGCGCCTACAGTTTCTTTGTTACCTATGCCCGTCTGGATGAAGTTACTCCGGGAGAGGCCGCCCCGGATACTGGCAATCCGCTGGACCGCTGGATTCTGTCGGTGGCCGAAACCATGGTAAGTCAGGTAAGCGAAGGGCTGGAAAGTTATGAGATGCAGAAGGCCATTGAGCCTATCCTGACGTTTATCGACGCGTTGAACAACTGGTATATCCGCCGCTCGCGCCGCCGCTTCTGGCGCAGTGAAAACGACAGCGACAAGGTAGAAGCCTATGCCGCGCTGTACCGGGTACTGAAGCGCCTGATACTCTGTCTTGCTCCTTTTACTCCTTTTATCGCAGAGGCCATGTGGCAGAATCTGCGCCGCGACGATGAAGCTGCTTCTATCCATTTGGCTGACTGGCCGGAAAGTGACAAGCGCTATATCGACGAAGAGCTGGAATGGAAAATGGCTGCTGTGCGCAAAACCGTAAGCATGGGCCGGGCGCTGCGTACCCAGCACAACCTGAAAACCCGGCAGCCGCTATCCGAAGTACAGCTGGTCACCCGCGAAGCCCGCGAACGGGCCGTACTGCTGGAGATGGAAGACATCATCCGCGACGAGCTGAACGTAAAGTCGGTGGTGTTCAAGGACAACGAAGAAGAGCTGGTGGAATACAAGGCAAAGGCCAACTTCCGCGTACTGGGCAAGGAACTGGGCAAGGACATGAAAGAAGGCGCGGCCCTCATCGAACAGCTGGGTGGCGCAGAAATATCCAGCCTGCTGGACGGTGCCGAGCTGCAGCTTGAGGTTGCCGGCCGCCAGCTGGTGCTGACCAAGGACAAGCTGGATATTCAGCGTATCGAAAAGGCCAGCCTGCGCGTGATCAACGAAGGCACCTTGACGGTGGCCCTGAATGCCGATATTACGCCGGAGCTGCTGGCCGAAGGCTATGCCCGAGACCTGGTGCGCGGCATTCAGACCCTGCGCAAGGATTCCGGTTTCGCAGTCAGCGACCGCATCGAACTGAAGGTGTTTGGCAGTGATGCACTGAAGGCCGCATTCGAAGAATTCAGCGACTTTGTCTGTAGCGAAACTTTGACGGTACAGAGCGACTGGGAAGAAAGCGCCGGCATGAGCGAGGTGGATGCCGGGGAAGAAACCTGGAAGATTGCCATCAGCAAAGTTTAAGTAACTGATTCAATGCAACTGGAACGGCCGGTTTAGCCCTGAGCTAAACCGGCCGGTTTTTATTTCGGGCTAACCTACGCGCAAAGCGATTCCGCATTCCCTCCTGCCGGCTCGGCTTCTCTACCAAATACAGTGTTTTCGCTATAGGCTCAGCTGATACTTAAGTGACAATTCCGGAACAGGTTTATTAGCGCTGGTTTCAAGCCAGACCGGCTGGCTGGCTTGAGCAACTCCTGAAGACGCCGCCCCTGCCGGCAGAAGCTGCACGAGCTGCCAGTATTCCGAAAAGCCGGCCTGCAGGACAAAGTTAGCGGCTGGCAACAGCAAGGCAAGTTCAAGCCGGGGTTTTATGTATACCGCATCCGCTTCTTGTCGCAGCAAAAGAAAACAGGCAGGATTAAAGCTGGATTTACCAGGCGACACTATTCCGGAACGCGGCTGCCCGCCTGCAGGCAATACGAACACACCAGACCAGGCTAGCTCCATATCCAGCCGGTTTGTTCCAGCTTCCTGCCAGCGCCCCGTACCGGCCAGCACCAGCCCGGGCAAGATAGGTGAACTTAGCTTAGCCTTTAGCACCGCTTCCCAATCATCGAGCTGGGAGGTATTGCCGGACCATATTGCCCGCAGACCACTGGTCGGACAGGTAAATATACCCGATATATTTAGTACCAGGGCCGGGGTGCTGATATCCGGATAAAAATGCAGACTGCCGAGCGCTGCCTGCTCTGCCGAAGCCTGTTCCGTCCTGAACAGAAGCCTCAGATTCAGCCAAGGCAGGATCTTCCATTGCCCGCTTAGCTGCAAATGATATAGCGGCAGCAGGCTACCCTGCGGCGCTCCTGAAAAAGTATAGCCGCCATCAGCTCCGGCACTGGCCGAATATAAGGCCGGCAGATAATAAGCACCACTGGACACAGCCCAGTCGGCTTTAAGGCGCAGTGCGGGCAGCCCAAACTGATACTGAGTCCGCCAATACAAGGCCGACGCTCCGGGCAAACCAAGCTGCTGCCCGAGGCTGAGGATCAACTCTGAGTTCTGATCCGTCTGCAGCAGACTAAAGCTGTACCACAAGCGCCAGCCTGGCCAGGTTTTAACAGCAAACCAGTCTGGTTCCGGCCGGACAGTATTCGGCTGCAACGCGGCGATTATGCTGATCCGATCCGGTAAGCTAAAAGCCCTGGAATGGCCGACAGGAATCCCGTCAGCCATCCTGCCAAAGTCCAGCCACAAACCGCTGAGTCCGTTCAGTAAAAGCTCCGGGATCTGGCTGCCTCCCTGTTCAAGCATACGAAAACGATTAATGCGGAACAGCCCGACGTTCCGGCCGACCGCCAGACCGGAATATTCGGCAGTGCTGGCAGTAGCTGGCTTAAAAGGCTGGTCATCTCCGGCAAAGGGACGCATTTCCGCTCCGAAGGGTTGCAGCAGCTGCATGGCGTTTCCGTTTTTGGCAAGC
>JAHIWF010000012.1 GCA_018815555.1 Spirochaetota bacterium | reverse complement strand
GGGCCCACCTGGACTTGGTCTCCGGCCGTGCACGTCGTGTGCCCGGCCTCCGACCCGCCTGCGGCTGCTGTCGTGCACATCCTGTGCACTTTTCGCGCCTGTGCGGCGCGCGCAGCCTTCGGATCAATTCCATGTGGGCTTGGTGTGTAAAAAAAGAACCCCTTGCGGAGTTCTTTTTTTACTATTTATGGGCCCACCTGGACTTGAACCAGGGACCAATGGATTATGAGTCCACTGCTCTAACCAACTGAGCTATAGGCCCGAAAAGCATTTGCAATTATACATATTGAGGGGAAAAAGTCAATGATTCGTGGGCTGCCGGATTTCTTGCCCGCTGAGCGCTGATTTTCGCCGGCCGGGCGCAACGGGTCAACCTTTAATCTATAAACCTGAGGCTGATTTCTGCCGATGCTGGAATGAACAGATAGAGGTTTGCAGATTTTCCGGTATTTACATCGGGCGAAGGGTGAAGAAATGCGCAAAATTCCGGTTATTTCCAGCGATGACAAGCTTAACGAGTTTATCAGGTCTCAATGTAATGTTTTCGGTACCGAATTTTCTCCGGTGTTTTTTACTAACAAGGAAGAGGTTATTGCCTTTCTGAAGTACGAGCTGCCGGAAATCAAGATTGTATACCTGTCCGATCCAAAGGTGGATGTGCAGAGCATTATTGACGAGGTGCGCAAGGATCCGTGGCTGCATTATGGCGGGCTGGTGGCTATTCATGATTCTATCGCCGACAAAGAGCTGCAGGAAGCTTTGGTTGAGCAGAACCTTATTGCCACGCTTAAGCGGCGCGAGGTGGAACGGGGTTTTATTCGTCTGCTTAAAATACTCCGGCAGAACAAGCAGATTCTGTTCCAGCGCGGTATTCAGCAGCATCTGCTTAAGAATATAGCCGGGTCGTTTGTGATCGACAATGATCCGCTGGATATTACCACGTATTCTAACCTGGTTACCAATTATCTGTTTAATGCCAACTTGATTAATCGCGATATCAAGGAAAAGCTGCACGTTGCTTTACTTGAGTTGCTGATCAATTCGATTGAACACGGCAACTGCCGTATTACGTATGACGAAAAAACCGCCTGGCTGGAGCAGAATCGTGACATCATGGATTTGATCCGTGAGAAAAACAAGGCTCCGGAGATTAAAGCCCGGAAGGTGTATTTTACCTATACCATTACTCCGGAGTGGAGCCGTTTTTCGATACGCGACGAGGGTGAGGGCTTTGACTGGCGGGCGCGCCTGGCCAGCAAGCGGGATCAGCCAGAGCTGCACGGCATGGGCATGCAGATGGCCGGTTTATATGTGCAGCGCATGCAGTACAATGAAAAGGGCAACGAGGTTGCCTTCGAGATAGATCATCAGCATAATGAGTCAAATATCATTCCGGCAATTTTTGATTCTTCGCAGGAGCTTGTTTTTCAGGACGGGCAATATATTTGCTCGGAGGGTGAAGAATCGGATTACCTCTATTATATAGTGTCCGGTATGCTGTATGTGTATTCGAAGGGCAAGTTGGTTTCGGCATTGTCTCCGGATGACATGTTTATGGGCGAGATGAGCTTTTTGCTGTCCAACAAACGCTCCGCTACGGTGGTGTCCAAGGGCAAGAGTGTGCTGATACGCATATCCAAGCAGGATTTTGTTAATTTGATCCGCGACAATCCGCATTATGGTATTTTCCTGGCCCGGCTGCTGGCCCAGCGTCTGGCCCGTCTTAATTTGCGCATGTCGCGCCTGAATACCGAATATCTGCGGGTAAAGCATGATCTTGAGGAAATACAGGAGAAACAGCCTTGAGTTTTTCAACTAAACCTACGTTTGCTGCCTTGGTAACCGGAATTACTCTTGCGGTGCTGGCTCTGGCGATGCTGCTTGTTCTTATTATAACTCATCTGAATGTGCTTGGGCTGTCTGTGCCTTTTGCGCGTTTTTTGCTGGATGGTTTGTCCTGGATGGCTTTTGCGCTGCCGGTCTATATGCTTGCGGCGTCTTTGCTGGTGTTGCAGGAGAAATTGGAATATGCAGCAGTGTTTCTTTATGCCGGTTCTTTGCTTCCTTTTGCTGTTATGGTTTTTTTAGTGCGCTTTGTTGAAGATTCTACATATTGGCTGGATACCCGTCCGGGGCTGGCCTTTTTTGGTTTACGTGGGGTTATATTGCTATTATCAGCCTTGACCCTGGCCTTGACTGGGCTATTGATTGCACTGCGCTACAGCCTGTTTCCCATTCGAAGCCGGACTCAGAGCGCTGCGGATGCCGGCCCTGTCCGGGTGGCTGCACCGGTATTGTATGAGTCAGTTGAGACTATCCGGGAGAATGACGACGAATACAGCCGGCTGGCTTTTATGGTGGCGGCCGGGGAAACTGACGGGACTACTGCCGTGGAAGAAACTGCAGACAAGGTCTCGGTGTCAGAAGCTGCCGCCGCCGGGATTGCCGGAGTGGGTGCGACTGCGGGCGCAGCGGCGCGAGTGGCTGAGGCTGCAGCCGCAGATACCCTGCGTGTCGAACCGGTGGTGAATATGCCTGCTGCCCTGATGTCGGCCAGTCTACCGCCTTTACCACCGCTGAATTCGCTGCGGGACGAAGCTGTTCCGCAAGCTGCAGGACCGGAGGCACTTTCTGCAGGATCTGATGCTGCAGCGGCCGAGCTGCCTGCTTTCCCAATGAATCCTGCCGGCAAAGAACCTTCAGCTACCGGCGAGGCAGCTTCTGAACCTAGCTCCGATGAGCCTATTCCGCTGATGTTCCGCAGGAGCCCGCCGACTGCCGATGCTACTGTCGGTCGTTTTTCAGTGTCTGCTGCCGATACTTTGGTGCAGGAAGTTGGTGCTTCTACGCAGGATCCGGCTCTGTCGGAGCGGTTCTGGGATGCTGAAGGTCAGGAAAGAACCGCTGGTGCTGCGGCTGAGGCTGCCTGGCTGGACAGCAAGAGCAGTGAAGACAGCGAAGGCCGTTCTGCTCATGCTCCATTGATGCGCAAGGTCGAGGTTTTTATTGACGGCACCCATAGTGAGTCGTTACGCGAGGTACCTGGCGAGGAAAACGAAAAAAAAAAACGGGCTTCACTGACTAAACCTGCTGCCTCTTCGGCCACTCCTGCGGATGATTTTAATATCCCGGTAATCTCTGTTCCTCCTGCCTATTTGAGCGGCCGGCGCAAAAAGCCGGCGCTTGCGTACGAAGTTCCCACCACAGCATTGCTTACTGATTATCCTGATGGCCAATATTGGGTTGTTGATGACAAGACCCGCCGGGCGGCCGAGGTGTTGAAGGAGACATTGGCGGAATTCAACATCGAGGCCGAGGTTACCGGAATCCGCAAGGGGCCGGTTATTACCATGTTCGAGATGCTGCCGGCTCCCGGTGTACGGCTTTCTAAAATTGCCAATCTGGGCGACAACATTGCCCTGCGACTGGCAGCTTCCAGTGTGCGTATTGTCGCACCGATTCCCGGCAAGCATGCGGTAGGTATCGAAGTACCGAACGAGAAGCGGGCGATAGTTTCATTTAAAGAGATTGTGGAAACCGAATCCTTTAAATCGCACCGCATGGGAGTTCCGGTTGTTCTGGGCAAAGATATAACCGGAGATGTGCAGGTGGTGGATCTTACGCAAACACCGCATTTGTTGATTGCTGGAGCTACCGGTTCAGGCAAGTCGGTATGTGTAAATTCCATAATACTTTCCATTTTATACCGCTGCAGTTTTAACGAAGTAAAACTGATATTGATAGATCCGAAGGTTGTAGAGTTAAAATTATATAATGGCATTCCCCATTTACTGACTCCGGTTATCACCGAGCCGAAGCGGGCTTTTCAGGCGCTGCAGTACTGTATCTGCGAGATGGAGCGGCGCTACAGCATGCTGGATGCGATGGGTGTGCGGGACATCCGCTCCTATAACCGGAAAATAATCGATAAAAATATGGCGGCCGAAAAGCTTCCGTACATTGTAGTGGTTATAGACGAGTTTGCTGACCTGATGGCTACGACCGGTAAGGAGTTGGAGGCCACGCTGGCCCGGCTGGCTGCCATGTCGCGGGCGGTGGGTATTCATCTGGTACTGGCTACGCAGCGGCCGAGTGTGGATGTCATAACCGGTCTGATAAAGGCCAATATTCCCAGCCGTATCGCTTTTATGGTTGCCGGCAAATTCGACTCGCGCATCATCATCGATATGGTCGGAGCAGAGAAACTGTTGGGCAAGGGCGACATGCTGTATTCCAGTGCGACTGACGCTTTTCCTATACGCATGCAGGGAGCCTTTGTATCCGATGAAGAGGTGGAGCGGGTTGTGGAATATGTAAAAACGCTTGGAGAGCCGGATTACATCGATGAGGAAATATTCATCGACGAAGAAGAAGATGACGGTCCGACGCTGTTTGACGATGAGGATGACGACCCGCTGTATGAAAAAGCTCTTGAGATAGTTTTATCACAAGGTAAGGCCAGTGCTTCCTATCTGCAGCGAAAGCTGAAAATCGGTTATAACCGGGCTGCTCGTCTGGTTGAGCTGATGGAAGAAAAGGGAATCGTTGGACCGATGCAGGGATCGAAGCCCCGCGATGTAATGCGTAATCCGGATTTCGGTGCTGCTCGCCCGCCTAGCGGCAAGGCTCGCTATGTTCCTGATTTTAGCGAAGAGCCTGTAGGGGCAGAACTTGATGTTGCCGCCAGCGACGATGCGGCGAATGATGTTAACGTAGAGGAAGATGACGAATGAAAAAAATCGGAATACTGGGCGGCGGTCAACTTGGCCGCATGACTATAGAAGAGGCGCGTAAGCTTCTATGCTACATCGAAGTGCTATCGCCGGAATTCCCGGCGCCGGCGGCAGACTTGGCAGACGAGACGGTACTTGGCGCTTTGATGGATTATGATGCGGTGCTTGAATTGTCCGAACGGGTTGATGTCCTGTCCTACGAAATAGAACATGTAAATGTGGACGCCTTGCGGGCGGCTGAGACTGCCGGGAAGCCGGT
>JAHIWF010000126.1 GCA_018815555.1 Spirochaetota bacterium | reverse complement strand
GGTACTGCCGTAAAATACTGCCGCACTGGCAGCCGATGTTTCACGTCCGGAAGCCGTCGCGATGGCACGTAATTCCAGGATCTCTCCTGCCGGCAAATCCAATCGATTGCTATACCGAAAACTGGAGCTGCCGTCAGCCACCGGCTCGCTGCCGTCCAGGGTATACCAGATTTCCGCTGCCTCTGTTGCTGATTGCAGCTCGATGAAACTGGACGCTCCGGTATATGCACCGGCAGTAGGGGTAGTCCTTACCGGGGCTGTATTTCGTATAAACGTACCGCTGACAAATTCCGAAGTTGTAGTTTCGGTGGTGTAAGCATATGCGGTAATCGTGGTAGTCCCGGCAAGTAGTTCGATCGGTGTGGTATATTCCTGCCAGTTCTCCGGCTCGCTGCCTTCAGGGGTCAAGCTGTAGCGCATACCGGCCGCACCTGCCGGCAAGGCAAGTGAAACTGACTCGGGAACAAGCGCTGGTTCAACAAAAGAACCCGGCTGTGCATCGGCAAAAACCGGAGCGGATACTTCGACGAACATGTACCCGAAATCGAATCGGGTACAGGCAGCCAGACTGAGGAACAGCAAACTGGAAAAAAATCGTATTGCCCGCACGGAAAAGAATATACCACAGGCCCGCAGCTTTACCAACGCCGCGCCGCCTTCCGCTCCTGACAAGACGGCGATTTTTCGACTATACTGCCCCAAAAGCTGTACCCTGACGGGCCGATACTTAAGCGTAGCGGCCGCAGACTTTCTCGGATTAAATGCACATTTTACATATGGAGGACTGCATGATCGACCTGCAATGGTTCCACTGGGCCGGAATTGTAATTATTGGAATATTACAGGGTTTCCTGAATACAGTAGCCGGCGGCGGCACCCTCATTGCCCTGCCCGCCCTCACCTTTTTGGGGCTGGATCTGGCAGTGGCCAACGGAACCAATCGCATCTCCATACTGCTGCAGAGTGTTTCCGGCGCGCTAAGCTTCAAGAATAAGGGTGCCTTGGCCCTGAAAACTGCATTGCCGCTGGCAGTCGCTTCAACTTTAGGTGCAGTATTAGGCACCTTCATAGCCATTCAGGTAGACAAAAAAGTCCTTAATATCGTAATTGCCGTGCTTATCAGCGGCATGGCCGTGCTGCTTATTGCAAAACCCAAAATGTGGGAAGAGCAAAAAGCCACCAAGCTGCCTAAACTGGCAATCTACGCTATATTCTTCGCCATCGGTATTTACGGCGGCTTTATCCAGGCCGGCGTTGGCTTCTTTTTCGCCTGGGCCCTGGTTGTAGCCGGCGGGACAGATCTGGTCAAAGGTAATGCCATAAAAACCATCATCATCGGCTCGTATACCGCCATCAGCCTGGCCATGTTTATGTACAAGGGCCTGGTGCATATTCCGATAGGCCTGGTGCTGGCGCTGGGCAGCATGATCGGTGCCTGGCTGGGAGCCCACTTTACCGTGGCCAAAGGCAACAAGTGGGTTCGCTGGGTACTGGCGGTTGTGGTAATTGTCAGTGCGGTCAAAATGGTCTGGGACGTACTGGCCTAATCAACTGGAGCGGCAGGGCTGAAATCGGCTATCAGCCGGTTCAGCTCGCCGCTGGCTTTGAACTCGGCTATTGCCTGGTTCAGGTCAGCCAGCAGGCTCTGCCAGGCGGAGTTCCTGGTCGATACAGCATAATACAGTGAATTTTCCTGTAAGATCGGGTAAACCGGCTCAAGTTCCTGCAGCATATCATTTTTTTCGTCTCTGCTCAGGTCCGAAGCCAGAATACTGTGGGTAATAACCAGCGGATCGCCAACCAGAATATCAATCCGTCCATAAAACAGTTTCTGGGCATTTTGAAAATCATCCACGGCATAACTGATGACAAAAGCACCAGCAGCCATGCGTGCGTCAAATTCCGGAGTGTTCTGATAGCCCTGCACAACACCAATGCGCAGGCCGTGCAGCTCACGCAGATCACCACTGAATTCAAACGCGAAATCCCGGCGTTTTACCAGGGCAACCGGACCACCCGGCAGCTCCTCTGAGAGTTCCAGGTGATCCAGGCGCCTGGTATTCTGGATAAAATCCGATGGCTCTTGCGGCGCAATATAATACTCCGGATACAGAATGTCGTACTCGCCATTCTCTACCAGGCTTACCGCACGAGCCCAGGGGAAATAGCTGATTTTCAGTTCATAACCGCGACTGGCAAGCAGGGCCACGGTAACTTGCTGTACCCAACCCTGTCCACGAAGCTGTTGTCCGATGTACGGCGGCCAGTCCAGGGTAGCCAGGCGGATTTTTTTGCCGGCCCCGGCATTGAAAAGCCAAGTTGACGAATCGAGGCGCTGACCGCTTACAGAGCGGGATTCTCCCTGGTAGCTAAAAACAACCGATAGCAAATCAGAATCCGCATCCGGATTAACTGACAGTATATCGCTGCTCACAGCCTGCGCTTCAGGTTCAGGCAATACAGGATCGCTACCGCTACGATTGCAAACACTTAGGGTCAACATGAAAAAAATAATAGCTGAACAAGCGAGAAAAGTGCGAAGTTTCATTGCAGACTCCCTGGGCCGGGGATGTATACACTATAAACTTAGTCCGCCAGGGTGGAAAAATCAATGATTTTGGAGAAATTATAGATTGACCAGACCAGCACCCGGCCGCCGCAACGCTGTGTCGCGGCAGCCCGGAATACCAGACTGAAAGCTTACATACCCAGTCCGCCGGCTACCTTGATCTCTTCGCCGGTAACATACGAAGCCAGATCGGAAGCCAGGAACACGCAGACCTTGGCAACTTCAGCCGGTTCACCGAAACGGGCAGCCGGAATCTGGTCGTACATGGCCTTTTTCTGCTCGTCGTTCAGCTTGTCGGTCATCGGTGACACGATAAAACCGGGGGCAATGGCGTTTACGCGGATATTCTTGCCGCCGACTTCGCGGGCCAGGCTCTTGGTAGCGCCGATCATGCCGGCCTTGGAGGCGCAGTAATTGAACTGCCCCGGGTTGCCCATAATGCCGACGATGGACGCCATGTTGATGATACAACCGCTCTTCTGGCGGATCATCGGCCGGATAACGGCACGGCTGAGCATGAACATGCTCTTCAGGTTGATGTTGATAACATCGTCCCAGTCCTGGGTGCTCATGCGCATCAGCAGGCCGTCTTTGGTAATGCCGGCATTGTTGACCAGAATGTCGATGACGCCTTCGGCTTTGGCCATTTCGTCGACAGCGGCGTTGATAGCGTTTTCGTCGGTTACATTCACCTGCATGAAGGCAACCTTGCCGCCATGCTCGGCCGCCAGTTTCTGGTACTCGCCCATCGAGTCGCCTTCCATCAGATCAAAATAATACACGGTGGCGCCCTGCTTCAGGTAGGCCAGTACGATCTCGCGGCCGATACCGCGCGAACCGCCGGTAATAATTGCTTTTTTGCCTTGTAACAACATGATAACTCCTTGTTTGCGAACATCCCGCGCCGAGGGCGGGCCGGCGGATCTACCGGAAAGCTCCGGGAACCCGCGGTTTATAGGGCAACGCAGGGCATAGCGGCCGCCGTCGTCACCTTGGTCAATATACTATTACAGTTCGGCCATCTGCGCCAGATTGCTGCAAGACTTGAACTGGATTTCGCTGCCGGTGGCCTTCCACAGGCCGGCCAGTACGGTTCCGGGGCCGGCTTCGATACAGCGCTCGAAACCGGTGCCAATGATGGACTGCTGCTCGTCGATCCAGCGTACCGGCGAAATAATCTGGTCGGCAGCCAGTTTTTTTATCAGGGCCGGATCGGATTCCTGTTTGCCGCTGACGTTGGAGAAAAAGGCCAGCTTGGGCGCGGCGAACGACACGTCGGTCAGCAGTTCGCGGAAACCGTCATAGGCGTACTTCATGATAGGTGAATGGAAGGCCCCGGACACCTTTAGCCGGATGACCCGCTTGGCACCAGCCGCCTTGATGGCCGGCTCGGCCTTGTCCATGCCGCTC
>JAHIWF010000002.1 GCA_018815555.1 Spirochaetota bacterium | reverse complement strand
GCCAGAGCCTGCCATTTGCAGTGTCTCCACAGCTTCTGAACATCGCCTCTGCCGATCCGGCGGATCCAGTACTGCGGCAGTTTATTCCGGACCGCCAGGAACTGATTCATCTAAAAACAGAAGCCCCAGACCCACTGGGAGAAAACAATCACAGCATGTTGCCCGGACTTATCCATCAATACCCATCACGGGTACTTGTCAGGGCAAATAGCGAATGTGCCGCCTATTGCCGATTTTGCTACCGGCGGTCTCTGCAGCATTCCAGGCGTGGTTTTATCAGCGAGACTGAGCAAAAAAACATCTGTGACTATCTAAGAACGAAGCGTACCGAAGTTACCGAGATACTTGTATCCGGCGGAGATCCCCTGTTTGCCAGCAACGGCATGATAGAAAAATTACTTATGGGCCTCCGCCAAAGCCTGCCGGAAGCCATAATACGTTTATGCACCCGGATGCCGATTGTAGTTCCAGAAAGAATTGACGCACTCACAGCCCGCTTGCTGGCGGACTTTAAACCGCTGCTTGTCGTATTGCACTGCAATCATCCTGCAGAATTAGCTTCCGCCCAGATGGCTGCCATTCGGCAACTGCAGAATGCCGGGGTTCAGTTAATAAGTCAGACAGTATTATTGCGTGATATAAACGATTCGGCTGAAATTCTGGAACGGCTTTTTACCAGCTTGATTCGACTAGGAGTTCAGCCTTATTATCTATTTCAGGGAGACCTTGCCAGCGGTACTGCTCATTTCCGCGTTCCCCTGTCCGCAGGTCTTAGCCTATACAGCGAACTGCGCAAACGACTGTCCGGCCTGGCTCTGCCAAGGTTTGCGGTAGATGCTCCGGGAGGAAAAGGGAAAATGTATCTCCCCGAGGATATAGTAAAAAAAACAGCCGAAGGCTGGCTGCTGCGCAACGCCTTCGGCCATGAAGCCATTTATCCGGAAGAAAGCTGAAGCTATTCCCATTCTATAGTAGCCGGTGGTTTGCTGGAAATATCATAAACCACCCGTCCGATTTCCGGGACACGGTTGGTTATGAGTGCCGAAATTTCCCGCAGATCTTTCATCGAAAACTCGTGTACATCAGCTGTCATGCCGTCAGTAGAGGATACTGCCCGCAGTGCGGCAGTCCATCCATAACGCCGGACATCACCGGCAACTCCAACTGAACGTACCGGCAACAGTACCGCGAAAGCCTGCCAGATCTGGTCGTACAGGCCGCGTGATCGCAGTTCAGTAATGAATATATCATCAACAGCACGTAAGATATCACACTTTTCGCGGCTAAGCTCGCCGAGCACTCGTACACCAAGCCCCGGCCCCGGGAAGGGGTGCCGTCCAACCACCGACTCGGGAAGGCCAAGCAGCCGGCCCAAAGCCCGGACCTCATCTTTATACAGACGATCCAAAGGCTCAACAATCCTACCTTCTGCCCGCTTTTTTTCGACTAATGGCGAACGTACATTATGATGGCTTTTTATAACCTGAGCTTTTTTACCAACACCTTTACCGGATTCGATCAGATCAGTGTACAGAGTACCCTGACCAAGGAAATAGTCAGCCAATCCGAGACCGGCAACAGCCTTCTCCTGCACCTGAATGAACATATCTCCGATGATATGGCGCTTTTCTTCCGGCTCTGATTTTCCATGCAGGGCATCAAGAAAATCCTTCTCGGCATCGATGATATGTAAATTTTTGGCTCCCAGTTTTTCCAGGATGGCCGTAACTTCGACCGTCTCGCGCTTGCGCATGAGCCCGGTATCTATATACATCAGATGTACTTTTTCAGGCGGCAATATCTTGAGCAGCAAGGCACCAGCTACAGTGGAATCTACGCCGCCGGAGATCAGCAACAGCAGAGAATTATTACCAACCCGTTTACGGATAAGTTCAGATTCTTCGTCTATATAGCGCTGCATAGTCCATTCTGCCTTGCAGTTGCAGATATCAAAAACAAAATTGGCCAGAATGCGGCTGCCGAACTCACAGTGGCTTACCTCGGGATGGAATTGAACGCCATACAGAGCCTTGCTATTATGGCTGATTGCGGCAGGGATATTGTTATCAGTAACGGCAATAACCGAGAAATCCGCCCCCAGCTGTTCTATCGAGTCGCCATGGCTCATCCAGCTGCTGAAACTTTCAGAAACACCTGCAAAAAGTGCATGCGTTTTGGCAAGCTTAACCGGCCGCCGCCCGTATTCACGGTCCGGCAGTGATTGAACCTTTCCGCCCGAATCCCAGGTCATCCTCTGGGCTCCATAACAGATACCGAGTACCGGAACCGGACAGTTATACACAATTGGATCCGGCCGGGGAGCATCAGCTTCATAAACACTATGGGGCGATCCGGACAAAACAACACCGCGATGTGCGCCTAACAGCTCCGGCATTAACTTCATATCGCCCGGAACTATCTCGGTAAACACCCCGGCTTCGCGAATCCGCCGGGCTATCAACTGGGTATATTGGCTGCCGAAATCCAGAATCAGGATCGAATCCACGGGCTTTTCCTTACAATGGTTTCTTTGCGATCATAACCGACTGAAACGATTTCTATCGGTGTTT
>JAHIWF010000125.1 GCA_018815555.1 Spirochaetota bacterium | reverse complement strand
CCATCCTTGTGCAGAATGCGATATTCCGCGCCGGCGGCTGTTTTCCCAGAATGCACATCGGCAATATAAGCCAGTACCAGCTCTTTGTCGTCCGGATGAATCATGGAAAACCAGAGTTCCCGCTTGTTTTGCAGCTCATCAGCTGAATAGCCACTGATTTGCTGGCTGCCCGGCGAATGGTAGTAAAAAACCGGCAACCCTTCCAGATACTCGATAAAATAAATATAACTATGAATCCCCTCCATCGCCTTGCGGAAACGAGTTTCACTACGCTCAAGTTGCTCGATGGTATCGCGCAGTGTTTCATTAATGGTCTGGTATTCTTCGTTCTGGGCACTGATCAGCTTATTCTGCTCGGCAACCTTGCGCTCGGCCAGAATTCTGGCACTGATATCTTCTTTAACCGCTATATAATGGGTGGTACGGCTTTCTGCATCTAAAACCGGCGCAATTCTGGCAGACTCCCAGTAGATTTCACCGTTTTTTTTCCGGTTGCAGAAGATTCCGTCCCAGTTCCGGCCGGCACGGATCGTCGGCCATAGATCGCCGCTGCCGCGAACCGGTTCAAGACCGGCATTAAGGATATGCGGATTTCTGCCTAGCACTTCTGCAAGTGAATAACCGGTGAGTTCGATAAATTTCGGATTCACATACTCGATGCGGCCTTCAGTATCCGTGATGACCACACAGGCTGGATTCTGGTCCATCAGGATTCGGGCAATTTCACTGGTATTCAAGCGCTACCTCTGCTTCTGTATCTGAGAATAGTCATTATCTCCACTATTGTCAAATCCGCCTGCATACCCAAGCAGCGAACACTGAAGTGGCTCGGCTTGCGTGAAGACGGCCAAATGATTAGTATGAATCATGATCTTTTTTAAGAAAAACAAAACAATTTCCGATGCAAAAGCGCTTGTAAGCCTAGAAGCAGCTGAACCCGGCCAAGTGCATGATTCTGCACGCACTCAAGCCACTGAACAGAAGCTTGCAGTCCCTACAGCGCCAATACAACTCAGCCCGGCCATGGTACAAGCTTGTGCGGCACTGCCAATCGCTTCCGCCATAATTACGGCAGTACCTGCCGAAACCGAAAAGGCGGTTTTCACGATCATCGAGCGTTTCGAAAAAGTGCAGGAACTTACCGGCAAGGCTTCGACGCTGAGCCGCCAACTGCGCGAACAGAGCGAGGGCAAGCAGCTGGCTATTGCCAGTCGGACACGGGAAGCCATTGCCGGTGAACGACAGACACTGAAGACCATCGCCGGCCAAAACCGGCAGAATGCCAAGCAAATACTGAATATCGGCAAAGAACTGGAAAAAGGCCTGGCCCTGCTGGCCAATATCGAAGAAATAACCGAACAATCGCGCTTGATTGCCTTTAACATGGCGGTAGAAGCTGCCCGCATCGGCGAAAAAGGTCTTGGTTTTAAGGTGATACACCGCGAACTCAAAAACCTGAACGACCGCACCGCAGATTTCTCCCGGCAAATCGGTGAAATGCTGAAAAGTTACCGAGAATTCAATGGTGCACTGGCTACCAGCATCAATGAGAACGAAGAAAAGCTCATAGCCGATATCGAAGAAAATCTGGAGAGTACCGAGGCGGCTGTGGAAGCTCTGATTCAAAACAGTGAAGACAGCAAACACTTTACTTCCGGCATCAGCGAACTGGTAGAAGCCATCGATACTGATATGGCCGGAGTGCTGGAGTCATTGCAGTTTCAGGATTATACCCGACAGATGCTTGAAAGTGCGGCAGCCATCACTGCCGGTGCCGGCCGGACGCTGTATGACGGGTTAGAGGAGTTGCAGGCTGCCGGCAATCCGGACAGCCGGGATTTTGCAGCCGGCTACCGGGCGGTACATGCCGAATTGCGCAAAAAACTGACGGCAAAGGCCAAAACCGCCGGCGAAAAAGAAGCGATCAGTCGTAGTCCGGCTTAACGTGGCCGGGATGCCGGAGCATGCGGCGCAGTTCCACGAAAAAGAAAATCGCCGTCAGTATCGAGGAAAGCAGATCAGAAACCGGTGCAGCGCTAAACACACCGT
>JAHIWF010000124.1 GCA_018815555.1 Spirochaetota bacterium | reverse complement strand
TGCTCGCGGATGCGGATGGCATCTTCCAGCGACCACAGGGTAAAGGAGTGCTGCTGGATTCCGGGAATGCCGAAGAATTCAGGGTGACCACCGGTGCCCAGAACCAGATAATCATAGTCATACGAGGCTACATCGGACTTCAGCTGCTTCTTTTCGAAGTCGATACCTTCAATCTCGTCGATGACAACCTGCACTTTTGTGCCGGCGAAAATGCGGTGAAAATTAATCTGGACGGCTTCCGGCTCGGTGCGGCTGCCGGCAATTTCGTGCAGCTCGGTCATGAGCGTATGGTAGGGATTCCGGTCGATCAGGGTGATACTTACATCCTGCCGCTTCTTGTAGCGTTTGTGCAGTTTTTTAGCTGCCTCGATACCGGCATACCCGCCACCTAAAACCACAATCCTGGTCTGATTGGCCATAGTATATCTCCTTCTATTATGATAGCGTATGAAAAGCTCGATTCAATAGCAATTGAATTCTATATAGAATAAATGCTATATTATCAATAAAGTTTTCCCGATTCGAAAGCTATTCTATACTAGATTAGTCAGAATTACCAGTCCTCTTTCTTGTTTTACCAGCTAAAAAGTGGAGAAAATGGAGCAAGCGTGGTTGACAAACAACTTAAGGCAGCACTTTTTGACCTTGATGGCACCTTGGTAGACAGTGAGCCCAATTATCACCAGGCTGATACTTTATTCCTTGCCAATCATGGAATTACCTTATCACCAGAGTGCTGGCTGGGCATCCCCGGCATGGGCAGCGCTACCTTTATTCAACTGATGATGGATGAATATGGCCTGCGCGGTCAGCTGCCGGAGCTGCTGGCGGAGAAAAACCGCATCTATCTGGAAATCGGCTCTAAGCACACCGCCGCTTTCCCGGAAATGCTGCTGTTTCTGCAGGCCTGCCGCGAGGCCGGCCTGCGGACGGCTATTGCCAGCGGGTCTTCGCCGCAAATCATCCGCGACACGCTGCAGTGGGCCGGCATCGCCGCGGACAGCTTCGAGCTGCTGCTGAGCGCCGAAGAGGTAGCTGCCGGGAAGCCAGCGCCGGATGTATTTCTGGAGGCAGCTGCCAGGTTGGGCTGTGCGCCTGAGCACTGTCTGGTGCTGGAAGACAGCCGTGCCGGCGTACTGGCTGCGGCAGCGGCCGGCATGGACTGTGTTGCCATACCCGGCCTGCCCCTGACCGGCGAGGATCCGGTGTACAGCAAAGCCCGTTTTCTGTACCCGCAAAGCATGCCGGGTTTCAGCTGTGCCGACCTGCTGCAGCGGCTGAAGTCCACCGGTCTTTGGCCGGTTGGCTGAAACTAACCAGGCGGCCGCAAGCGCTGCACCTGACCGGCTGCAACAAGCCAGCGTATCGCGAAGGGCTTGCAGCCAGCCGGTGCTAAGCGGCTAGGCTATCGCAGCCGCACTGCTTCCGGTACCCGGCAGCCGGATGGTCCATTCCAGATACTGTCCGGGGTTATTCTTAAGGGCCAGCTTACCGCCGGCTTCCTGCACCCGGCTGCGCACCAGCGCCATGCCTTCGCCGCGGCCGGCTTCCATACCGGCGTTTACTGCTGTGGAAAATCCCGGCATGAATATCAGACGCACCAGCTCGGCTTCGTTCAAGCCGGCCGCCCTTTCCGCCAGCAGCGGCAGCTGGGCTGCCCGTCGGCGGATACCGGCCAAATCCAGCCCGGCTCCGTCATCCCTGTAATGAATTAGTAACTCGTCATCATTATTTTCCAGACGGATACTGATACTGGCCTCGGGGTTTTTTCCTTTGGCCTGGCGCCGCTCAGCCGCTTCGATGCCGTGGGCAAAGCTGTTGCGCACCAATTGCACCAGAACATCCTTAACCAGTTTGCGGTACTCATCGCTGAGCAGGGCATCTTCGTCGCTCTGAAACTGCAGATGCACCGGCAGCTCAAGCCGCTCGCTTTCTTTGCGGATGAATTTATCCAGACTCAATTGCAGCAGCGAATTAGCGCCGCTGGCCCTGGCTGCGGTATTCAGCTGGAATTTTTCGATACGGCTTATCAGGGTATTCAGCTCTTCCAGATCGGTACGGATGTCACCCAGGCCAACAGTGAGCGCAAGCAGGTCACGCCAGGAATGTCCTTTGGTCCGGATCTCCTTGATTGAATCTTCGTAAGCATGCACCTTGGAGGCAAACTCGTCCAGCCCGAGCAGGAGGGCATTGCCTTTGATGGCATGCGAGGAAGTTCCCAGGGTAGCAAGAATCTCCTCGCCTGGTACGCCTTCGGTTTTCATCAGGGTGTTGGCATGTTCCAGTTCGGCTTCGGTATCACTGATAAATTCGCGCATCATCAGCGGATCCACATGGATAATGCGGAAGAGGTTTTCCATACTCTGCTTGTGTTTGCGCTCTTCCACCGTTAACTGTTGTTTCAGTTCATATTCGCTGGTAACGTCACTGACTACGCCCAGCACCGGATACGGGCTGTCCGGTGCATTGATGCGCGCAAAAGTAAAGCGCAGCATCTTGCCGCGCACCAGGCCGCCTTCACCGGAATAGGTGCAGCGTATCTCCGACAGGGGGTTTATCTCGCGCAGCAGCTCGGAATTTACCGTGCTGCCAAAAAGCATTTCCAGAAAATCGGCAGTGGCAGTCAGGTCCTGCTCCGGCAGGTGGGAACGCAAAAGATCCAGCAGCGACGAACCAGGCAGGTCCTCCTGTTCGAAAATTCCCGATAAATAGGCTGAATGCACATCGCCCAGGCAATAATCTCGGTTAAGCAGAAAAATACCTTCCTGCACACCGGAAAGAATGTCGTCGGTCTGTTTTTTTTCGGCCTGCAGCGCGTCCGAAGTTTTAGCCAGCCTGCTGTTCGAATCTTCCAGCCGTGACAGGGTAAGCTTTCGCACAACTTCGTAAATAAAGGAAAACAGCCAGATAAAAAAGTAGGTTCCGATAACACGGGCCGAATACAAAGGCGAAAAAGCCGCCGCATTGAGCGCCGGAACAAACACCGCCACAGCGACAGCCACGCCAAAAGTAAGGGCAACCACCGAACCGGCTACCGACCCAAGCAAAAACAGGGTTATGAGCGGATAGGTATTAATCCACAACACACCGGAACCGGCCTCGCCACCGCTAAGCACCAAATAGTAATAAAATATAAATATAACAAGACAGTCTACAATACCGCCCAGCATGTAACGACGGAACAGCCGTATGGACAGGAAGTTGATACTGACGATAAGCGCGGCAACAGCACAGGCCAGACCCAGCGGCACATTGCCGCTCAGAAAACCGATAACAGCAAACAGCGAAATCATTACCGCACCGGCTATGGTTACGGCATTCAGAAAAATGACCCGGCTGCGCTGCCCCAGCTCGAACAGCGTGACGTCTCCGCTGGTCAGAATGTTCATGGCAGCACGTACAAACAGATTACGACTTTTCTTCATACAAGACTCCAACTTTTAGTTACTTATATATAAGACTTCTTATCCGGTAATTATGTTCTCCAGCCCGATGGACAAATGAAAACGGCCCAGCGGAATCTTGAACGGTATGCCTATTATCGGCACATTCTGCTGCCAGGCAATCTTGTGGTCAGGACCACGCACAATCGAAGGCAGGGAAATGTCCAGCCGGTATTCTTCCAGACCTTTTTTGGCATTGCCGGCGATAATATTGACCAGCTCTCCCACGGCATCCACAACATCATCATCAGTTGCCACGCCTCCGCCCAGCAGCTGTGCTGTCAGCGCCTGCGCCAGTTCTCCGGACAGGCTTACCACAACCACACCCTTGGAGTCGCCGCCGATGCCGATGATGCCGGAAATATCCCACTCGTTGCGATCGTCTCGCTGCAGCAGGTAGGGATTGAGAAAATCCGGCTCCAGGCCGAACATTTCGCGAAACACGCCGACGGTCGCGTCGATGAAGGGTTCTATATGCCTAATGTTCATTGTTTCTCCTCGGGCTAAAAACCCAGACGCTCCAGCTTTTCCATCAGCAGTTTTTCCGAAACCGGCTTTATCAGATAGTCGTTTACACCGGCTTTTACCGCTTCGATAACGCTGTATTTGGCCGATTCGGAGGTTATCATGATGATCGGCAGCTTTGCGTACAGCGGATCAGCCCGCAACTTCTTAACCAGCTCCAGGCCGTTAAGCATGGGCATATTCCAGTCCAGCAGCAGCAGGTCTATCTTCTGGCTGCTGATAATGCGTTGTGCCTCGCGGCCGTCCGGCGATTCCAGATACTGGGCGTGCGCGTAGCGGGAGTTGCCCGTGAGTGTGTTTTTAATGATGTTCCGCATAATGCGTGAATCATCGACTACCAGTATTGTCATGCCAACAGCTTAACACAGATCGGGCAATTTTGCACGATCCAGTCCGGCCTATCGGTAGCCGAGCGCTACTGCCAGCAGCAAAAACAGCACAGAAAGCGTCAATACCAGCAGATGCAGCTTCCAGGTACGACGTAGCCAGCCGGTCCAGGACATACCGGAAAGCCCCAGTGCCACCAGCAGCACCGCATTGGTCGGATACAGCATGTTGGTAAAGCCGTCACCAAAGACAAAGGCCTGCACTGCTATCTGGGGAGTAAGCCCGGAGAGGCTGGCCAGCGGGGCCAGCAGCGGTATCAGCAAAAACGCCTTGGCGGAGGCCGAGCCTATAAAAAAATTCATCAGCAGGGTAAGGCCGAACATCAGCAGCACTGCGGTATAGGGACCACTGCCCTGCAGCAGGCCGGCGGCCCGAAACAGTATGGTATCCATTACTCCACCGGCCATTATTATGCCTTTTACACTTAGGGCCATCAGAATCAGCAGCACCGCCGGCGAAACTCCCAGCGCACCCTGCCCGAAAGATTTAAGTGTGCGGGAGAGGCCGAGTCCGGCGAAAAGACCGGACCCCAGGCCGATTACCAGAAAACCCAGCGCGATCAGGGGCAGCACAAAATCGCTGCCGATGCGGGTTACGGCTGAAGCCACTACCAAAACGGCCAGCACCGCTCCGGACCAGGCAAAAAACCGCTGGCCGGCCGGCCGAGGCACAAATCGCTCAGGCCGGGCAGCGGCAGCCGGCACCCCGGGGTCAACAGGAATTTGGAACAACGATGCTGACTCCGTCGCAGAAAGCTGCCCTACCGGCCGGCTGCGCTCCAGGCGGCGCACATGCTGCAGTATGTAAAGGAGATACACCAGATAAAATACGGCAAAGGTCAGCAGCCTGAACAGGGAGCCGGAAAGCGGCTGCAGGCCGGCCAGGCGCTGGGCGGTACCTACGGTAAAGGGGTTGGCCACAGCCGCCGAAAAGCCGAAACCGACCGCCAGAATACTCATGGCCATGCCGGTAAATACATCCCAGCCAAACGACAGGGCCAGGGCTATGGCCAGCGGCACCAGGGGCACTACTTCCTCGAAAACACCCATAAAACTGCCGGTTAGCATAAAAAAGAAACATACCAGGGCCAGAAACAGATAACGGTGACTGCGGAAACGGCCGGCCAGCGCTTGTACACTAGCCTCGAGTACCCCGGATTTTCCCAGAACACCAAAGGCTCCGCTGACAATCAGGATAAAAATTCCGATAACAATGGCAACCGGCGCGTCTTCGCCGGACAGAACTTCGAAGGGAGCGGTAAAGAGCCGCCACAGTGGATAGTCAGGTCGGGCAGTCGGCCGGTACGAACCGGGTACAGGCTGCAGCAGACCGGCTGAATCGGCAATCCGGTCGTAGGTACCGGCCGGAATGATTTTGGTAAGCACTCCGGCTGCAAGCATCAACCCTGCTAAAATCAGCAGGGCGG
>JAHIWF010000123.1 GCA_018815555.1 Spirochaetota bacterium | reverse complement strand
CTACGTGGAGGTATGCAATTAAGTCTACAATATGCACAGGCTTCGAGGAACTATTTAAAAATTAAGCTGTACAATCGTTACATCGTCGGAGAAGCTACCGTCGGGGTGCAGGTTCCGGAACTTTTCGGCAATACTTCTGGTGTCGCCGTGGGTGATAGAACAAACCGTCAGCAGGTCCCTGGTTTCGCGGCTGTCGGCAACCGGGCCGCTGTCTTCGTTCTCGTTGAGTCCGTCGGTAAAAAGGATAAGCACATCATTTGGACTAATTGAACGTTCACAGTCGGAATAGCTTTTGTCCGGAGCGAAAGCTAGGGCCGGGCCGGATTTCGAAAAAGTTTCGCAATTGCTGGAGGAGTCGATCAGGTGTATGGCCGGAAGGCCGGCGTTGGCTATGCGCATTTTTTTGTGTTGCGGATCGACGATGATAACCCCCATGGCTACCAAAGTGTCAGGCGCTGAATCCAAAAAACGGCAGAGATCGCTGTTGAGTATGGTAAGAAATTGGGATGGCGAGCTGAAGGCAAAATCTCCAAGCAGCCGGCGCCCTTGTATCAGGGTTTTAAGCATGATAGTTATCAGGGCGGCTTTTATACCGTGGCCGACTACATCAGCCAGCAGAAATACCACGCGGCCATCACGCAGTTGAAATACATCATAATAGTCACCGCCGCAGCCCAGACGTTCCAGCGGTTTATAAAAGACATCCAGCTGCGGCCAAGCGATCTTGCCGTCGTGTGGTGCCAGCACACGTTTCTGAAAATCAGCGGCTACCCACAACTGCCTCTGCAATTCGTCCTTCAGAAAGCGGTTCTCGGCGCGCAGTTGAAACTCCGCACGTGCTGCCCTTATTTCCTCTTCGAGCCGGTAGCGATCCCAGGGTTTTTCCATCAGGCAGCGTATATTGGTGGACACGGCCTTTCGGATATCGGCCATATCGGAGTAGGCGGTAAGCAGAATGGTTTGAATGTCTTCGTCCTGCTCGCGTACCTGGCGCAGCAGCTCAGCACCGGTCATCTGGGGCATGCGCAAATCGGAGAGTACTAAAAAGGGCGTGGCTTGCGGGGCCTTCAGGTAGGCGATAGCCTCAACTGGATTGTTGAAGGATCTGATACCGAAATCTGCAGCGGAGAAATTCTGTCTGAGCTCGCGTTCCAGCGCTGCAGTTACCCGAGGTTCATCATCTACCAGTATCAATTCAAGTGTACTGCTCATTGCTTGCATCCTATCGCCTCTCCTCTGTCGCTTGGTACTGAACATATCCCACATTATCTATAATAGCACAAAGCATGGTCTTGCCTGTACTGAAATAGCGTGTATACTCAAGGTATGGCCTATCGATTGTATCTGGTGTTTGCCCCGACTGTCGGCTTTATGCTGATTTTTATACTGGTTATGCTTGTCCGCTACCGCCGCGAACCGGCCGGCAGGGCTCTGTTCCGCTATGCAGCCCTGAGTTTTTGGCTGCTCCTGGCCAATGTTATAGAACTGGTGAGTAAAAGTCCGGAAACCACCCTGCTTTTTGCCAAGCTCTCGTATTTTGGACTGCTTTTGCTACCGATTACCTTTGGCGGCTTCTGCCTGCGCTATACCGGCCATGAAAAATTCGTGCCGTATTCAGTACGCATAGTTTTCGTGATTATCGCTGCTATTATTTTTGGCTTTGTTCTAACTAATGACTACCATTACTTGTTCTGGCGCAGTGTCGAATTTGTAGAGGTACAGGGTTTGTTGGCAATTCGCACCCGCTTTGGTGTGATGTTCTGGTTTACCGCTGTATACGGCTGGGCAATTATGGCAGCAGCGACGATTTTCGTGCTTAGAGCCTATAGTCTGAAATTGGGGATACACCGCATCCGGTCGATTGCGGTGCTGATCGGCGTGCTGTCGCCAGGAATTTTTAACGCCATCTATGTGCTGCGCATTATTCCGGACCTGCGCAAGGATTATACGCCTATCGGCTTCGGCTTGTCTGCTATCGCTTTTTTCTTCGGGGCGTTCATGGTGCGGGCTTTGCGTCTGG
This sequence comes from Spirochaetota bacterium, assembly GCA_018815555.1. Lineage (GTDB taxonomy): Bacteria > Spirochaetota > Spirochaetia > Treponematales > UBA12059 > UBA12059. The sequence continues at coordinate 4,801 of JAHIWF010000123.1, read as the reverse complement.
TTCCTACTGCCCGTGGGGTGGTGCTTGAAGAACTGGATGACGGTTTTCTGGTGGTGGATTCGATGGGGCGCTTGGCCGACTATAATTTATATGCGGCAAAAGTGCTGCAGCTGCCGGATAAAAGTCTGGGAAAGGTGTATCTGGATGTTCCGGAGCTGCTGGAACTGCAGGATTGCCTCAGAGATTGCTATCGCCAGGTGGACAAGCTGGGCGCCGAGTTTACCGCCAGCCTTAATTGCAACCTGCAGAAGGCGGATCAAACCTGGCAGGTTAAAGCCAGGGCTATCTTCGGCTCGACTGTGTTCCGCGGTATTGCCTTGAGCATGACTGAGATTACCGAGCGCTTACAGCTGCAGGATAGACTGGAAGCTGCCCGCCTGGATGTACTGAAGCGCGAGCGCTTCGCGTTGATCGGCCGTCTGGCGGCCAATATCGCTCACGAGATCAATAATCCGCTGGGCTATGTTTGGAGTGAAGTCCGCTCTCTGGCTACAATTGCCCGTGGTACGAGCGAAGCGCCTGTGCAGAGCGGCGAGATTGATGAAATCATGAATTCGGTAGAAGACGGTCTGGGACGGATACGAACTGTTGTGCAGAGTCTGCTGGATTACTCGCGGCGCGGTGCTGCGCCTAACAGCCTGCCGGCGGCCTATGATCTGAATCGCGGTATACGCTTGGCCCTGGATCTGGCCCGTTCGGAAAGTATGCGCATTATGGAGCTGAAGCTGGAGCTTGCAGAACTGCCAAAAATCAAGGCAATCGGCAACGAAATTGACCAGGTTCTGCTGAATATAATCCGTAATGCCAGTGATGCCATCCGTGATAAATTCGAACTGGCCGATGATGCCGGCCCTCCGATTACCACCGATCCGGTAACCGGGAAACCCGGCCTGATACGTATCCGCACCGGTAGTCAGGATGGGATGGTTTTTTGCGAGATAGAAAACAATGGAATGCTGCTTACCGAAGATATTGCCGAAAGTATTTTTTTGCCCTTCTTTTCTACAAAGCAGGATGGTTTAGGTACCGGCCTTGGGCTTTCCATCTCCAAGGAGATAGTGGAACAGCATCATGGCGGGCAGCTGATTTTAATAGGGCGGGATCCGGTGTGCTTCCGTATTGAATTGCCGCTTGGCCAGGTTTAGTTGAAGTTGGCAGGGCTGCCTCTGTGCCGGCAGCCCTGGTTTAACTTATTGGTAGCTTTTCCAGTCGATTCCGGAGTCAAGTATTGCCGTGTTAAGGCTGCGCAGCCATATACTGCGCACCGCATAGAGGGCATACATGTCCCAGCCCACTGAAACACCGGTACAGGCCAGCGACAGATAAATGCCTACCTCTCCCAGTAGTGGAAACAGCAGGGCTCCGGCAGCAAAAGCTGTAGTACCGATGGCGGCAGTTCTGGATTTTGAGACATAACTTGAAGAGTCAAATACCAGACCGCGGTTCTGCCACAGGGCTGCCTGTTTTTCCATGTTGCTGTGGCTTACCCAGGCTCCGCTGGCAGAAAAGATTGGAGCAATCTGCATCATGACCAGCGCGGCGTCCAGACTTACGGATGTGGCCGTGCCGCCGCCGATAACCAGGCCGAAGCCGGTAGCCTCCAGTATGAGACCTGTCATGAGGGCCGGATTACTGAAGAGGGGGATAGGCTGTTCCGGTACGGCACTTGTCTGTGCTCCAAGCAAGGCTGAGCCCAAACTGAGCACCAGCAGGAAAATTACAATACGCTTCAACATTGTTGCCTCCATACTTCTGTTTATGGGCTGTTTTCAGCCTGTACATGAATATAGAAGCAAGCTGAAGATTGTACATTGTACTTTGGTACAATACGATAATAAATAAACGTTAACAGGCCAAACAGCGATACAATGCTGCGGCCTCCGTGCCCCGAAATGCTCAAGTAACTCCTTGCTGATCTGGATATAATACAATAAACATAAAAAAAGAACAGTGAATATGGCAGTAGCACGATACGTTATAATCGTGCTACTATCGTGCCGGGAGTAAGCTGTGCACACAACCACTCGTTTTGGCGTTTCCATGGATAATGAACTCTTGGCACAATTGGATGCCCTGTCCGAACAGCAGGGTTTTTCCAGCCGCTCGGACGCCATCCGGCATCTGGTACGGCAGGAGTTGCTGGCAGCCTCCGGTGACCCGCTAGAGCCGGTGGTCGCTTACCTGACGCTCAGTTATCGTGCCGGTACCCGCTTGCCGCCCAATCCGCTGGCCCGGGCAGCAGCCGCCTCCGACCCCTCTTCCCTGCAGATTCTGGCTAATTTGCAATTGCATGCCGAAGAAGGTATCTGTCTGAAAATTCTGGTGCTCAAAGGACCCCTGGCCGAGTTGCAGCGCTGGTCACAGCGTTTGTTGTCGCGCAAAGGCATAGTAGGCAGGCTGACATTGGCGGTAACTGCCGGCTTATTGCAGGAACTGCAGAGCTGATGGCCGCCCTGCTCAGTTTGCGGCAGGTTTGCGCCGGCTATGGCCGCACTGCTGTCTTGTCCGACTTTAATCTGGATATGGCCTCCGGAGAGCTGGTATTCCTGCGCGGCCCCAATGGTGCGGGTAAATCTACTGTACTGAAACTGATACTCGGATTGCTGAAGCCGCGCAGCGGCGATATACAGGTGCTGCATACGCGGCTCTGGCCGAAACGGCCCGGCTACAGTCTGGCGCTGGACCGCCTCCGGCAGCGTATTGCCTATGTGCCGCAGTTTCATACCCTGCCGGAATTGCCGGTTTCGGTGGCCGAGTTTGTGATGCTCGGCCGCTGGGGCAGTTCTTTCAGCTGGCTCCGACCGGCCGGCAGCCGCGACCGTCGGGCGACGGCTGCTGCCCTCGACCAGCTCGGTATTGGCCACCTGGCTTCCCGGCAGCTGCGCACCCTGTCCGGCGGCCAGCGTCAGAAAGCCGGCCTGTCCCGGGCGCTGGTACGGCAGCCGGAGCTGCTGCTGATGGACGAGCCGGCCACCTGGCTGGATGAAGCCTCGCGTATCGACCTGGCACAAACCATTGTAAAAGTAAGACAGCTGTCCGCTCTTGGAATGCTTATTGTTACGCATCAGGATATTCCCGGTGCCGGTGCGGCCAGAAGCGTTTTTCTGGACGGCGGGAGGCTGTATGAGTGAGCTGCTGCGGCTTCTGGCCCTGCCGCCGGTACGCAATGCCTTTATCGGCATGCTGGCCGCCGGAGCGACTTTTTCGCTGCTTGGTGTGGTTATTGTTTCCCTACACTTGAGCTCAATACGTTTTGTCTGCATGCATACCGGCTTGCTAGGTGCCGCCATTGGTCTGGCGCTGGGCTTTTCACCGGCACTGGGCGCGCTTTTGCTGGTACTGCTGGTGTCCCTGCTGCTTGGTTTGCGTGGTGGCCGGCAGGCGGTATCGTCCAATTCGCTTATGGGCATTTTCATGACCGGTTCGCTGGCGCTTACCTTTATTATGCTGGCAGCGGCCAGCGTTCCGGCCATGGATGTGTTTTCGGTGTTTACCGGCAACATTCTTATGCTCGGCCGCGCTGATCTATATCTGGTTTTTGCGGCCGGCCTGGTAGTTCTGGCGGTATTTTTGCTGGCCTTCCGTGAGCTGCAGCTGGTATTGCTCGATCCGGAGCTGGCCGCCGCCCAGGGAGTGCCGGTACGCCTGGTCAATATAGTGCTGTATGTATTGGTGGGAACCGGCGTTGCGGTGGCTCTGCGTCTGGTAGGAGCACTGCTGGTGGATGCTATCATTCTGCTGCCGGCGGTGGCTGCGTTGCGTACCGCCCGCAGTTTTGTTGCGGCTTTAGTGTTATCGTCTCTGTTCGGCCTGCTGGCCTGTGCCGGCGGCTTTATTATGGCTCTGCTGCTCGACTGGCCTATTGGCGCAAGTACGGCAGCGGTGGCTGTTTTGATATTAATCGGCCAGATGGCCGTATCCAGGATTATTATCAGGAGTTAAGGGTATGTTGAGCATGATGGTTATGAAAAAGATACATGGTCTGGCAAGAATATTGCTGTTGACTCTGCTGTTTACCGGTGCTGCAGCCGCGCTGTTTGCCGCCGGCAGTAAAGAGTCTGCCGTTGCAGATGCGGTAGCCGTCGAGCCGGGTCAGGCCGAGTCTGATGCCCAGACTGCGGCTGCTGAAAGCCCCGAAAGCCCCGATTCGGCTGTCGGCGCCACCGTCTACGAAATCCCGGATGTGGTAGCCTCGACCACTTGGGTAGGAGCTATTGCGGCTGCGGCTGGAGCAAATGTGACAAGGGTACTGGCCCCGGCAGAATTAAAGCACCAGGCTGAATATGATTTCCGCGCCTCCGATATGGAGTATGTACTGGCTGCCGAGCATCTGCTTTGGGCAGGCTATGAAGGCTTTATAAAAAATATCACCCAAGCCGTAGAGCTGCCCGAAACAGCCCTGATTCAGGTATATACCGACAATACCCCACCGCGCCTGGCCCAGGAGGTCCGCTGGCTAGCAGCCCGGTTTCACACGGCTGCTGCCGCCGAAACCTGGTTGCAGCAGCTGGATGCCGTAGCTGCCCGTCTTTTGTCCGGGGCTGCACGTAAAAATGCCAAGGACATTCGCCTGGCTGTGCATGTGCACTACAAGGCGCTGGCTACCTGGCTGGGCTACAATATTGTCGCCGAAATAGGCATGGGAGAATTGACCCCCGGCGCCCTGCAGACGATACTTAATGCCAGACCGGATCTGGTAATCGACAATTGGCATATGCCTAACGGCGCGGCCCTCAAAGCGTTGGTACCGGCGTATGTGCAGCTGGTCAATTTCCCGGGAACCGGCGTAGACGCTGCCGCT
>JAHIWF010000122.1 GCA_018815555.1 Spirochaetota bacterium | reverse complement strand
GGCTGGTTCTGCCGGACGGGCTGGTTCTGATCAGGCAAGTTGGGAGCGTTTGCGCGAAGTATTGAGCTGAAGGCTGAGCGAAGCTTGTTCCTGAGCCGTGTTCTGTACTGCGGTCTGCCCTGTTGGAGCAGACCCTTCGTTTTTTTATAAGCCACTGGTAAAATCCATATTGACAAAGTTTTGCATTGTGTTATACTTGGTATACGTGTAATATATCACCTGAATACTAGATTGCTTTTCTACTTGTCGTGCTACAATCCTGTATTAGTGTGTTACCGGTTTTTTTCAAGCCGCTTAGGCTTTGGGGTTTGAATCATCTTCCAGATCTTTTTTTAGGGGTTGCTATGTTTGAAGTCAGATGGCATGGCCGGGGCGGGCAGGGAAGCTTTACCGGGGCCAAGTTGCTGGGTGTGGCGGCGGCTTTATATGACGGGGTGTACGCACAGGCCTTTCCTTCCTTTGGTCCGGAACGGCGCGGGGCACCGGTCCTGGGCTTTAACCGTGTTTCACCCGAGCCGATCAGCGACCACAGCGAGATCGAGCGCTGTGACCGCATCGTGTTTCTGGACGACAGTCTGTACGACGAGCGCTACCTGGCAGACCTGAAAGAAGATGCGCTTATTCTGATAAATACCCGGCGCCATATTGACCATCCGTCTGTCCGCTGCCTTGATGCTACCGGTCTGGCTCTGGAGGTTCTGGGCAGGCCGATTGCCAATACCGCCATGCTGGGCTTCCTGCTGGCTTTCTCCGAAGACCAGATCAGCATGCAGGCCTGTACCAAAGCCATCAGCAACGACATGAAGCCGGGGCTGGCCGAAGGTAATGTGGGGCTTTTGCAAAAAGCTTATGCGGCGGGGAGGGCTATGTTATGAAAGATTTTATCAAATCGCCGGTTCCGCCGTTCCGCCGCCTGGCCGACCTGCCGGTAGGCTCCAGTCTGCGCAGTTTTCATGTTGTGGAAGGCAATGCCGCCTGGCGGGTGTTCCGTCCGCTTATCGACCACGCGCGTTGCGTAAAATGCCATCGCTGCTATCTGGTCTGCCCGGATGCGGCCATCCACATCGAGGATGCTGCCGCCGGTGCCGCCGCCGGCAAGCGCTTTATAATCGACTACGAGTTCTGCAAGGGCTGCGGCCTGTGCGCCTATGAATGTAAACCGGGTGCCATCTCCATGGTAAAGGAGGCCGCCGATGAGTGAGGCCGCGTTTTTAAACGGTAATGAAGCTATCGCCTATGGTGTGAAATTGTGCCGGCCGGATGTTATTGCCGCCTATCCGATTACGCCGCAGACCAAGGCGGTGGAAAAGCTGTCGCAGTTTGTGCAGGACGGTGAAATGGCTACGCAGTATATGCATGTGGAATCGGAGCACAGCGCTATGGCCTGCTCGATCGGAGCCAGCGCAGTAGGCGCGCGTACTTTTACGGCCACCTCTTCGCAGGGGCTTCTGTACATGGCGGAGTGCCTGCCCTATGCTTCCGGCGCGCGTCTGCCCATCGTGATGATGAACGCCAATCGCTCCATCGCTACGCCTTGGAACATCTACGGCGACCAGATGGACGTAATGTTTGTGCTGAACGCCGGCTGGGTGCAGCTGTTTGTGGAGAACGGCCAGGAAGCCCTGGATATGGTTATACAAAGTTACCGATTGGCCGAGGATACACGGGTGATGGCTCCGGTAATGCTTAATATCGACGGCTTTGTGCTGACGCATACCTACGAAAAGGTGCTGATACCGGACCAGGCGGATGTGGATGCCTGGCTGCCCCGGTTGCAGGTGCAGGAGCACATGATGCAGGATAACAATCCGATGAGCATGTGCATTACTGCCGGCAATGCGCATAATATGGAATTTAAGGTACGTCAGCACCAGGATCTGCTGCGCGCCGAAGCGCTGCTGGAGGAAGTTGACGCTTCGTTTGCCGCCGCTTTCGGCCGTTCCTGGAAAGGCGCGGTGGATGCTTACCGCTGCGACGATGCCGAGTTGATTCTGCTGACCACCGGCAGCGTTTCCGGCACTGCCCGGGTGGTGGTGGACGAGCTGCGGGCGGCCGGCCGGCGGGTGGGGCTGCTTAAACTGCGGCTGGTACGGCCCTTCCCGGCGGCCCGGGTTGCCGAAGTGCTGCGCGGAGCACGGGCTGTCGGCGTGTTTGACAAGAATATTTCCTTCGGTTACGAGGGTACCATCTATACCAACGTGAACAGTGCCCTGCTGCAGCACGGCTGTACTGCTCCGACCATGAACTTTATCGGCGGGTTGGGCGGGCGCGATGTAAGCCGCGGCGATCTGGTAGCGGCTTTTGACCGGTTGCAGCTGTTGGCTGATGGTGCCGGGGCGGGCGCTTCTGGCATAGATCGTGTGCAGTATCTGGGAATGAGGTGCGAGGCATGAGTGCTAATATGAGTGTGAACATGAAGCAGTCCGGATCTGCCGGAGCCTCCGGTGCCGCTGCCTCCGGTGCTGCTGCTGCGGCCGGCAGCGGCAGTCAGCAGATAAAATGGACAGCCCGGAACCTGCCGGAGCAGGAACATTTTTACGGCCATAAGGCCTGCGGTGGCTGCGGCGAAAGTCTGGCCTTGCGCCTGGCCTTAAAAGTGTTGGGTCCGGACGCCTACCTATCACTGCCGGCCGGCTGCATGGCGGCAGTATCTTTTATTTACCCCAATATGGCTTTCCGCAACAATGCCATCATAACTCCCTTTGCCTCTACTGCGGCGGTGGCCACCGGGGTGGCGGCCGGCCTGAAGGCTTTGGGCAAGGCTGATCCTTTGTCTGTGGCTTTTGCCGGCGACGGCGGTACTGCTGATATCGGAATTCAGGCCCTGTCCGGGGCCATCGACCGCGGCGAGCGTTTTATTTATATCTGTACCGACAATGAAGCGTACATGAATACCGGTATACAGAAAAGCGGCCTTACGCCTTTCGGCGCGGCTACTACCACTACTCCGGCGGGCAAGGTAATACACGGCAGCATTACCGAAAAGAAAAACATGTTCGAAATCGTTGCCGCCCACGGTATCCGCTACGCGGCCACCGCCAGCATGGGCTACCTGGAAGATTTCATGAACAAGGTACAGAAGGCCAAAGACTGCGGCGGGCCGGCCTATATCCACGTGTTTGCGCCTTGTCCGACTGGCTGGGGGCACGGCTCGGAGGAAACCCTGGCTGTGGCCAAGCAGGTGGTGGACAGCGGCCTGTGGTATCTGGCAGAGTTCGAGGGCGGCGAGTTCCGGCTTAACCGCAACCCCGAAACCTTTATTCCGGTACGCGACTATCTTAAGCGGCAGGCCCGCTTTAAGCATCTGCAGGATGCCGACATCGCCGAGATCGAGCGGCTGCGTGACGCCAAG
>JAHIWF010000121.1 GCA_018815555.1 Spirochaetota bacterium | reverse complement strand
GGGCGACGCGGAAAGCCCGCAGGGAACCATGGCGGCAGCCATGGTTCTCGAGGACTTGCAGCAGAGCACGTGACCGCGCAACTCTAGTTGCGGGGGCACGCCATTGCTCAGAAGGCTTTTGGTTGTAAGTTTAGCTTTATATGGAATCATTTAATGATATAATTCACTGTATAACCAAGAAAGGACCAGCATGAAAAATGTACACATTGCCTTGCTGCAAATAATGCCCGAGGAAAATATCGATAAAAATTTAACCAAGGGACTTGAATTTTGTCGTAAAGCCCGGGAACAAGGCGCGGACATTGCCGTATTTCCGGAAATGTGGAGCGCTGGATATGCTTTGCCTGAAGATATGGAATCCTTAAATCAGAACGCTATAACGGTAGACTCTTCGTTTGTGCAGGCTTTTGCGGCGCTGGCAAAAGAACTGCAAATGGCGATTGCCATTACCTTTCTGGAAAAAGACCAGAGTCTGCCGAAAAACACCATGTGCTTGTTTGACCGATATGGGAAAATGGTATTGCATTATGCAAAGGTTCATACTTGTGATTTTGGTGATGAGGGGCGGCTGTCTGCCGGTGATGATTTTTATGTTACTGATTTGGACACTGAAAGCGGTGTTATAAAAGTGGGTGCGATGATTTGCTATGACCGGGAATTTCCGGAAAGTGCAAGAATCCTCATGCTTAAGGGAGCGGAATTGATTCTGGTACCTAATGCCTGCCCCATGGAAATAAACCGGCTTGCGCAATTACGGGCGAGAGCTTACGAAAACATGCTTGCTATTGCCACCGTCAACTATCCTAAGGGCAAACCGGATTGCAATGGCCATTCATCTGCTTTTGACGGCATTGCATATAAACCCGCCGAAGCCTGTTCACGGGACACGCTTATTATCGAAGCCGGTGAAGCTGAGGGTATCTTTATGGCCAACCTGGCCATAGAAGAATTGCGACAGTACCGGAAACGCGAAGTACACGGCAATGCATACCGGCACCCGGAAAAGTATGGCATACTAATAGCAGAAAATAAAGAAGAACCCTTTATCAGGGCAGATTATAGAAAATAGCTGCTGACTAACGAGAGACAGACGGTATTCGTCTCTACTGCGAATAAAACTGGACCTTTGTGGAGCATAGCATGGGTAATGAAAAAAGCAAAAACATTCTACTTGTAGAGGACGAAGGCTTAATTGCCATGGCCGAAAAACAGCAGCTGGAAAAATACGGCTACTGTGTGCATCATGCCATCAGCGGCGAAGCGGCGGTTAAGGCCATTATGGACGGAACTGTCCAAGCCGATCTGATACTTATGGACATCGATCTGGGCGATGGAATGGATGGCACCCAGGCAGCCGAGCTTTTACTGAGTCATAAAGATATTCCAATTCTATTTTTATCTTCACATAGTGATCGGGCCATTGTTGCCAAGACTGAAAAAATAAGTTCGTACGGTTATGTGGTAAAAAACAGTGGCATTGTGGTCTTGGACGCATCAATAAAAATGGCTTTTAAATTGTTCGATTCAAAAATCCAGGAGCAAAAAAAAGAGGCATCGCTACAGCAGAGTGAAGAAAAATACCGGATTCTTTTTAACAGCGGGATAGATTTCCAGGCCATGCACTTGCTAAAAGAAGATGGTACACCCGGCAATTTTCTGGAAGTCAGCGATGCGACCTGCCGCATACTCGGCTATACCAAAGAAGAAATGCTCAGGATGTCACTCTCGGATATTGACCCATACATGTGTAAGCATTCTCCGGAAATGCAGGATCAATTTGCCAGGAACAAGCATCTTATATTTGAGACTGAACTGAAGACAAAAACCGGCAAACCGGTGTTTTTCGAAATATCGCTTACCTTGTTTGCACTGCAGGGAAGCAAGGCGGTTTTAAGCATCGGCAGAAATATTACCGACCGTAAAAAACTTACAGCCGAACTTGAAGACCAACATCGCCTGCTGAACACCTTACTGAACAACCTGAGTATCGGGGTTTTCATGGTGGAAGCTCCTGGCGGTAAACCGCTGGTGGCCAATCCGGCAGCAAAACGTCTGCTCGGCCGCGGTATCCTGCCGGATACCACGCGCTACAATTTGCAGGAAGTGTATCAGGCCAGCCGGACCGGCAGCGGTGAACCTTACCCTGTTGAGGAAATGCCCATAATCCGCGGCATGCAGGGAGAATACAGCCACATCGAAGACATGACGGTTACCCAACCGGACGGCAAACAAACCTTGCTGGAAATACACGGAAGCCCGGTTTTCGACCATAATGGCAGGGTTATGGCCAGTTTGGTGAGTTTTACCGATATTACCAGCCGGAAGCAGACCGAACTGGAAACTCAAAAACAGCTGACAGAAAAAGAAACGTTGCTGCGGGAAGTGCATCACCGGATAAAAAACAATATTGCAACGATCGAAAGCTTTCTATCGCTGCAAGCCTCTGCTACCATAAATCCCGAAGCCAACGCCGCTTTGCAGGAAGCCTGTTCACGGGTTAACAGCATGCGGGTGCTGTACGAAAATTTATTGCTGTCGCAGTATTACAATGATATTTCCATCAAAGATTACACCGAAGGCCTGCTGGACTCGTTGGTACAGTTTTTTGATCCGGAAAACAACATTGGTATCGTTAAGCAGATAGCCGACTTTTCGCTTACGGCCAAGAAAGCAAGTTCGGTAGGCATAATCATTAACGAAATTATGACTAACGTCTTTAAATATGCGTTCAAGGACCGGGACAGCTGTATGGTGGTGATTAGTATTGAAAAACTCGACGATAAGGCCACGCTGATTATTCATGACAACGGTGTAGGTATACAGGAAGACTTACATAACAGCAATCCGCTGGGCTTCGGCCTTACGATTGTAAAAATGCTGGTGGAGCAGCTGAACGGCACCTACAATATTGTGAACGAAAAAGGAACAAAGAGTATTATCCAGTTTGATATATGAGCGGCCTTGGAGCGATAGACAACAGCGCAGACGCAGCTAGGCGTCGATGCTTTTTTTGCATTCCGAACAGTAGCGATCATGCAAGGATATTACGCCGCCGCAGCCACACTTCCACTTTTGCATCTCACGGTTAAAAAACGCAGGCAGGCCATGTTGCCGTACATAGACTGAATTCTCAAGCAGGCTGGTTTTATATCGGCTAGTGTAGCTTTTTTCCAGGTTCTTTATGTTTTTACAGGGATAGTCCGGGCAGTCATAGCAATAAACCAAGCCCTTGGATACTGTACAGGCTTTTATGGCGCAGACTTTACATCGCTCGGGTTTGTCGATATCATCGACTAAACAGCCGTGACAGGGCTTTTTTGATTTTAGGTGCACATAACACACCAGGCAGTTCATGCCGCAAGGCGCAAAAAGCGCAGGGGACGATTGTTCGGGCATTAGCATGATTTTTCCTTATGCTTAGCGAAATAAATCAGTGAAAATACATAGCACAGGAAAACAGTTATAAAAATTAGTAACATCGAATACTGCAGCAGCCCGCTGGCAGATCCTTGAGGAAAAACCAGTTGCATGATTACACGGAGCAGCCACAACAGTAAAGAGGCAGAGAGAACCACAAGCCTGGAGTAATTGTTGGCTTTGTTTTTGTATAGTATCGCCAGATTCATCAGGCCGAAAAGAACCAGTGAGGCAGAAAAAAAGACATTGATTGCCCGGACGGCGATGACCAACTCTCCGCTTGAATCCATGATAAAATCATACCAATTCCATATTGCCGGCACAAAAAAGTGCCAGACGCCAAAGCCAACTGATACCAGACTTGCTAGTATAACGATGCCTTTTACTACCCTGTCCATTTCGCCCTCGCCCTGTTCTTTATTTCAAGTAATCCTAAGGCTAGCCGCTGCTTAGCCCAAACTTGCATTCATCATGATTCTAGCACAAAGCAGTAGATAGTTCTTATGAAAATAACAGTTTTTTTCCCCTGTCCTGTCCGGGTATGATATTATACCGGAACCAGAGCCAGAACCAGGGGCAATGGCGATCGGAGAAACCAAATATGCAGGAAAAAGTACCTTTACGGGTAAAAATTGCCTACGGGCTGGGTGACATTTACGGTGGTGGTTCGTTCAACATTATCAACTTTCTGTACGCCTTTTTTCTGGCCAACATTGTGGGTATTCCGGCCTACTGGGCTGCGGCAATCATGATGGTAGCCAGGCTGTGGGACGCTGTAAGTGATCCGCTGATGGGTTTTATATCCGACAATACCCGCACCCGGATAGGCCGGCGTAAGCCCTACTTTATTGCCGGCATACCGCTCATACTGATTTCGATGATCTGGGTATGGTATCCGATAAGCTCCGGCAGCCTGCTGCTGAAAGTACTCTTTGCCGGAGCGGGATACATATTCTATAATACTGTCGTGACCATCGTGATGGTTCCCTACATGTCGTTTGCCGCCGAAATTACACTGGACTATTACGAGCGTAACTCGGTAAACACGGTGCGCATGATGTTCTCGCTGGGCTCCAGCCTGATGTGCGCCATTCTGCCGCTGGCCATCGTAAAGGCGGTTTCGGCAGCAACCGGCAGCTATACCCGGGGCTATCTGGCCATGGCTATCATTGTAGGGCTGATCTTCGCCCTGCCCTACCTGGCGGTTATTTTCGGCACCAGGGAGCGTACCGATTTTGCAGCCGCTCCAGTCCGGCGCGACTGGTGGCGACCGATGCTGCAATCGTTTAAAGTGCGCAGTTTCCGCCGCTTGATTATCCTGTACCTGACGGTGTTTGTCTCGCTGGACCTGATTACCACTTCCTTCCAGTTCTACATGACCTATGTGCTGCTGCGGCCCGACGATTTTACCCTGGTGCTGGCGCTGCTTATTGTAGTAGAAATTGTGGCTGCACTGTTTACCGCGCCGCTGGTGAAAAAAACCAACAAGCAGACGGCGGTCATTTTCGGCTGTGCGCTGTGGATACTGGCAGGACTGGCCACCTTCCTGCTATCGCCGGCGAGTCCTAGTTATATTATATTCATTATTGCCGCCATTATGGGTATTGCCATGGCTTTTCCGGTAGTGCTGCTGAACAGCCTGTTTGCCGATGTTACCGACATCGGCGAGCTGTATTTTGGCAGCCGGGTGGAAGGAACGTTCTCCGGGGTGCAGACGTTCGTGCGCAAGGTGGCATCGGCTGTGGCCAACTCGCTGTTTATGGCTACACTGGGCTGGGCTGGCTTTGTGGCGCCGCTGCGCCAGATTAGTGGTCTGAACGAGATACTGGTATACCAGAGCCAGCCTGAGGGCTTTGCATTGGCGGTTAAGGCGACCATCGCGTTTGTACCTTTGGTGTTGCTGACCATCGGCATTTTGATAACCGTCCGCTGGCCCATCACAAGCACGAACCATGCCAGAACATTGCAGTACCTGGAAGCCAAACGCAAGGGCGAGCTGCCGGATCCGGCGTTGGCCGCTGAAGTTGAACAGTTGCGCGACACTATTTTCTGAGATGTACCGGCACCGCTACCACCTGAGCGCGCCGCAGGGCTGGCTGAATGATCCAAACGGCTTTTGTTATTACAAGGGCCGCTACCATTTGTTTTACCAGCACAATCCACATCGGCCGGTATGGGGACGGATGTACTGGGGGCATGCCAGCAGCCTCGATTTGGTTAAGTGGCGGCACGAACCGGTCGCGCTTAAGCCACGCGGTTTCTGGGAGGCTTTTCTCGGCTGTTTTTCCGGCAGTGCTGTAGAGAAAGACGGCAAACTATATTTGATGTATACCGGGTTTTCGTTTCTTGGCCAGGTACAATTGTTAGCGGAAACCGAGGACGGTATGCACTTCCGCAAACGGCGAAAGCCGGTACTCGGACCGCTGCAACGACCACCTGGTGCAGATTGGCTTAACTTCCGCGATCCTAAGGTATTTACTGAGCAGGCGACAGTTGACGGCAGCGCTAGCTGCGGCAAAGGTGACTACCTGTGTCTGCTGGGCAGTTCCTGTTATTTCCGGCGGCGGGGCACACTATTTTCGCGCCGTCAGCGCGGCGGCCAGGTCTGGCTGTACCGCTCTACCGATCTGGTCCACTGGACCCGGGTAGCCAGCTTGCTGCGCAGCCCGCTTACCAAGCCTGGTATCTTTGAGTGTCCCGACTTTGTAAGGCTGGACGGCCAGGATCTGCTGTTGGTAAGCCCGATGTTCCTGCCGACCAACGAACGTGATGAATTTGAGAATCTGCATTCGGTGGCGGCTATTCCCGGCAAGCTGGATAGCTCTGGGTTTACTCCGTCAGTTGCCGCGGCAGATTCAGGTGCCGGATAGCTTGAGCTGGACGGCGGTAGCGATTTTTACGCGGCCCAGACCATGCAAACGCCCGACGGCCGCAGCATACTGATAGCCTGGATGCAGATGTGGAAGCGCAACATGCCTACCAGGGCTGAAGGTTGGGCTGGAGCCATGACCCTGCCGCGCGAACTTAGCTGGGTAGACGGTGGTCTGCGCCAGCGGCCACTGCGCGAACTGGAAACCTACCGGCAGCCGCTGAGCCGGCTGGAGAATATAACATTAAGCGCTACCGATCCTGCAAACCCGGCAAGTCGGAGTGATTTACCGGTCGGAAACCCGCTTTCGGCTATCCGCGGCCTGAATCTGGAACTGGAGCTGAAGCTGGTACTGCATACCGCCGAATCAGTCAGTATCCGCCTTTTTGAAGGCGACGATCGTTATCTGGAACTGAGTTATGAAAAAGCCACGCAGACCATACGCATGGACCGGAGCCGCAGCGGCTGCCCGGTACGGTCACTGGACAGGCGTGAGCCTGCCGGGCCTGATGTACGGCGCACCCGCCTGAACGGGATGCCGTCTTCGGAACTGCAACTGCGCATATTTCTGGACCAGTCCAGCGCGGAAGTTTTTATAAATGACGGCCGAGCCGTCATGAGCATGCTCTACTACCCGCTGGAAGGCGACGAAGGCTTTTCGCTGCACTGCGACGGGAAGGCCAGGCTGAAGCGGCTGGAAGCCTGGCGGATTGTGGCGCCGCAGTAAGCATAAGCAAATCACCCGTACAGCATACCCACCCCGAACATAATCAATCCCTGAGCGATCAGATAGGTCCACCAGGGTATCTGGTATTCATAAACCGGATGCCGACCGTGCACGGTGGTTTCGCCAATGACGGCATCGGAAAGCAGAAAAAACAATCCGCCGAGGGCCACAACTATCCACCAGCCGTGCAAGACGATGGCAGCAGACAAAACAATGGCTACCGAAATGCCGAGTATTGTGCCATAGATCAGGGCAGCCCGCATGATCCTAGGCGGCCGATTCGGATTATATACCCGCAACCTGAATACAAGCAGCGAAAACAGCACCAGGAACACAGCCAGCGGTAGCAGGAACCCCTCTGCTAAAAGCAAACGCAGTTCGACAAGCTGCAGAAAAGCGCTGATGTAGCAAAGCTGGGCAGCTATGAAACTCAGGATACCGAAAAAAACCGGCTCACTGATGCGGCGCTTTACTGATTCGAACTGCAAATTAAAAAAGTCGCCGGCCATCGAAAAGCTCATGCCTAACGGTACCAGAACCAGGGCCGCGGTCTGACGAGCCAACAGGAAGAAAAGCACCCAACTATAGAGCACCAATTGCAGCGAAAACGCCAAATAGGCACCCCGACAATAAGGTAGCCGCTCTTCGGCACTGCGCAGATGCAGGATAGTAGGCCAATGTACCAGAAACGTAACGATAACCAGCGCAGGCGGCAGAGCCAGCAATATCATTTTTTCCATTACGCACTCCTTTGGTTGGTCAAATTAAAATACTGTAACTTTTGCATTAAGAGGTACCGGCGGATAAATTTGCTCGGCTACCGGCGGCATTGAATTATATACCCAGTTTACTTCCAGCCGCCCGCCCTGTTTATGTCTGCGCCAGATTCCCCGAACCAGCACATCTTCCATGCTCAGGGCCATGGCAAACAAAGCTACTGATACCCCTTCCGGGATTGTAGCTATTTCGCGGAAATACTCGATGCCGGGGACCAGAACCGAAGCGCTGTTCAGACTAATGGCACCCAGTTGCGGCACGATCCGCGGATAGCCATCGCGGTCTATCCAGGCCAGAAATTTAAGATTTCCCGGTTTTGCGATAAATTTTTCGGTCCAGCGGTTCATTATCCGCTCTCCGTTATAGGGACGGCTAAAAAGCTTGCACAGCAGGCCGGTGGCTAAGCCGGCGGCTACCCGGCCGAGCGGCAGATTCCTACACCGGCTTACACCTACCAGATCAAGATAGTGGACGGTATGGATACCGAAATAGGCGTTATAACGCCACATGGGTTTACGGTTCATCAGTTCGTGTTCCGGCCCGCTGTTTTTTTTCTCTACCCAGCGGGCTTTGCCGGTCCAGATTTTACGGTCCAGGGTCATGAGCAAGAAGCCGGCTTCCGGGCGTTCTTGCAGCCAGGTTTTACTGCGGCCTTCGCAAAACTGTCCGAAGATAAGGCGGGAACGGCCGCATCCTTGCATAGCGGTAATCAGGCTGATATGGGGCAGGCCTTCGGGATTTTTTACGGCCAGCAGGCCGACTTTTCCGTCCGGTTCAAAAAAAGACAGATCCTCTTGCTCAAAAAGCTCTGTATCCATGATGGCTCTCCTTGGCTTAGTTTTTTGGGGCCAGTGCGGCGGCAGTGGTCCCGGTAGCAGCTACTTTCTCTTTAGTCCAGCCGGCGGCAACGGCAGCCTCTACCAACTGCTGCATCCGGCCGGCCGGCATTAGCGGGCTGGCCGCCAGCTCCCAGTCGACACCAAGCTGGTGGTATTTGGCGGTACACAGATTATTGAAGGCGCATAGCTCCCAGCGCTCCACCAGCGCTTCCTCCTCCAGCAGCAGTGCGGCTATTCCCTGTATATTTTCTTCACGGTCGGTCATGCCTGGTATTACTGGTGTACGTACCCATATTTTTAACTCTCCGCGCTTTGCATGCCGGCGCAGCTCTCGGAAATTTTCCAGAATCTGTTCCAGTCCCGCGCCGGTATATCGCCGGTGCAGGGCCGGATCTGCTTCTTTCAGATCGAACAGAACGAGGTCGGCATGTTCTATGGCCTTCAGGAAGTTCTCAGGGGAACAAAGACCGCAGGTATCCAGCGCGGTATGTACACCGGCTTTTTGAAGGCCAGCCATGATCCCGGCGCTAAAGTCCGCCTGCAGGCTGGCTTCCCCACCTGAAACAGTTACGCCGCCCTCTGTTCCGAAATAGACGCGGTCTTTGAGCAGCTCCCCTAGCGTTTCAACAACGCTCATGGGGCTGCCCCACACTTCAAGTGCGGCCGCCGGACACTCCGTCCGGCAGATACCGCAGTTGTCGCATAGCGTACGGTCGATTATAACGCGCCGGCCGCTTAAAGACAGGGCCTTGCGCGGACAGACGCCGACACAGGATCCACAGCCAATACAGCGGCTGGTTGTCCAGTACAGCTGCGGCAGCCCGGAGATGCTTTCCGGATTGTGGCACCAGCGGCAACGCATAGAACACCCTTTAAGGAACAAGGTGGTACGCAAGCCAGGACCATCCTCGGTGCTCATACGCTGAATTTCCAGCACCAGACCGCTAGTATCAGATTTGCTCATGGGCCAGCCTGGCTATTACCTCGTCCTGCAGCTCTTTGCCTATAGAGGTAAAATATGCGTTATAGCCGGTAACCCGTACCAATAGATGCCGGTAATCCTGCGGCTGGCGCTGGGCCTGGCGCAGTACTTCCGGATCGAGCATATTTATCTGCAGGGC
>JAHIWF010000120.1 GCA_018815555.1 Spirochaetota bacterium | reverse complement strand
GTTTCACTGAAGGCCTGGCGCAGCCCGTAACTGCTTCGTGGCAACAGCAACAAGAGCCCCACTATGCAAAAATCCATACCTTCCTCCCGACTACTACTTCAAGATAGCAAAGCGCCAGCCATGACGCAAGCACGCACAGTACTCGACTTGACTACAGGCCAACAATTAAATACTATAGCAATATACCTATTAGGTATATAAGGAGTGTAAAAATGAAAAAGATACTACGAATCAGTCTGATAGTTCTTGCCAGTCTTGGAGGAATGGCTGCCATTGCCGTTGGAGTGCTGGCCTTTCTAATGTCCAGGCCACTGAACCGCCAGGATATGGAAAAATTCCTGCACACCGAAATCGTCAAACTGCGTGCGAAGCCCCAGCTGCAGGCAGCCAGCCTATCGCTGGTGTCCCGCTCCGAGAATCTGCAGCTCAGCTTCGAAGCCGACAACAGCGATGAAAGTACCTTCCACAGTGCCAGCGTCGGAAAACTCTTTACTACGGTACTGGTGGCAAAAAAAGTGGAAGAAGGCAGTATAGACTGGGACACGCCGGTAAGCAGTCTGCTGGACAGCGCTCTGCTGCAGGGCTTGGTGGACCCGGCAGATCTGCCTGGCATTACCATCGCCGACCTGCTGGGTCATACCAGCGGCATGGCCGACTATTTCGACGGCCGGCGCAACGACGGCGGCCCGACCCTTGCCAGCCTAATGATCGAAGAACCACAACGTTTCTGGCCCCCCGAAGGCCTGCTGGACCATAGCCGTCGTTACCAGAGCCCCGGCCGGCGCGGTAGCTACCTTTATAGCGACAGCGGCTTTATCGTGCTGGGCCTGGTTATCGAAGCACTGTATGGCCAGCCCTTTACAACAGCCGTGCACCAGCACATTTTTGACCGCCTGGGCATGAACGACAGCTATTACCCTACCCGCAGCAGTCCTAAAAATCAGCCTATAAAGCCCTTACTGCCAAGCTGGCTGGAAGGGGCAAACCTGGCGGACAGCCAGTCCCTGAGCGCAGACTGGTCCGGCGGCGGTGTGGCCAGCACCCACGCCGACCTGCAGCGCTTCGCTGCCGCACTGCTGGACAACAGCCTGATCAGCCGGAACACCCTGGATTTCCTGTCACAAAAGCGCAACAGTTTTATCCATGGCGTTCAGTATGGACTGGGCATCATGACCATCGAGTTTGGCGCTTTCATGCCGCTGCTGGCGAAACTGCCGGCCATGACCGGGCACATGGGCATTCTGGGCACCCAGCTGTTCATCGAGCCCGAGACCGGCACCAGTATCGTCATAAATCTGGGAGCAAGCGGCCACATGGAGGACAGTGTCCGCCTGCTGATCAGCGCGGCCAGCGCACTTGCCCGCCTGCAGGACTGAGCAGCCCGGCAGGCTTCGCCGCTACCCTACTGGTACATGACCAGCATGGGCGGCGGCGACAAGGCCAGCACCTGGGCCGGTGTCATGAGCGGGCTGTCATAATGGATGCCCGGTTTATCCGAGTAATGGTACCAGAGTTTGAAGCCCTTTTGGGAAATCTGGGTAATTCTGGCGTTCATGGCATGGGTAGAAGCCTTGAGTGCAGGTGAGCCCCAGCCGGAGGTACTGTGGATCAGGCCTGCCTGGTAACATGTTCAGCCGGAAAAACTTGCTTATTTTCAAAAGCGCTGCTGCGATTCGCAGAGTAAAATGGTTGCCATTTCATGTCAAGCGCTTCTGACAGACTCCGCCGGCAGAAAAAACCGCCGAACCATGCTATAATCAAATCCAAGGAGCACTGCAGCAATGCCGGAAGACAACAAGCTGATTATCCCGCATCCTGTGATCGACAGCCAGGTCCAGGCTTACAACAAGCACAATCTGGATGCCTTCTGTGCCCATTATCAGGACGACGCCAGCCTTTATCTGCATCCCTCCGGTGAACTGCTGGTACAGGGCCAGGCAGAATTGCGCCAGCGTTACGCCAAGTCTTTTGCCATACCCGGTTTGCGGGTAATAATTGCCAGCCGCCTGCTGGTCGGCACTCTGGTAATCGACGAAGAACTCATTTACACTGACGAAAACCCGGACCTGCCGCGCCGGGCAGTGCTTATCTATGAAGTTGCTGGCAGCTTGATCCGGCGAGCCTGGATCTGCCGGGACGACCCTGGTTGATCGCGCCAGACCCTAACACCGGCCGATAGGATTGCCCGGCTAAATATATTATTTTGCCATACGATAGGAGCCTACATTGAAACTTGCCCAAAGACGCTGTCTGTCTGCTATGACACTTGTACTTGTTATTATTTCGATAACAGCCTGCACCAGCGCCGCCCAGCGCAGCCGCCAATTCCTGGCCAGTGGCGATTACTCCGGCGCAATTGAGCAGCTGGCGCCGGCACTAACCCGCAAGCCGGAGGACAAAGATGCCCGGGCCCTGTTTGAGCAGATATATCCTTCAATTATGGAAACGCTCAAGGCGGATGCCCTGCGTTTTCGAGAAAGCGCAATGGGAGATACGGTTATTTCCGACCGGCTGGTAACAACACTGGAACAGCTCTGGCGTATCCAGAAAGCGGTTCTGCCCATGCCGGCCATGATAGGTGACAAGCGAAGCGGTTTCAGCCCGGTGCAAAAATATCCGGATAACTTTGCGGAGCAACTGTCGGATGCCAAACTGCTGGCTGCGGAAAGCTGGTATGCCCAGGCTGACCAATCATTCCCCGGACAAACCCGCATCGAAAAGGAAGCCCTGATCCGTCAATACGAAACAGCGTTTGCCTACGTGCCTGAATACCGCGACACTAGAGAACGCATAGCCCGCCTGGCCTATCAGATAGCCGAGGATTACGAAGTACGTGGCACAATTCCTGAACTGCGCAAGGCCGTGGAATGGCTGGATGTAGTGGAACATTGGGCCACCAATTACCTGGATAGCGGCGGCCGTCGCCAGATGTTGGCGCACCGCCTGGGCCAATTGCTCAAAGCCGAAGGCACCAGGGCAGCATATAACGAGGCCTACCTGTACTTCCGGACAGCCGGTAATTACGACAACGCCGCGGCGGAGGTTCAGTTATACGAATTTAACCGCCAGGTACTGCAACTGCCTAATGAAGCCGTCGGCCGGAACAAGGTAACACTGATCAATTCAGCCAACCATGGTACGCCCAGGCTAAGCAACACAACCAAAACGGCCGGCGGCGATAATCCTTTTGTAAAGGTCCGCACGGCCAGCGTGCAGAGCTCCCGGCTGACGCTGTTTACGCCGGATAATCTGGCTATCTACCCGGGGGCGGTTTTTGAAGGCTCGCCTTTACCGGATTTTCAGTTCCGCCCACTGTCGGCCGATCGGATGCCGCTGCAAATCAGTCTGGCCACCGAGGGTCGACAAGGGCTGACCGAACTCATGCTGCCTGATCCGGCGCAGGGAGCTCGGGTACGGGCGAGCATCAACGAAGCCATGCAGGCCCAGGCGGCCGAATTGCGGCCGAGGCTGGAATGGCGACTGGAACCCTTCAGTACTGCCGGACAACTGCAATTGGCGCTTGGCTTCGGCCATGGCAAAGAATCAGCAATATTGGACAGGTGGACGCAGCTGGCCACAGCAGCCAACCAGACCTCGAGTAATCAAAATTTAACCTATGCCATCCTTGAAGTGCAGGTAATAAGCCATACGGTGCAGGTTGACGAACCGCGCATGCCGGCAGATTTTTTTGCCGCCCAGGGTGCGGCCATCGTCGCGCCGGTCCAAGCAGGTATGCATGCGCCATATTATGTCTCAGGCATGCAGTATGGCCAGCAGACCTGGATTTTGCTTGCTTCCGGCGAAACCCCGGAAAAGCTGCGCGAACAGCTGGCCGCACTGCTGCAGGCAGGCCGAACCGACACAGTAAGGACAGCCCCGGCATTCCGCGTACTAGACCAGGTATCCGGCGACGGGCGGCAGGGCAGCATTCGCGACAGCCAGAGTCTGAGAACCTGGGTATACAGCCGGCTCGAAACAGGCGGCTCGACTTTTGCATCCATCCCCCTGTCTTTCCAGCTGCGCAGCCTGAAGGACAATGCGGTAGCCAGTTTCCAGCAGACCATGGAGATGTATGAGCCAGCACAGCTGCGACTAATTATTGTGCCAACAGCGCTGCAGCTGGACAGAGGCATGGTAAATCAGTTGGCCCTAAAGGCCTATGCGTCTGGCGGGCTTATCCGGCCGCAAAATCCGGAGCAGGATCCGGACAGGACAAACACGGCCACTTCGGCCTGGCAGGCAGCCTTCTCTTCCGGTGAAATGTTTGTAACAATGGAAGGCAAAGGAGATTCCGTGCGCTGGCTGCTGGATAAAGGGAAAGCGTACACCAGCATTGCCAGCTCATTGGAGACACCGGTTTTCGTCGGACTTAAAGCCGGGTACCGCCAGCCATCGGGAGATATTCAATGGCAGGAGTTCCAGTTTCTGCAGCTGACAGCGGGTGACATCCTGCAGGATCGCGCCGGCTGGCAGAGTCTGCGCAATGAAGGCCTGTACTTCAGCAGCCCCGATTTTGCCGGCCGGCTGTTTTTTGACATCAGCCTGGAGAGCCTGCAGTAAAAAGATTCCAGTGGAAAACCGAGTGATAAAAAACAACGGACGGAGACAAGCGGCATGAAAAAGGTACTGATACTTAGTGGTGTGATAGTAGGCCTTATTGCCGCTCTTTCTGCCAAAACGCTGGCCGATGCCGGCCAGTTCAAACGCATTACCGCGCATAGCGACTACAGTTTCATCCGGATAGACGGCCTGCCCGGCCCGGAAGATATTAGCATCGACCAGGATACCGGCATGGCTTTTATTTCCTGTGATGACCGGCGGGCTTCCATGGCCGGCAGAGAGCAGCAGGGAGCGATTTACGGACTGAATCTGCAAATCGAAGGCTCCCAGCCGCTCAATCTGACCGCTGATTTTACCAAGGCATTTCACCCACATGGTATCAGCCTGTTCAGGACTACAGCCGGAGAACTCCTGCTTTTTGCCATCAATCACAACGAAGACAGTCAGTATGTAGAAATATTCGAGTACCAAAACAACAGGCTGCAATATCGTGAGTCGATCTCGCATCCACTTTTATACAGCCCAAATGACCTGGTGGCGGTTGGCCCACGCAGTTTTTACGCCACCAACTCCCATGGCAGCACAAGTGTTTTCGGCCAGCTTACCGAAGACTTGCTACAGCTTTCCCGCGCCTATGTCGTATACTTCGACGGAAACAAACTGCAGATAGCCGACTCCGGTTTTCAGTATGCGAACGGCATCAATGTAAGCCGGGACGGAAGGCAACTGTATGTAAGCACCACTGTCGGCAAAAGCCTGCACGTTTATTCGCGGGACCCTGCCAGTGGACTACTGACGGCCCAGAAAAAAATCAAGCTGAACAGTGGCGCCGACAACATAGAATCCGGCAGCGATGGCAGCCTTTACATCGCCTGCCATCCAAAATTGTTTACCTTTCTGGCCCATGCGCAAAGCAGCAAAAACGATAGCCCATCCCAAGTATTTAAAATCACCCTGGATAAAAGCTATAATTATATAACAGAAGAAATATTCCTAGATGACGGCTCATTTTTTTCCGGTTCCAGCGTGGCAGCCGCGTACGGCGAGCTGCTGCTGCTAGGCCAGGTATTCGAAGACAGCATCTTGCTTGGCCGAAGACGGTAAGCGCCGACAGACTTTGCACCAGTCCTCGGGCCAACACTGTCTTGCTGGCCAGTTCCGGTTCCGCCCGCCTGCCGCCAACACCGTCCGATTCGCAGCTGCCTCTGCATCCCTGTGCACTTAGGTACTGCTGCCAATTAATTTTGCCACCATAGATATAGGTATTTTGACAGCCCTGGCCCCATAACCTATACTTAAGAAACCCCGGCATAGTTGGGAGACAGGACACTTGCAGCCGCGAAGGAAACCCTCTAAAGCGTTATACTGGCAGCACTGATGGTTCCTGATCTGTATTTGGAGGAAGCACATGAAAATCGGCGGACGATTGACCCTGGGTTTCGGCCTTGTGGTAGTTCTTGTGGTAGTAATTTTTGCAGTAACCTTTGGATCGCTGCAGCAATTGGCACTGTTTCACGCCCAAAGTTCAGAAAGGGCAGCCGATGCTATCCTGGCAACGCGGGTCGAGTATGCTCCGGTCCGCATGTACCAGATCATTGCCGATGCTATAATCAACCGCGATCTGGCAAGCGCCCAAAAAGACTGGAACGAAACAATCGCCAAAGAAAACGTTTTTCTGGGTGATCTTATGCGCAGGCTGGACACGGAAGCCGAACTCAAGGACATGAAAGAAGCCCAGAACCTCATAGACACGATCAACACGGACTTCAATGCCAAATTGCTGCCGCTGCTGCGCGCTACTACCGGTATTGATACCCGGATACAGCAGCTGGACGCGGAATTTGACCAGCTGATAGACCAGTTCAGCACACCGCTAGGCCGGATAGAGGAATCTCTTGCCGAAGAGCAGCAGGAGGCTGACGAACACTTTAAATCGGTTTTAAGTTCAGTCATCATCCTCTGCTCACTGCTTTCGGGCATAGTCCTAATCGTAGCCATCTTTGTTGGCGTGATACTGACGCGCAGCATTACCAGGCCGCTGAGCGCCAGTGTGGCGATGCTGGAAAGGCTGGCCGGGGGCGATCTGGGAATAGAAGCAGATATCGCTATGCTGAAACGACGGGACGAATTGGGACAGCTGGCAGTGGCCATGAATTCTACCCTGAATAAATTGCATGCGGTGGTAACGGATATACAGACAGCCAGTAACCAGGTAAGTCTCGGCTCGGCAGAACTGGCCGATGCCGCCCAGCAGATGTCGACCGGAATAAGTGGCATATCAAGCTCGAGCCAGCAATTGTCCCAGGGAGCCACCGAGCAGGCGGCCAGTGCCGAAGAGGTGTCAGCCAGCATAGAACAGATGAGCGCCAACATCCGGCAGAACGCGGATAATGCCACGCAGACCGAAGGCATTGCCGCCAAGGCCGCCGTAGACGCTAAAAGCGGTGCTGCAGTGGTTAAAGATACTGCCGATGCGATGCGCCAAATTGCCGAGAAGATTGCCATAATTGAAGAAATAGCCCGGCAGACCAACATGCTGTCGCTTAACGCCAGTATAGAGGCAGCCAGGGCCGGCGAGCACGGCAAGGGCTTTGCGGTTGTAGCCAGTGAAGTAGGTAAACTGGCGGAACGGTCCAAAACTGCAGCCGCCGAAATTTCCGGACTCTCAAAGCGAAGTGTCGAGGTGGCGGACAAGGCAGGCATCATGCTTTCTGAAATGGTTCCGAACATCCAACGGACCGCCGATCTTATCCAGGAAATAAGCATTGCCAGCCGGGAGCAGGATGCCGGCACCCAGCAGATCAACAAAGCCATTACCCAGCTGGATACTGTAATCCAGAATAATGCCTCGCTATCGGAAGAGTTCAGCGCCAGCAGTGAGGAAATTGCCGGTCAGTCGGAAATGGTCGCGGCTACAGCAGAACGGCTGGCGGAAGAATCAGCCCGGATGAAGCAGGCAATCGCCTTTTTCCGGCTGCAAGGCCGGAAGGTCCATGAAGGGACTGAAAATACTGTCCTTCCTCCAAAGCTACCCAAAAGCCAAAGCATGCACAATCTGGCGGGATCAAGCATTCGGAGAAACGAGCAAAGCTCAGTCTTACTGCCGAAAAAAACAAATTCCTCGACAGCTATAGTTTTAAAAAACAAGCTAGAAGATACTGATGTTACTGATGATGATTTTACCGAGTTTTGAATAAATATAAATGCGGTCAGGCTGTCTTTAGGGCCAGGGATAGCGTGCTATCCGGTAGGCCAGGGATAGCGTGCTATCCGGTAGGCCAGGGATAGCGTGCTATCCGTCAGGCCAGGGATAGCAGCGGAAAGCCAGCGGCGGCCGTAAGAGCGGCGCGCCGCAGGCGCGGGACGGCTTGGCTCAAGCCGTCCTACTGTACCCGTCTTCGGCCGCCGCTGCCTTGCAGCGTATAGCCCGACCGGTGCCGCCACGTC
>JAHIWF010000119.1 GCA_018815555.1 Spirochaetota bacterium | reverse complement strand
GAATGTAATTGTTTCGCAGAGTATCATCAACTCGGAAATTGTCGCGGACAAGCGTATTATCTGTTCCGGCGGCAAGCACGCGGCCATCATTGGCGGACGTTACCGGGCCTGCGAGGAAATTACGGCTAAGACCATCGGTACGGCAACCGGCGGCGCCGAAACAATTCTCGAAGTCGGTACCGATCCTAAGAGCAAGGCCCGGCTTGACGAGCTGGATGTGAAAATAAAGCAGCTGGAAAAGAGTATTGACGAGCTGGAAAAAAATATCAGTACGCTCAACGATATGAAAAAACAGAAAAAAACTCTTTCCGAAGAAAAAGAAGCAATGCTTGACGATTTTACGCTTAAGAAGTCGGATGCCGACGCAGAGCTTGATGCCTTTAAAACCGAATACAACTCGATACTCGGTTATTTGAACAACCTTAAGGTAAAGGGCAAGGTAAGTGTATCCGGAAAAATCTTCCCCGGTTCCAGAATTGTTATAAAAGATATACGCGAAGAAATTAAAAACGAGTATAAGGGCATTACCTTTTACCTCGAGAATATGATGATCAAGACTACCAAATACCAGGAATTAGACGAGGATTTGCTCAAAAAGGGGCCGTCGGATGTCCATAAAACCACTTGACCTGCAGACTCTTTTCATGCAGATGGGCCATGTTCACAAGCAGCAGGCCGGTGAAAAGGATAGCGTAAGCGCCGGTGAGTCATATCGCCGCATCGAGGCAGAGAAACGCAGCAGCAAAGAAGCTAAAACCGTACATGCCAAAGAGGATTCGGATATTGATGCCGGCCAGATCAAGTCGTCAACCGAGAAGGAAGACGTGCCATTCTATGACGGTCGCAAGCATGCAGCCAACGATGCGCCGGACAGCACTGATGAGGAAATTGATGATAAAGAAGTCGTTCGTGATCCGGGCTTGGGCAGAAATATTGACATATCGGGGTAACATGTGACCGGATTTATAGTATCGTTAGGCCTGCAGGTGGTTTTCTGCATAGGTGTTCTAATATGGCTGCGTTATAAAACAAAAACTTTTTTTTCCAGTACGTCGACAGTAGACGGAGTGCGGCAGGAAGTGAATAGCCTGCTAATAGAGCTGGATGCCAGTGCAGAGCGCAATATCAATATCCTGGAAGACCGGATTCAGCAGCTTAAGGTTCAGATTGCCGATGCCGACCGGAGGATAACCTTGCTGGGCCAGGAAAACCGCAAGCATCAAAACGAAGCGATTATTTATAACCGCTCAGGACGAATGCAGACAGTACCGGGCGATAACGCCAGTATAACCGCCGGCCAAAATACCCAAGGTGCTGCCGCCACAGCCGCCCCTGCGTATACCTACGGCTCCCAGGCTGCAGTCCAAGCGGTTCAAAGCCAGTCGCTTGCAGCGCAGGAACCTTACCTGCCTGTCAGCCCAGCCGCAAACATTCCAGCCGCAAACATGCCAGCCGCAAACATGCCAGCCGCAAACATGCCAGCTGCAAACATCCCTTCCTCTGTATCCGCTTCGCCGGACCGCCGGCAGCTAATGCAGGACACTGTTCCTTTTTTGCAGTTGTCAAATAAACCTGGAAACAGCGAGGCTGATTTTGTAGGTAAGGTGCTTGGTTTGCATGTTCAGGGTTTATCACCCACCGTAATTGCTTCCCGACTTGGTGCTACTACGGCTGAAGTGGATATTGTCATTGCCATGGACCAATTGCGCAGTGGCGGAGGAAGCTGAGTTTGCACGGGGTAGTCGGCATTGATTTTGGTACAACCAACACGCTCTGTGCCTGGTTTGACGGCGATACCGTCGTGGTCATACCCAATGACCGTGGCGAGCGCATCAATCCTACTGTTTTCGCCATTAGCGATTCCGGAGAAGTGCTTACCGGGGCCTCCGCCCGTAACCAGGCACTGGCCGACCCCGAGTCGGCCTTTATGGCAGTAAAGCGCAGTCTAGGAAGTGTAGAATCAGTAACCATAGCCGGCCGCAATTTTCCGGTAATTGAAATAGCCGCGGCTATAATCAAAAAGGTAAAGCAGGACGCTGAGCATTATCTGGGCTTTGAAGTTAAGGAAGCCGTTATAACCGTGCCCGCCCGTTTTTCCGATCCGCAGCGCCGGGCAGTGCGGGCTGCGGCCGGAATCGCCGGCCTGAAAACCGCTCGCATACTCAACGAGCCGACGGCCGCCGCCCTGGCTAAAAGCTGGGCCTCGTTAAAAGATGTTCCGGCCGGACGCATACTTGTCTATGATTTTGGCGGCGGCACCTTCGATGTCAGTGTGCTGTCCATGGATCAGTCCGCCTGTCGTGTTCTGGCCTCCGAAGGAGATTCCCAGCTGGGTGGTGTAGATTTGGACCAACTTTTGTTTGCACATGTGGCCGGCGTTTTTTCTTCAGAATTCGGCATCGACCTTTCCGCTGATCCCTATCTGGTCCGGCATGTTACTGATCTATGCGAGCGGGCCAAAATAGAATTGTCCTCGCGCCAGGAGGCTACGATTGCGGTACCCTTTCTGCAGTCAGCGTCCGGGCTTGCCCATCCGAAGTTAACCCTCAGCCGTACTTTGCTGGAACAGTTGATAGCCCCGCTTATTGATCGATCTATTACGCTTACCCAAAAGGTTCTTAATGAGACAAAGATAAAAGCCGAGCATATAGATATGCTTATACTATCCGGCGGCAGCAGCAGAATCCCTCTTGTAACCGAGCGCTTGTTGGCCTGTGGCCTGCGCAAGCCGGATGTGCGGGTGAATCCCGAAGAGGTTGTGGCTATCGGTGCTGCAATTGAGGCAGCCCGGCTGCAGAAGCGGCTGAGCGGTTTTTCCTTTACCGATGTATGCTCGCGTACCTTCGGCCTGGAGATAGAGGATGGTTCTTTTATTCCGATTCTGCCCAAGAACACCGCACTGCCTGCCCGGCGAAAACGTGAGTTTACCACAGTAGAAGATTTTCAATCCGCCGTAGAAATACATGTCCTGCAGACGGCATCAACCACCGATGATACCATCATCTCGGTGGGCAAGTTTTTGCTTTCAGGAATACGCAAGGCCAATAAAGGGCAGCCGCGCATCGAAGTTGATTTTTATATTGACGAGGGCGATATCCTGAAGGTACATGCTCGCGATCTGGATACCGGGGCAGAGCAGTCAGTGGCTTTTTTTGAAGGCAGCGAAGACAGCTTGCCTCCCTTGCAGCGCCTGGCCTGGCTGAGCCAGCGTTTGAGTTCCGCGGCTGTTGGACTAAGTCTTGATACAGCAATGGAGATGGAGTTGGCCGAAATGCTGGAACATTCGACAGCCTGCCAACGCGAGCAGGACAGTGGACAGGCGCAAAAGCTTCTGCCGCTGCTGGAGGTACTGCTGACTGAGTTGTCTGTCCGGACAGAAAAGGTGGTGCTGCGTGAACGATGATAGCTGCTATCTGGCCTTAGGACTCGGCCGCGATGCTCCCTCCGAAGAGATTCGCAAAGCCTACCGTAATCTGTCGATGAAACTGCATCCGGATGCTTCCGGTACAGCTGCGACCGCCCTTGGCTTTACCCGCACCGTTCGTGCCTATAAAGTTTTAACTGCCGCCAAGAGCAGGGTAAGTCCCGGCACGCTCCGGACAACTTTGAGTGTATTAGATTCTGCTACCAAAACCGATGTTTTTAAGCTGGGCCAGATTTTGGTCAGTGCACAGGACGCGAAAGAGCGATCCGAAGCAGCCAAGTATTTGGGACTTTCCGGAAAACGTTCGGTATGGGTATTTTTACGCAAGGGTCTCTATGATAGCGACGAGCGGGTTATCTGTTCGTGTATCCGCGCCGCCGCGGTGCTGGGACTGGCACAGGGTGGTTCGGAAATCGCCGGTGCCTGGCAGCGCAGCAGCCTCACTTGCCGCAAAACAATCCTGAAAATTGCCGAGGCTACCCGCTCCGAGTTGCTATTACCGGTTTTAAAGGCGGCGCAGCAGTCCGAGCAGCCAGAATTGCGGCTTGCTTCGAGGCGTCTGCTGCGCGAATATTCTCAGGATCATTCAGCCTGAGGGCTGTTTTCCAATTCAATGCCGTAATCAAGTATTTTTTGATACAAAGTTTTCCGCCCGATGCCAAGTATTTCGGCTGTCCGGCTTTTGTTTCCGCTGTTCGCCGCCAGAGTTTCCGCAATCAGGATTTTTTCAGCCTCGTTCATGCTTATGCCCAGTGGCAGCTTAATGCTGGAACTGTCGCCAGCCCCCCGGACATTGGGAGGAAGATCCTCAAGTGTAATAATATTGTTACTGGATAGGACAACTGCGCTTTCCATGCAGTTTCGTAGTTCCCTGATGTTGCCAGGCCATGCGTAGGCATACAGACTGGCTTTTGCCTTTGCCTCCAGACCTTCTATGGTTTTGCTGTTTTCACGTGCAAATTCCTGTAAAAACGCGTTGGCTAGAATGGCGATGTCCTCTTTGCGTTCGCGTAGTGGCGGTACATGTATATTTACCACATTCAGCCGATAATACAGATCTTCACGGAAACTGCCCTTGTTTATTTCTTCTTTTAAGTCGCGGTTGGTTGCGGCAATAATCCTGACATCGGTCTCCAGAGTTTGTTCCCCTCCGACCCGTTCATAGCGGCGTTCCTGCAGCACTCGCAGTATTTTAATCTGGACACTGGGGTTTATTTCACCAATCTCATCAAGGAATAGTGTGCCTTCGTTCGCAAGTTCAAAACGTCCTTTCTTGCGGCCGGCTGCACCGGTAAAGGACCCCTTTTCGTGCCCGAACAGCTCGCTTTCCAGCAAAGATTCGGCGAGGGCGGCGCAATGTACTTTTATAAAAGGCTTGTCCGAGCGATTGGAAAGGTTGTGCAATGCATCGGCTACCAGTTCCTTGCCTACACCGCTTTCGCCAGTGATGAGTACGTTGGCTTTAGTTGGGGCTACCTTTTTGAGCAATTCAAAAATCTGCTTTATTGCCGGGCTGCGGCCGATTATGCTGGATATTTTTTTGTTGGATTCTATCTCCTGCAGCAGTTCCTGGTTGCGTTGGGCGAGAACCTTTCTGTCCAGCGCCCGTTTTGTCAGCAGCAGCAGATGCTCCATATTAACCGGCTTGGTAATAAAATCGTAAGCTCCGTCACGCATCGCCGAAACTGCGTCTTCGACAGTACCGTGACCGGTTAGCATGATGACCGGAATTGAGGGATAGCGGCTGCTGATGTGCTTGAGTACATCCATTCCGCCGGTTTGTCCCATTTTCAGGTCGCTGATAACCAGATCAATGTCTCCCTGGTCGGCATAAGCTATCGCTTCGCTGCCGTCAGCTGCCAGAATTGTCTCATAACCTTCCATGCGGAAGTACTCGCCCAGACCTTCTCTGATATTACGCTCGTCGTCAGCTATCAGTATCCTGAATTTCATTGCATATCTCCCCATCAGCACAACGGCCGGTAATCAGTTTGTGTTCAGTTTGCGGAATCGGCAGCGATATGATGAACTCCGTGCCAAATCCTTCCCTGGAGCTGACATTTATATCACCTCCGTGCTCTTTAATAATTTTATAGGTGAGGGTCAGACCCAATCCGGTTCCATTAGCCTTGGTGGTAAAGTAAGGCTCGAATATTTTGCCGAGATTTTTTTCTGGAATGCCGGTTCCATTGTCCTTTACCAGAATCCGAACCTCGTCATTTTCCTGCCAGCTACGCAGCTGCAGTGTGCCTCCCTGGTCCATGGCCGCACTGGCGTTCTTTACCAGATTCAGCAATGCCTGCTTCATATAGCGTTTGTCGAAGCGCAGCAAGGGGAGGTCTTTTTCCAGTTTTACGTCCAGTTGTATGCCCATACTGTCTGTTTCCGGAGTGATAAAGGCCACCAGTTCACTGAGCATGCCGTTAAGGTCATCGTTGATACTGGCTATGTCCATCGGGCGTACTGCAAAAAGGAAGTCTACCACGATGCGGTTAAGCCGGTCTATTTCTTCCTCTACTACACTAAGGTAACGTTCCATGCCTGCGGTTTTTACCGGTTGCAGGGTTTTTCGCAGAAGTTGTACATGAATGCTTATTGCTCCCAGCGGATTCTTTATCTCATGAGCAACACCGGCGGCCAGGGTTGTTAGCGAGGCCAGGTTTTCGGCACGGCGCAACCGGGTTTCTTTTTTGCGTTTTTCGGTGGTTTCTTCTATATGTATCAGCGTGCCGGTAATGCGTTTTTCCTTTACTAGCGGCGTGATGCTTATGGCAATAATCCTGGTTCCCTGTTTGCCTTCGAGTGCGAATTCGCGGTCCAAAACGGTTTCTTCGTTTTCCAGACTGGAATAGAAAAAATCTGAAAGTTCCGAATCGCGGACACTGGTCCATAAATTGGTTTCATACAAGTCGGTCTGCGATATGGGAATAAGCCGCTCAGCCGATTTGTTTATCAGGATAGGCCGGTGATCCACATCACAGACAATAATTCCGTCCATCATGCTGTCCAGCACGGTTTCCAACCGGTCATTTTCGTCAGCCAGGGTACGCAGCAGGTTGCGTATGGCATCCGCATTCATCCGGGATACTTTATCCATTGCCCTGCTTAGAAACTTCCTCACAGCGCCATCCTTAGTAGACTGTCCAGCATCCGTTCGCTTAAAGCTGCGGCATTAAGATTATAGCTGGAATAGCGCAGCTGAGCGTCACGACTCAGCACCGACCAGTATTCGGCCAAGCGCAAGGTCGGTAAACCACTGCCGGGCTGCTTCAGCAGCCCGGCCAGCAGCGAGCCGACTTCTTCCAGAAAAGCCGGAAAAAGCCAGTTCATGGCCTCGCTGGAGCCGCCCAGCCCGTTGCTTTCTTTTAGCATAGCAGCCAGAGTCAATTCTGCCGGCAGGCGGCATTCCGCAGACAGCTGTTTTAGTCCGGCATCGGGGTGGTATCCGCGATCAAGCAGCTCTGCCAGTATCGAAGATAGAAATTGGCGCGCATAAGCAGCTACACTCTGTTTGGCCTGACTACGGAAACGCATGAAGTACGATTCCAGTGTGTCCGCTGTTTGTTCAGAATCCATCTGCTGGTCAAGCCGGAAAATACGGTCCAGAACCACTCTGGTATCATTTTCATTTCTGGGTAAAAACCGGTAAGGACGCAATCGTGATAATATGGTCTGGATTATTGCACCACGGCGGGTTGTAGTAAGGATGAAGGTGGTTTGCTGCGGTGGTTCTTCCAGCATCTTCAGCATGGCGTTGCGGGCGCTTTCCATCATTTTATCCGCATGCTCCATCAGTACAATCCTGTGCCGGTGCCAGGGGGCCAGTCGTATCATGTGTTCTACAGAACGCACCTGGAAAACCGGAGTGCTTGCGGGTACCATTTCCTGTAATTTTTCGCAGGCGGGCAGCAGCTTCCGGGCTTCCGTGGCTACGACCTGATCGTCACTGTTTTCCGGAGCGCATTGTTCCAACCCTTCCATGATCGGACGAATGAGTGCCTGGGCTTTTGCCAGGCGACCTTCTTCGTTCTGATACAGATCGGGAACAAAGCGGTTGGTCAGTTTCCGGACTGCTCTGATAAAAAAATAACGACTGGCTGTAGTCGGTACAGTCTGCAGCATGTTTACTGCGATGGCTATTTCTTCGCGCAGATTCTTGGGGCCAAGCATTATCAAATCCGGGTGGATCAGCCGTCGATGCCTGGCGCATTGTTCGCAGGGGCAGTTCCAGCGGGCTTTGCCGTCACAAGACCGGACTCTGGCCAGTTCCAGCGCACAGCTGGTTTTTGCGCTGATTGCCGGACCTTCAAATAGCAGCGAGCCGGGCAGACTGCTACTTTCCAGGTCAGTAACAAGTTGAGTGGTCAGCTCATTCTGCCCGATAATATTCTCGAACATCAGGCGGCTCCTGTGGTCTGGAAAAACAGCAGCCGGCTTGCTTCCTCTGCTGCAGGCAGTACAGGTAAAATCTTAATAAAAAGCGGCATTAGAATCCTGGCGATAAGACTGCCGGAAAGGAAGCCGGTCATATCGAAGAACGGTTGAAAGTGAAAAATCGCCAAGATGATAAGTACGATAGCCAGCCCTTCGATAAGGCCGAAAATCAGACCTAGAGCACTGTCCAGAAAATCCAGATTCAGGGTTTCAATTACTGTCTGCAGCGATTTTCCTAAAAGTTTGACCAAAAGAAAGGCAACCGTTCCGGCCAGCAGAAAAGCCAGTATTGGTTGCAGAAAACCTAGAGCAACAAAACTGGCAATCAGGGCACCCACCGGCTTGTACATCAGGAATCCGGCAGCGATAGCCGCCATTATTGCCAGTTTTGAGCTTATCTCAACCACCAGACCCCGGATAAGGCAACGCAAACCGGTGATTACCAGAATAACCAGAAATATGATGTCCAGGTAGTTCATATCGCGGTTCTCCCTATTTGGCTGAGTACGACAGCGGCAATATCGGCAGCCGCATTGGGATTCATTACTGCAGATGCCCGCTCGACCAGCTTGTCCGCCCTGCCGTCAGTGTGCAGTATCTGTGTAAGCGCAGTAAGCAAATTTTCAGGGGTGGCTTCGTCGCCGATCAGCCCCAGGGCAGCGTCGGCGCTTTGCAGGAGCCTGGTATTGTGAACCTGGTCACCACGGGTATCCGGTCCATATAAAGGAATCAGGATCAGGGGTTTCCGGGCGGCACAGGCTTCCCAAATAGTTCCCGCACCGGCCCTGCCTACAATCACCGTTGCCGCCGCATATACATCCGGCAGTTCCTGATGCAGGTAGGCAAAGCCCTTGTATCCGGAATCAGCCGGTCGGCAGGGCAGACCGGCTGAGCCGGTCTGATGCGCCACAAAAGCCTTCCCCGCCAGTTCCGGCAATACACTCTGAATCAGCTTGTTTACTTGCTCCGCGCCTTGGCTGCCACCCAATACCAGGATTAGCGGCAGCGCATCCGGA
The DNA here is from genome assembly GCA_018815555.1 of Spirochaetota bacterium. Lineage (GTDB taxonomy): Bacteria > Spirochaetota > Spirochaetia > Treponematales > UBA12059 > UBA12059. Next base: position 13,788 of record JAHIWF010000119.1, on the reverse strand, counting down.
CTGCCCAGAAAGCGCCGACCTCGTGCGGCATCACCGGTAGCAATGGCTGCACGCACCGGATTGCCGGCAATCAGCGATTTACGCTGCCATTGTGGCTTCAGGTACTGCAGGGTATCCTGCCAGCTGACAAAAATTGCCGCTGCCGAGCCAGCATTCAGTCTGGTAGCCAGGCCCGGGCTTACATCGGATTCATGCGTAAAATAAGGAATCTTCAGAAAAGCCGCCGCGGCACAGGGTGGTACACTTACATAGCCGCCTTTGGAAAATAGCAGGCAGGGTTTCAGCCGCCGCAAAATGGCCACTGACTGGAAAAAACCGGCCAGGATGCGGAAGAGGTCGCTGAAGTTGCGTAGCGAAAGTGAACGCCGGAATTTCCCTGATGAAATCGACAGGAATTCAACTCCAGCCTGTTCTACCGCCTCACGCTCAACAGCCTTGCCTGAGCCTATCCATACGATCCGGCCCGGCCACTGCCTGCGCAGAGCTTCGATAACCGCCAGGCCGGGATATACATGGCCGCCGGTTCCGCCACCGGTAAAGACAATGCAGTTGCGATCGAGCCTCATAGGGCCCCAGTCAGCCAGCCATAGGCTTCCAGTACCTCGTCTCCCGGCCCGGTTTCGGCAAGCACCTTCTGGGTAAGCTTTTTCCCTAACTGCACGCCTTCCTGGTCAAAAGAGTTCAGATTCCACACAAAACCCTGGAACATCACTTTATTCTCATAATGGGCCAGCAATGCTCCTAGAGCCCTGCCATCCAGGCGGTCTCCTATCAGCAGGGTAGAAGGGCGACCGCCGGCGAACTGCTTGTTCGGATCAGCGTCATCCTTGCCCAGGGCAAAAGCCACAATCTGGGCTGTCAGGTTGGCATTCAGCTTGCGCCTGGCGGTGGAGCCTTCGAACGGCGGATCATTTTCGGTCTGATTTTCGCGGAAACCGATAAACTGCAGTGGAATTATATCAGTCCCCTGATGCAGCAACTGGAAAAATGAATGTTGACCATTGGTGCCGGGTTCTCCGAATACCACCGGTCCGCTGGCAATTGCGCAGGGCTGGTCGTCGCGTCTGATCTGTTTGCCGTTGGATTCCATATCCAACTGCTGCAGATGCGCCGGAAAGCGGCTGAGCGCCTGGGTGTAGGGCAAAACGGCTGTCGAAGGCCGCATGAAAATATTACGTTGTACGACGCCGAGCAAGGCGTCCAGTAGCGCTGCGTTTTTAAGGATGTCGGTGTTCAGAGCCAGTTCATCGGCTTCAGCAGCCCCGTCCAGTATCGCCTGAAAAGTCTCCGGCCCAAGTGCCACCGAAAGCACCAGTCCGCCCACCGCGCTGGTGGCGCTGTAACGGCCGCCGATGTAATCGTCAATATAGAAAGAATCCAGATACGAAGGATTATTGGCCAGCGGGCTGGTCTGGCTGGTTACTGCAACCAGCTGTTTGGCCGCATCCAGTCCGGTCTTCTGCTGCAGATAGGAGCGTACTAGAGCCTCGTTCGCCAGTGTTTCCTGGGTGGTTCCGCTTTTGGAGACCAGGATGAACAGCGTACGCTCTGCATCTATTCCAGCCAGTACGGCATTGGCATCATCCGGATCGACGTTACTGATAAAATGGGCCTGCAGTTTTAGCAATCCTGCGCTACGTGCCTGCTGCTCCACCGCCAGATAGAGCGCCCGCGGACCCAGATCGGAACCGCCGATGCCGATTTGCACTACATCGGTAAAAGTTTTGCCTCCGGAAGTACGCAGTTCGCCATTGCGGATCTTGTCGGCAAAGGCGCTCAGCCGTGCCAGCTCGGAGGCATAAAAAGCTGAATAATCAACCCCGTCCACTACAACCCGCCCGGCCGGACTGCCGCGCAAAGCATGATGCAGAACCATGCGCTTTTCTCCCCGATTCATCACCTGGCCGCTTAAAACCTGCCGGTACTGGTCGATCAGTCTCAGTTCATCGGCTGCAGCCTGCAACAGTTCGACAGTTCGGTCGGCAAGATCCATAGCCGCCCAGGAATAGCTGAGACCGCCTCCGGCCGGAAGGATACGCTCGTGTATCCGTTGTGCATTCAGTACTTCGCGCAGCTTTTCCGGTTTGCTGGCGGACAGTTCCGGCCACAAGGGGCTCTGATCAATAGCACTATACTTATGCGGGTTTTGCATGTAATAACTCCTGAATATTGACTATGAAAACATACTATGCGGACAGCCGCTTTTTTGCAAGTATGAGCCTAATTGCATTTCCGGCTTTCAAACGAACTGTTTGTCTGTTATAATCGAGTACGGAGGGCGCAGATGTCCAACCTGGTTACTGGTATCGAAAAAGAGTTCATATTTAAGCAGTTGGCAAAAACTGGCGGGCGGGTTCTGCTCTACGGCCCTGGGAAGCACCTGTATGCCGCTATCAAGGATTTCGACAAAGAGCATCTGCAGCTGGAAGCCCTGGCGCACCATGCCGAACAATTTAAGCCCTGGGAAATGGTAAGTGTATATTGCAATTATGTCGACCAGCGCATGACCTTCATCGCTAAAATTCGAAAAATCGTAAACGGCCGCATGTTTCTGGTTTTCCCGAAAGACGTGTTAAAAGCGCCTAAAAGGCGCTCGGTGCGGGTTACTCCTCCTCAGGAACTGAAGGTGGAGTTTTATATGAACAATCAGCATGTAGTACTGGATTATCCGGAATCCTGCGAATACTCCGAGGTGGAAATGCCCATGGTGCAGGATGGCCTGGATGTATCTTCGATCAGCGCCCTCATGGACAGCTTTAAGCAGCGCTATGAGCTGTATGCCGGATATGGAGCGTTGGTGATGTTTCAAAAGGGACGTAAACCAGAAACCATCGAGGAGCGTCTGGTAGCCCATTTCGGCCGGGCCTTGCTGGTCCCCAGCACCCAAAGCCCGTTGCCCACCGAGGATCCATATGCGGATGGACGAATCATAACCCAGCGTATGGCCGATGCCTACGAAGGTCCTTCGATTTTTCTGGAAGGTGCCAGTCTCGAAAAGAGTCGCCTGATAAAAAGCAGCCAGGGCATTGTATCGGAGATCTACTGCCCCTTGTTGTTCTATCAATATGTGGTCGGCTATGTCTATTTGCGTAATGACAGCGAGCATCGGGTCTGTCTCGATTTTCAGGCCCTTGATTTTTCTTGGGAATTCGCGCGCGCGCTGGCCTTTAAACTGAACCAGAATAACTACTTCAAAGTTAGTGAAAAAAAACCGGATCCCTGTGTACCGTCGGTCCTGGATCTATCGGTAGAAGGCATGCTGATGAGTCTGCCCAAACGCAGCTTTAAGGTAAATATTAAAAAAAATACAGTACTGAATATGCTGATTCGTTACATGGAAGACCAGCTGGATATAAAAGCCAGGGTAGTGCGACATTTTGACGACACCGAAAACGATTACTACGGCATGTTCTTCATCGGAAATGAAAAAAATATAGCAGATAAACTCCGCTTCCTGCTGTATGCGGATGAAACAGCGGTTCTGCCCTGTAATGAGCAGTCATTCTCCCTGTAGAATATTAAGGTAAGGTGGTAGCCCCGCATGGTTGAAGGAATGACACTGCTAGATCGTCTGTACCTGGCGATGGAGGTTTTTAAACACTGGGAGGTGCTGGTTACCATCGCCGCCCTGATCCTTATTGCTACGCTGCTTCGGTCAATCGCCAACCCCCAGGAGTACAAACCACGAGCAGTTCATACCCCGAAAGCCCGACGCGTACCCAAAGCAGCTCCCGAAGCAGTCGCAGAGACAATGGACGAAGATGATGAGATCCCTGGTGACAGACGACGTCAATCGGGCAGAGCAGTGGCGGATGACGAAGACGAAGAGTAAGGCTCCGTAGCTTGAATCGGCTGCGCGGGCTTGTGGCCGGGTAGATAGAGGTATTGTTTCCATGGCCATCTGTTTCTTACCCGCAGCCAGCCGCGGCTGATACTATTGTGCAACGCTTCTTCCAGTTCCACTGGTTTCCAGTCGGCAAAGAGACCAAAACCGGCAAGACAGGGTTGTCCCATCCTGCCGGACAGGAAAGCACTTGCCTGGGCTGTAGTTAAGCGCCGGCGCTGCCTGTTGATAGCCCAAAGTAAAGCCTTTTTTTCAATTTCACCGGCGTCAATTTCGCCAGCACAGACATCACAGCCGCTGCAAGCTACCTCAGTCGAACCCAGCAGCCGCAGCAGGAAATTCCGTCGGCATTCCCGGTTCTGGCGCAGGTAGTCAGTCATCTGGCAGCGACGCTCATTTAAATATCCGGACTCCGGTGCATTTTTACCCGCCTCGACTGGCAGTAGCAGCGGACCACACAACAGAATAGCTTTGGCCGGCTGTCCGTCGCGTCCCGCCCGTCCGGCTTCTTGAAGATAGGCTTCTACCGATCCCGGTGGTTCGGTATGGATGATGGTGCGTATATTTGCTTTGTCCATGCCCATACCGTAGGCGCAGGTAGCGCAGAGCACAGCGCTGTCGCTTTGCATAAACCATTGCTCGATTGCCGTTTTTTCTTCGCGTTCCAGCCCGGCATGGTAATAGCGCACCTGGTTTTCCGGGAATTCGGCCTGCAGACTCATCGCACATATTTCCGTTCCGGATCGGGACGGAATGAATATGATCAATGGTTTTTCAGCCTCCCTGACGGTTTCAGATAATAGCCGCTTCATGGACAATGAGCGCCGTACCTCATAGTAAATATTGGGCCGATCGGCATTACCGCTGATCAGTGTATAATCTTTCCCGGCAAACAGTACCTCAGCCACCCGCTTCAGTACCGAGGGTGAGGCTGTCGCCGTAAAAGCGGTAATAACTTCCGGCTGCAGTTCGCTAAGTATGCGGCCAAGCTCCAGATAGGATGGACGGAAAGTGTCGCCCCACTCAGCTATGCAATGGGCTTCGTCTATTACGAAATGAAAAAATCTGATTTTCGCTACTTCATCAAGGATGTGTTGGCTGCACAAAGCTTCAGGGTTGGTAATCAGAATATTACAGCTTCCATCCTGCAGGCTCCGGATGGCCTTACTTCTTTCACTTGTGCTCATCCCTCCTTGTAGAACCGAACAAGCAATATTCTGATCACGCAGACGCCGCTCCTGGTCATGCATCAGCCCTAGCAGCGGGTACACCAACAGGCTCGGCCTGTCGGCTATTACGGCCGGCAACTGAAAACACAGGCTTTTACCAGCCCCGGTTGGCAGTATCACTATATGCCGGCCGGGGTACGAATCCAGATCAAAAGCTGGTTCCGGCGCAATTTGCTGTGTTTGCACATCAGCAGGAATCGGCTGTTCTGCAGCCGCATTTCCAAATTGAGAATATTTGTTAGTGCAATGATCCATGATGGCAGCGACTACAAAGCGCTGGTATGGATACAGATAGGGCAGGCCGAAGCAGCGCTTGGCACTGGCGCTTACGGTGTCATCATAACTAGCCGGTTGATCTTCCATGCCATAATCACGCCGGGGATTATTAGATAATCTGCAGCACCATGCCCAATGTGCTTATTCTACCTTAATCGATCCCTGCCTGTCATAGTGGAGAGTAAATTGCGGCAGATAATCCAGTCCGGTGCGTATGTCTGCATCGCCAGTCAGTTTGTAGGCAACAGTACCTTTGCCGGCAACCAGATCCAGCAGGCGGCGGTTCATGTCGGCAAAATTGAGGGTTAGCGGCAGTTGCAGGCTGGTATGTGCATCGGGCGGCAGGGTCAGGGCTGATTGGTGGCGCTGTTTGTTCCAGCGGCGGCCTTCCCCGAAGAAATCATATTCGGTTGACTCAAAAATCAGCGGAAATACATTCGGATTATGGATGTCCAGGCTGAGCGCCAGCCGAACATTGACCAGATCGTGCTTCAGCAGGTGCATACTGGCAATTGTTATCACAGGTTCACGTATCAAGGGAAATACACCATCGGCGCTTGCCGCGGCAAAAAGTGCTGTTCCATCGCCGGCTGCTCCGGGATTGGCCACTGTCGCCAAGGCTTCAGCTTCCAGTTTCCAGGTTAGTTCATTGCGCTGCGGATTTTCCATAAGCGTACGCAGGCCGCTGTCATCTGCCGGATTCAGTATCGCGGTCCATTCCACTTGCCGGCTTTCTCCGGAGGCTAATATGCCTGCCAGTCTTATGTGCTGGGTTTGTTGCCAGTTCTGGTCAAGCGTGCAGACGAAGTCCAATCGGCCGAGCTGAATCGCTGTTGCTCCGGTATTTACCACTTCGACTGTACAGGCTAAGCTGACCGAAAACTGGTCTATGGCCTGACTGCCGGCTGGACCTGGTATAAGCACCAGTTCACTGTGTGCCGGCGTTTCAGGCAAGTCCGGCTGCAGTGGCAGGGGCTCTGGCTGATTGGCACAGGCAGCAGCAAGAAACAGACTGATTATAATCATAGCTAGATGCTGCAGTTTGACCAGGTCTAGCCGCGGGCTGTTGCTTCTTCGTCCCGCCCGGAGCCGGGCAGTTGCAAAACCCTGAGTTTTTGCTTTGAGTGCTGGCTTCCGGTTTTCGCCCGGTCCCTTGTTCAGGTTTTTTTCGCTAGCCCCGGACGGTTGCTGTATCATCCCATACTCCCCGTTGTCTGTATGCTATGAATGTCGGCATTCCCGGGGCCAAGGTAAACAGCCTCCAGAGTTTAAACAGCTATGGCGGCTACTGCAGCCGCAGCTGTCTAAGCCTGGCCTAACGAAGTGCACGGCTGGCATTCAAAATAGCCAGCAGGGCTACTCCCACATCGGCAATTACCGCCTCCCACATTGACGCCAACCCAAGGCCGCCAAAAGTAAGGAAAAGCAGCTTAACGGAAAGCGCAAAGACAATATTCTGTATGATTATAGACCTGGTGTGCCTGGCCCGACGAATAGCTTCTGGAACGCGGTCCGGCTCTCCGCTCAGCAATACCACATCGGCACTTTCCAGAGCAGCGTCGGTGGCTGTTTTGCCCATTGCCAGTCCGGCATCGGCCCGGGCCAGTACCGGCGCGTCGTTGGTGCCGTCGCCGGCAAACAATACCGAGCCGCGGCTGCCGCGTTGTTCTGCCAGAATTGCCTCCAGGTGCTGTAATTTGTCCTGCGGCAGCAGCCCGGCATGTACCTCGTGTATGCCGCAATGTACTGCTAGTGAATTGGCAGCGGCTTCAGTGTCGCCGGAGAGCAGAACCAAGCGGCGGACACCCAGCTGTTTTAGTCTGCCGACAGCGGCTGCCGCTCCCGGCTTGGGGCTGTCTCCGGCGAGCAGGTAGCCGGCATAGCGCGAGTCTTTAGCAACCAGAACCACACTGCCTTCAGCTTCCATGGCCGGTACAGCTACACCGGCTTCTTCCAGCAGGCGGCGGTTGCCGGCCAGAATTTGCGAAGCTCCTACTATGGCCCGCAGCCCTCGGCCGGCAATTTCGCGGAACTCATCAGTTGCATTGTGCTCCGGAAGCTGTATTCCATCCTCCGCTGCCTTGGTTCGTACTGCTTGCGCCAGCGGATGATTGGAATGCTGCAGAGCCTGTAGAGCAAGCTGCAGCAGGGAACGACGGTCCTGCCCGTCTGCTGGTACCAGCTGTTGGATGCGGAAAACACCATCACTCAAGGTGCCGGTTTTATCAAATACCACGGTTTTGGCATCAGCCAAAGCGTCAAAAAAGCGTGCTCCTTTTACCAGAATGCCCTGGCGAGCCGCACCACCCAGTCCGGCAAAATAGCCAAGCGGCACACTCATAACCAATGCGCAGGGGCAGGATATTACCAGCATGACCAAAGCCCGATACAGCCACACCGACCATTCCGCAGTGGAGCCGGTAATAAGCTGCAGCGATGGCGGCACCAGTGCCAGCAAGGCCGCAGCCACAACTACCCCGGGCGTATACCAGCGGGCAAAGCGGCTGATGATAAGCTCGGTACGCGCCTTGGCCTGACTGGCTTTTTGTACCAGTTCCAGTATCTTGGCCGCCGAAGATTGCGCAGCAATTTTCCGGCATTCTAGCTTTATCATGCCGTCAAGCGCAATAAAACCGGAAAGAACCTCGCTGCCGGCACTGGCGGCGCGCGGCATAGCCTCTCCAGTCATGCTGCGGGTGTCCATATTGCTGCTGCCTTCAAGTATGATGCCGTCAACCGGTACCCGTTCACCGGGGCGTACCTGTATAATATCACCGGGCTGCACTTCCGCTGCCGCTATGTCTACAAAACTGCCGTCGCGCAGGCAATGCGCACTGTCCGGCTGCAGCGACAACAGGGCTTTGATGGACCGGCCGCTTTTATTACTGGCTTTCTCCATAAAATATTCACCGATACGATAAAAGGCCATTACGCCTATGGCTTCTTCCATTGCGCCAATGGCAAAGGCTCCCAGCGATGCGATGGTCATCAGAAACATTTCATCAAACACCCGGCCACGGATGATGTTGGCAAAGGCTGTACGGAAAACGGCAAAACCGGCTGCCACATACGAACCCAGATACAGCATAAATACTAGTGGCCGCAGCCAACTCGCATCTGCTGGTCCCAGACTTTCAAGCAGCCATGCACCGAAGCCGGCTGCCGGAATCCAGATAAACCACAGTACTCGCCCCCAGTGTATTCCTGCCTTGTTACCATCGACTGCCGGCTGCTGGTCGTTATCCGTAGCTGCCTGATTGGACTCGGCGCAAAAACCTTTAGTGCAGCCGCAGGAGCTTTTTGCTTCCATTGCTGAATCGGTCATGACAGTTTCCTTTCTTCGCGGACATGTTCCAGGCCGAGGGCCAGCAGGCTGTTTACATGGTCGTCATCCAGACTGTAGAACACGGTTTTGCCTTCTTTGCGGAAGCGCACCAACAGACTGCGCCGCAGCAGTGCCAGTTGGTGGCTGATGGCCGATTGGTTCATATCCAGAACGGCACATAAATCGCATACACACAGTTCAGTGCTGGCCAACGCCTGCAGGATGCGCAGGCGGGTAGGGTCAGCCATCATCTTAAAAAGATCTGCAAGCCGCAGAAGTGCGTTAACCCCTAATTCAGCCTCTTTGGCAGTTTTCAGTGCAGCATCGTGGGTTTCCCGGCACGCACACACAGCTCCGCTTGGCATATAAGCTCCTGTAATATCATTTAGTGAACATATGAGCATTTGTTCATGTTAAATATACAAGCTGACCACAACACTGTCAAGCGCCTGGGTTAGCTGGAGTCAGCCGGAGCCAGTTGGGGGGCAGCCGGGGTCAGTTGGGGTCAGCCGGGGTCGCAGGTACTTAGATCAGCTTAAGGAAAGCTTCAACGATAAGCGGATCAAAGAAGATCCCCGATTGGTCTTTGATATAGCCTCGAACTGTTTCCTTCTGCCAGGCCCGATGATAGGGCCGGTCATGCATCAATGCGTCCCACACATCGACTACCGAGAAAATTCTGGCTGCCAACGGTATCTGGTCACCCCGCAAGCCTTGTGGATAACCACTGCCATTCCAGCGTTCATGGTGACAATAAGGAATATCCAGAGCCGGCTGCAGATAGCTGATCTCGGCCAACATCTGCCGGGCATATTCCGGGTGACGCTGCATGATCTGCCGCTCTTCGTCATTCAAGGGCTCAGGCTTCAGCAGAACTGCGTCCGGAATGGCTACCTTGCCGATATCATGCAGCAGCGATCCCCGGCGCAGCTGCACCAGCTGGTCTTCTGCCAAGCCCAGTTGTGCCGCCAGTTTTAGCGTCAGCTCGGTTACCCGCAGCGTATGGCCTTCGGTATCATGATCGCGCAGTTCCAGGGCTCTGGACCACCCTTCGATAGTTGCGTCATACGAGCGAATCAGCTCACGGTCTGCCCGCTTCAGCTCCGCAAAAAGATTGGCATTATGGATAGCCACCGCCGCCTGGCTGGCCAGGGCTTCAGCATAACGTATTTGCTCTTCGCTGAAACTGCGCGAACAGCGTTCGGCGTTTATCACTCCCAACACCGATTGCTCCCAGCGCAAAGGTATGATCAATTCTGTCGTAGTTTGCTCTGGTGTTGTTCCCGGCCGCTGCAGCATGATGGTTTTACGCTCTTCTATAGCCTGCCGGGCCAGGTCACTGGTATCCTGTTCCACGCAGGACAGGCCCTCCTGGCAGCCGTCCACCAGGCCGGTACGGAAATCCCGGTTTACGGCCATCAGCAAAGAGTTTCCGTCCTGTATCAGACTGACACTGGCATAGTCATAAGGCAGCAGCCAGCACAGGTAGTCCAACAAGGCCTGCAGTACCAGGGTCGGATCCAGGTTTTTGGTAAGCTCGATGCTGGCAATGCGCAGGGTTTCGGCTGCCTGCATCGAGCTACGCTCGTGTTTCACCAGTTGGCTGATGCGAGCGAGCAGCAGGTCCGGATTGGCGGAATAATCGCTGCTGGTGCCGGGTAAAGCCAGTAATGAAGCAATGTCGCGCATGAGACTGCTCAGGTTTGGGTTATCGGGTGCGTTGCTCATGTTTGCTCTTCCTGCTGGGTACCTGTCTTGGCCTGTAACTGATGCAGTCGCTTGATGACATTGCCCAATTCCTCCTCGGAGAAACTGCCTTTCTGCAGATAGCGGGTCATGCCGTCCTGCAGTCGCTTATATTCTTCCCGGGTCAGGTCTTTGGAACTGATTACGATGATCGGAATATGGGCAAGCTGAGGATCCTTGCGGATTTTTTCCAATACCGCAAAACCGTCCATATTCGGCATCAACAGATCCAGTATTATTACATCGGGGATTTTGTCGTGCGCCAGATCCAATCCGGTCGGGCCGCAATTAGCCACGGCAACGTCATAACGCTCACTCTGCAGGATGCGTCCTACTATAGTCAGCGCATTCTGGTCATCATCAACAGCCAGAACCCGGCCGCCTTTCGGTGCTACCTGCGAAACTGCCTGTATAAGATCATCTTTGCGCACTGGTTTGACCAGAAAATCCTCGGCATCAAGCGATAGTGCCATGCTTTTCTGATGCATTACTGAACACATGATAACCGGTAGCGTACTGGTAGCCGGATTGGCCTTCAGTGTTTTCAGAATATCCCAGCCATCCAGGTAAGGCATCATGATATCCAGGACAAGAACATCCGGTTTCTGCTGCAATACTGTTTCTACCACTTTGCGCGGGTCATTAAGCTGTAGTACTTCCCACTTTTTATGCAGTTGAGCGGCAATCGAAGCCGAGGCTGCTTCATCGTCGTCTATTACCAGCACTTTCAGCGGAAGCGGATTGCCGGTCGGGTCCAGTTGCTGGATCAGTCCTCCGGCATCGGTTTTGACAGGCTCGGTGGTTTCAGATAGCAGGGCTGCCGGTAGTTCTGGAATCAACGGTATTGTAAACGAGAAATCAGAACCCTTGCCGGGTTGGGTGTGCACTGTAAAGCTGCCTCCCTGCATTTCAATAAAACGCTTGGAGATAGGCAGGCCAAGTCCGGTTCCACCCTGAATGCGGTCGCTTCCTCCATCCAGCTGCACAAACTCATTGAATGCGCGTGGTATATCTTCTTCGCGCATTCCTATGCCGGTATCAATAACGTGGATACGGATAAAACCGCTTTCTTTCTCGACCTGAACCGTAATACTGCCTTCCTGAGTAAATTTGGCCGCATTCGAAATCAGGTTCAATAATACTTGCCGCAGGCGGGTTCGGTCGCCGCGAACCAAGGGCAGCCCGGATTCAATATTGGTACGCAATACAATATTCTTGCCGCTGACCAAAGTCGAACTCGTAGACATAACCCCCTGGATTAATTCGTCAATCGCCAGATCCTCAAAATACAACTCCATGCGTCCTGATTCTATTTTTGACAGATCCAGAATATCGTTAATCAATTTCAGCAGGTGGCGGCCGGATTCTTCGATACGCTGCAGCATGTCAATCTGCCCGTCAAATTGCTCCTCCGGCATCTCTTGTTTTATCAGAAAGGCAAAATTTATTATTGAGTTAAGCGGTGTGCGCAGTTCATGGCTCATGTTAGCCAGAAATTGCGATTTTAGGGTGTTGGCCATTTCGGCTTCGCGTCGCGAAGACTCGGCAATCTGAAACAGCTGAGCGTTACGCAGTGCTACACTGGTCTGGCGGGCGATGTTTTCGCCGAACTGGATATCATGACGGGTAAACGGCCCTTCGTCGGCATTACGCCAGGAAACCAGAACACCCAGGATTCGGCCCTTCATCATCAGCGGTATGGCCATCAGCTTCTCTCCTGAATAGGCTTGCTGTTGATATTTGTTCAGGCCGTTGTCAACGTTCACTTTGCCTTCTACCGCTGTGCGCCCAATGACCCCAACACCATTGGCTATGGTGCTGCCTGGCTTTATGCGGGCGGATTTCCCGGCGACTGATACCGCTTTCAGCCTTGTACCGCTGCCGTCAGCCGTAAAAATAGCACTGGCTTCATGGCTCAAAAGCGGGTGGGCCAATTCTACAATACGCTTTACGACAGTTTCGAAATTCAGCGATGAGGAGACTTCCCGTCCGATTTCTGCCAGTGCTAGGGCTTCCTTTTCCCTTCTTTGGGTTTCTTTATACAAGAGTACATTCTGAATGGCAGAGGAGGCTGAAGCAGCGAGGGTTGCCAGCAGCCTTATATCGTCTTCGCTGAAATGGTATTCATTGGTAAAATGCTGAACTGAAAGCACCCCTATTGCTTTATCTCCCGATAAAAGCGGTAAACCAAGCCAGGTTTTTGGTTTACGTTCATCTTGCTGAATTCCTCCGAGCATTTTCATTTGTTCGTCGGCGTCATGGTCTAAGAGCAGTTGTTTGCCGGATTCTAACACACGGGAAGTCAGTCCTTCGCCCAGTTTAAATGGTTGGATACTCTGCTTCTTGCCTTTGTTTCTAAAAAAAGGCATATGGATTGTTTCGCGGTCCTCATCCAGAATCGCCAGATATATTACATCACAAACCAGAAGCCTATCGATGGTTTCGCCAATCAGTTTGCACAGTTCTTCCAGCTCCAGATGGTCGTTGGCCGCTGCCGATACTTTGTTGAGGGCGGCCATCTCTTCTACCCGTTTGCGGGTTTCGGCGTACAAGCGCGCATTTTCGTAGGCAATGGAAACATGCGAAGCAAAAGCTGCAGCAAAAAAAACATGGGAAGATGTATAAACCGCTTCCATATTGGATCCAAGTTCCAGGATCCCGATAGGCCGGCCATTGGCGGACAGCGGCACCCCCATCCAGGAGCGGACATTGCGGTACTCGGCAAATTCATCAAAGCAGATCCAGCGACGGTCCTTCTGGACGTTACCGATAAGCACCGGCAAGCCGGTATCGATAATTTCTTTGTTAACGGCAAACTGGTCAAGCGGCAGCTGCATTTTTTTCAGCTCCTCCGGATGAGAAAAGCCGATGCAGGTTTTCATGTGCAGTACCCGGCCCTGCAGTATCTGGATCACGGCATAATCGTAGGGCAGTACCAGGTCTACCGAATCCAGGATACGGTGCAGTACCTCATCAGGGTCCAGTGACGAATTGACCAGACGCGACACCTCAAGCAGGATGCGTGCGGTGTTATTTACTTCGTTGCCTGTCTTCAGTTGTCCATTGTTGTCACCGACAGTGCCGGACATACGTCCTCCTGGGCCCGGAACTATTCCGGATGTCTTATTTCCAGTCTAAACTGCCAATCCGGGAAATGCAATTGCATGCCGGCCGCTTTTTTGCTAGAATACTAACAATACGTGCAACCATGAGAAAAGGAAGAACATGAAAGCTATCGAACTGGCCAAAGCCTACAGCCCGGGAGAGTTTGAGGACCGTATCTATGAAAGCTGGCGCAATTCCGGCGCTTTTGCCCCGGTCGCACCAGTCGCCGATTCCTCGTTCAAAAAGCTAAAACCCTTTGTCAT